>CAYFOO010000001.1:0-77129 GCA_964344775.1 uncultured Candidatus Peribacteria bacterium
GCGAAAATGTTTGACGGGTTGAATAAGATTTGTAATCATCCCGGCAGGTTTTTATTTAAAAAAATAAAATAGAACATGACTAAATTTACGCAACAATTTCAAAGATCTCAGTTTTTTGGGGCTCGGTTTCTTTTTCGATTTGGAGTTGGAGGAAGTATTGAGGGGTTAGGACATGATAACACAAGCCCTCTTCATGATGCTGTGGCTAATGTTTTGAATTTTCATGGACAAGATCATTTTCATAGATCCCATGGAGTAGTCCCTGAAAGCAAAGGAATAAATGCTGCGAAGGCAGCCCCTGGGTTAATAGAAGCTCTGAAGAGTGGAGATCTTCAAGAAGAAAGTTTAACTCCAGACCAAATTGAATCCATCGAGAATTATTGTTCTGTAGTAGAACAAAAAACAAGTGAACTCTGTGAGAAGGTTATCTATCTGGCCAATGTTGTCGAAGGTTATGGAAGAAAAAAAAAGGTAGGGGATTTCCGTTTTATGAATCAAGGAGAGAAAGCGGCAGTGGAAGAAATAGATGGCCCCGTCAAATATCGAGGATATTACAAAAAAGAATCATTTAGATTGGAAGATATTCCAGAAGAGGTTCGGGATTTTGTATTGCAAACAAAATTTCCGGATGGAGAAATCCCGGAGACAATAGAATTAACAGTTGCTAATTTTGAACACGAAGAAAAATTAGGAGCAGAAACCCAAAGAAAATGGATGTATGCTCCTGAAAATAATAGAAGAATGATAAGACTTTTGGGACATAGTTGTGATGTTATACGAGTCGGGCTTGGGATTGGAGGAGATCGCCAGGAGAATTTTTTAACATTTATAAATGAGGAAGATCGTGCAAAGCCTCCTAAATTAAGAAGTTCTAGAAATTCAGACCTTTCAATGAAATTAAAAGAAATTCAGCTTCATGATTTTGAGAATGGAGGGCATAAGGAAATGTTTTTTGCAGAAGATCATCTTGGCCATTTGGAAGGAGATCGGGTTAAAAAAATACTTGAAGCGAAAGATGCAGTCCATGCACGGGTAGAAGAGACTATTACAAAAGAAGATGGATCGGTGCATCATAAAGTAGTAATTCATCATAAGCACCAAAAGCCAGAGGTTTTGGAGAAAAAACTTGCTGCTTAAGATTTTTTTAATAGGCTGATAACTGCAAAAAAAATAAAAATAGAAAAAAAGCCCTATTTTTGTTTTTTTTTAATTTTCCAAAATGAACACAGAAGAACAATTTCGTGAAACAATTCCCTATTCTAGCAGTTCAGATGGGGATCTATGTGTGACCGTAAATGCTATTTCAGATGAAGAAGCGGATGCTCCGTATGCCAGGAAAATGGCTGTTTTTTTTCGACATGAAACATCAAGATGTATTAGGACTTTTTTGGAAGATGAATATCCAGCAGATGAAGGAGATAAGGGAAAAGTAGATATTGTGACTTCCTGTAAAAAAGCAAAGGCAGTTATTGAGGCAGGAGGAGATGGGGAGTTAACTTTTTGGACCAGACTATATAAAGCTTTTGTACAGTCTATAGTAGTGGAAATTCCAGAACGACTTAAAGATTTTCCTCAGGCAGCAGGAGAAGCTCAAAAAACATTGCTAGTACCACGCATAAGACAAAGGACAATTACTCATAGAAGTGCTTTTGATAAAAAAACTCATACGGAAACACATGAATATTATCATCAGGCCTTTAGATATTTGAGATCTCAATTAGAAAGTTTTTTAAATAATTTTATTCTTCCCGCAGAAGCCAAAAAAAGGCTCGCAGAAGAAATAAGTCCTCAAGAACTTTTGGATAGAATAGAGGCAGAAGAAGAAAATACCGCCAATGGAAAAGGACTTTTTTTCTTTCAAATGCAACCTAAAACAAGGCCTTCAGCTGGAATTTATAGGCCAGAAAGGATTGCTAATATTATTAATTTGAACCCAGCAGCGGAAGTAGAAGTAAGAGAAGAGTTAGTTAGAGCATTTGAAGACCAAGAAATAAATAAATTAGCCGCTATGTTAAAAGAGGAGAATTATCAATTTGCAATTGAAGAAATTAGAAAAAGACTTGATGATGATAAGATAACATCTATTTTAGGGAGAGTACCTTTTCCGCCTCCAGAAGAATTAGCTTCATTCTTAATTAGAGAAGCTACTGAGAACCCAGCACATAAACTAGCGGACTTAATTATCCCAGAAAAAAGAATAATTGGGGTCCCAACTAAGGCAGAGGCTCTTCTCAGGATGTACAAAGATACGAACCATACAGAAAGAATTCCTCCAGGAGCTTTTATTGGTGTAGCAGAGAGAGAGGGATTAATGCCAGCTATTGGAACTTTTGTTATGCAAGCAGCGGCACATTCGATTTTGGATTTTGCTCGACAGGGGATTGATGTGGGAATTGCTTATAATGTTTCTCCTCGGGAACTAGATCCAGAAAATGCGGAGGAATTTTTGGCAAGAACCAGAAGAATAGCGGGAGAAACAGATGCAGCACTAAAAAGAATTAATCCCGACTATAAAGGACGACTCTCAATAGAAGTGACAGAAAGCATTCTTTCTGATTATGAACGAATAAATAAAATTTTGAGAGAAATTCGTGATGTTATTGGACTTGAAATTGCCATCGATGATTTTGGGGTTGAGTACTCTAGTCTTAAAAATCTGAAGAGCTTGTATGCTGACTGCATAAAGATAGATAAGAATTTTGTTGATGACATTGTGACAGATCCTACTTCTAGAGAGATTGCTCGTTCTGTCTTCACTTATGCAAAAGACTTACAGAGAGAAGTGGTTGCAGAGGGAGTTGAAAATAACCGTCAGATTGAAGAGCTTTTGGCTTTGAGAAAAACAGTAGGAGTTCCTCATCACCTTGCTTTTTATGCCCAAGGTTTTCATTATGGAAAACCGATGGATCCTACTGATTTTTCAAAGTTTTATAGAGAACACAGAGATGAAGGAGATAGAGAAGCCTTCTTGGGAGGTTTTGATGATCCTTATATACAGAGGGCTGCCTAAAACTCTATTGGCAAAATTCAAAATTTACGATATTCTCTCCGCATGATCGCCCACCTCACTGGCAAAGCTATCGCCATCTCCGACAAATCCATCACCGTCCTCACCAGCGGAGGCGTTGGTTATGAGGTTTTCCCGGCAGGGAGCCTACTGGCTATGGTCCAGAAGGATGGAGATTTTGCCGCAGAGATCCTCACCGTCGTGAGAGAAAATGAAATCTCCTTGTACGGTTTTGGTGATCGTGATGAAAAAGTGCTTTTTCAAAAACTACTGAGCGTCTCAGGGATTGGCCCAAAGATGGCTCTCGCCATGGTCTCCGTTCCGCCTCAACACTTCATGAAGGCTGTAGACGAGGGCGATGTCGCATTTCTGACCAAAATCCCAGGACTCGGCAAGAAAAAAGCCGAACGACTCATCATCGAGCTCCGCGGGAAGATAGATCTGTCGGCCGAATCTGGAACGGGAAACGTGCAAAATCCGGCTTTCATCGAAGCCGCAGAAGCACTAGAAGGACTCGGTTACGATCAAGTCACGATCAAAAAAGCACTAGAAAAAGCCCCAGAAAATCTAAGTGCCGAAGATTTGGTGAAGTATTTTCTTTCGTCTGGAAACTAAAAGAAAATTTTTAATTTTGCCCGTCCGCCGTAATTCTGCTATTTTGGTATCATGTTAAGAGTTATTCAATATTACAGTAAGTTTGATAACTAACTTTGGAACTATGGAGGGTGGATAATTTTTAATTTTATAAATAAATCTTAATTTTCAATGTTTAACCATCGCCATTTAGCGAGGTTACTCCGCTGCAGAGCGGCCAGTAAAAATAGAATTTCAAAAATTATTTAAAAATTTGTGCTTAAAAATTAAAAATTTTTGACTAAAAACTATGAAAACCATCCTCCTCTTTCCTGATAAACTCCTCGCCAAACTCAGCATCAAACTGATCCAAATCTACCAAAAAACCTGCTCTCCCGACCACTCCTCTGCCGGAAAAGCATTCCCCTACTGCGGATGTAAATTCTATCCCAGTTGTTCTCAATTTGCCATTCTCGTACTTGAAAAACATGGATTTTTGACCGGAATTCCACGGATCTGCTGGCGAATCCTCCGCTGCAATCCCCTCTCCCACGGCGGCGTCGATCAACCATAAATCAGGTAAAAAAAGGGAAAATCCCCCCCTACCACCTACAACCTCCCACTTTCAACCTTTTTCCCTTGGTTTTTCGCCTATTTTGTGCTATAATGAAGAGATATATCCCTATAAAAATGCCTAAAAAGAAACCAGAACCGAAAAATTTTGATCCAGGAAAGGTGATATTTGCCTGGGAAGCCCATGATTATCACCCTCATCGTCGAGGATGGGTCTGGATGGGTATTTTTTGTCTGATTATCTTTGGTGGAGCCGGATGGGCCCTGTGGACGGGAGATTGGGTGATGGCTTTCACTTTTTTTGCGGTAGCGGCCATCTATTTCTTTTTTCATCGGAAGGGACATGAATCACATCAGATCGGGATTCTCGAAAAAGGGCTACAGGTCGATACTCAATTTTTCCCTTGGGATGATTTTTCTGGATTCTGGTTTGTGTACGATGAGATGCAAGCAGTATCGATCGTGAATTTTCAAAAAGCAGAAAAAGACCAAAAACTGTCGCTCCAAATGGGAATGCTCAAACCAGATGACTTGAGAGATGTACTCAAAAAAGTGGAACTTGAAGAACTCAAAGACAAAAAAGAATCACTTGTAGACCTCTGGATCCGGGCTTTGAAATTGTAAAAAAATGGTAAGAATTTTTATTTATAACACTGATCAAACTCCAGAAACTGGTCCAGGAAAAGAAGAGCAGTTATCTTCTGTTGTCGCAGAAAAAACTAACTTAAAACGGGATGTAGAAAAAAAATCTTGTGTCGGTAAAACGGGCGAAGAGCTCAAAGAGTGCAAAAGAGAAGTAGAAAAAGTGCAAGAAAGTGAAGAATTCGAAAGAGTTACTGCAGAGCTTTCTCATAAAATGAAAGCCAAAATAAAAGCCTATATCGCTAAAAACCCTGAAATACAAAAAAAATTTTTAGTTGCAACTGAGAGTAATAATTGGGCAGAAGCAGAAAAAATCATCCAAGAGGTCATCACAAATCTCGAAAAAGATCCAGAAGTTCAAGCATGGAGTGAAGGAGAATTTGTTTCTGAGTGGGGAAAAGATAAAGTAGAAAGATTTGCGAGTTGGATAGAAGAAAGGGGTAAAAAAATAGAACGTTATATGGAAAAACCCGGAGCAGAAATCGCCGGACACGCAGGGGGAGCACTTGCAATTGGTGGATTAGCAGCTTGGGCAGTTCCTGGAAGCAAAAAGAAAAAAGCTGTGATCGGTGCATTAACTGCCGGAATTTTGGCAGATCCAGAAACCGCTGGGGATGTAGTTAAAACAGGTGGAAGTTTTCTTTGGAAAGCGTCTGGGGGAATAACAAGAACTCTAAATGAAGCACTTACCCTTAATTGGGGAAATCCAGATCTTGAATATGTGATGACTGGTCGTAGTAGAAGAGAACGAGCAGAGATCGCCAGAGGTCTAAAACCAATGAGCAGTATGGAAAAACTTGGTAGCGGCACATTCGCTCAACTATTGATGTTTTTAGTATTCGTCTCCAATATTGTTTCACCTACTATTTCGTGGGTGGGAAAAGGAAAAGAGGGAACATCTTCAGAGACAAAAGATCCTGCCGAAACACTGCCTAACAAAAGAAGAGAAGAGCTAAAAGGAATAGTTGAGAAAAAAAAGTTTGATAAATTACTTGCTTGGCTTGCTCCAAGTAGAAAATCAAAAAATCCTCTAAAGTGGGTAAAAAAAACTCCTCAAAGCATATTTTCTCCAGCGGGGATTGATGTGTTGAAAAAAATTAAACAACCGAATACCAGAAAAAAATTCTTTGAAAAACTGGAAAAAGAAGGAATTTGGAAAATAACGAATGCTGATGACATGCGAGAAAAAATCATTGAGGTTGCTAACAGTGTAAAAAACATCTTTACAGAGAAAATAAAAAGACAAGAAAGAAATTTTTCTGAGGTACGACGTCTAAAAACAAGGCTGGATGAGAAATTGGGAGGCGGTATTAATTTTAGTCTAAAAGAAAAAATTACCAGCAAAAAAACAATTCCATTTGCAATTACAGAAATAAAAAAGAAAAAAATCAAAAAGCCAGGAGCGACTAAATTTACAGGAAAAATAGGAGGGAAAGAATATATTTTTGTTGTTAAAAAAACAGATGGCGGTTATACAATGAAATACGAATCCCCTCTCACAAAACGAGGTAGAAAAGGTGACGATAAAGTCGAGAAAGGAAAAACTTATATAATCGACACTCTGACGCTCACGTAAAAAGTTTCTCGCCAATTTTCATTTTTCTCGGTACAATACCACCGATGACTTTTTCCCTTACCGATATTTCGCCACAGGAATTCGATAATTTTTACAACGAATACAAAGGAGAAAAAACCTTCCTCCAGACTTCCAAATACGCCAAATTCCGGGAAAAAATGGGAGAAAAAGTGTTTCTTTTTGGGCTTTTTGACAATGAAAAACTGATCGGAATCGCCCTGATCCAGAAGATTGAGGCAAAACGAGGAACTTTTCTACATGTACCACATGGACCGCTTCTAAAGGCTGAAGGTGGAAGGCAGAAGGAAGAATTAATAAAATGGTTTTTGAAAAAATATGTAGAACTTGGAAAGAGTGAAAAATGTGATTTTGTGCGGATATCGCCACTGATAGAAGGCGATTCTGCGATAGAAAAGCTGTTTTATGAACAAAAATTCCGATCCGCACCAGTGCACTTGGTTAATCCAGAAAAAACCTGGACCCTCGACATCACCAAAGATGCGGAAGAAATCCTAGCTGAAATGCGTAAATCCACCCGCTACGAAGTCCGTCGAATCGAAAAAGTAGGGATCAAAACCAAAATGGGAAACAGTTCGGAAGATTTGAAAATTTTCTGGGATCTGCACACCGAGACGGTCAAAAGACAGAAGTTTGTTCCTTTTTCAAAAAAATCTACCGAAATCGAACTGGAAGTTTTTGGCGACGACTGCCAGATTTTTTCTGCCAGCGTGGAGGGGGCGTACCAGAGCAGCTCTATCATTCTTTTTGATAAAAATGCAGCCTACTATCATCAAGGGGCCTCCGTATACTCCAAGCTCCCCGTGGCACATGCCACGATCTGGTCTGCCATCCTAGAGGCAAAGAAGCGAGGCTGTCAGGAATTCAACTTCTGGGGTGTGTGTGGAGAAGAAGAAAAAAATCATCCCTGGTATGGATTATCCAGATTCAAACGAGGATTTGGCGGAGAAGAAAGAAATTATTGCCACGTACAGGATTATCCAATTACTTGGAAATACTGGCTCAACTACGCGATAGAAAAGTACCGAAAGTGGAAAAGAAATTACTAATCCCCCTTTTGTGCTTCTTCTCCCCTGCCTGTCAGCCGAAACCTCGGTGTAGGGGGAAGCGAAGGCTGGAAAAAGGGAGACATATTTGATTTATCGGGACAGAGGGGGTTTGTTTGGGAATTTTTTCGCACACCAATCGTTCGTTCTCAAAACCCCTCTATCCTAATCTTTAAACAAGTATCTCCCCTTATAAAGGGGAGCAGAAAATGGTTTTATTAAAAATAACTTGACTTTTTTGTAAAATTATATATAAAAAATATGATTTTTTGATTTTAAAAATGGAAATATCCAGAAATACGACCAATTATCTGCGTGAAAAGCATATTCTCGCACCAACCCCACTCTCCGTGGAAACGGTACTGCAAAAACTAGACGAACTCGAAACAAGAAAAACAAAACAACAAATAAGAGAAATGAGGAAAAGAAAAAGAGAATTAGTGATTGAATACTTCGCGAGAAGCACCTTCAAAAAGCGTAATCCTAATTTTTCCAAAAAATGGAAAGTTCCAAGACTCATTACTGATACAAAAAATGTTGGAGGGCTTGCCGGAGCAAATAGAGAAATCTGGAAAAAAGCTCAAGAACAGGGTTTATTTAAAGAAGAAGAATTAATAGATAGAAAAAAACTAAAAAAAAGACTCAATGCAAAAAGAATTCGTTTAAGAAACGATATTGAAAAAATGAGAAAGAGACAACGAGCCCTGAAAGGAGCCGCTCTCATAGGAGGAGGATATGCTATATATGAAGCTGTAAAAAATATCAGCTTTGCCGCTCTAATTGCTTCAACTCCAATTGGAGACAATGTTCAAAAAGTAGAAAAGGTTACTATTTCTGTACCTGCTCCTGGAGTTTCTGATACGCAAACAAGAACTACTCGTCCAGAAACTGGTGGCCTAAACGCTCTAATGAAAAAGGAGGAAGAAGAAATTCCCCCTCCACCAAAACCACCTGCCCCAGAACCTACTCCTCCAGCACCAGTATCTCCACCACCTCCAGAAGCTCCTGTTGAACCTGAAGAAACGCTAACTCCCCCTCCTGCTCCAGAAAGAGAGGACGAAGAAGATCCGAGAGCAGACGAACCAGATGAAACACCCATGAAACCTCAAGCAAATCTCCCAGATGAGGAAAAAATCAAAACTCCTCCAAAACCTACAGAAGCCCCACCGGAATCTCCATCAGAACCGGCCAAAACAACGCCCCCTGCCGCTCCTACCACACAACCACCTCCCAAACCAACCTCTCCGCCTGAAGTCCCAAAACCTCCACAAGCCCAAAAAAAAGCAGAAAAAACATGGTCCAAGGGAGTCGAAAAACGACTAGAATATTCCAGAACCACGAACCAACTATTTATCACAGGAATGATAGGCGAAACAGCTGAAAATGAAGACGGAAGTCGTTTCGTAAGAATCACCCCCGATAAACTACTCAGTCAAGAAGAGGTAGAAAATGCTGCTGAATTATCAACATTGAAAGGAAGAATATTTGGATTTTTTATGAATGGTGGAGAAATCCATCCGATCGGTATCAACAAAGATGACTATTCTCTGGATATTAAAGCTGCAGGATTCGAAAAAGAATTTAATGCTTTTGTCGAAGGTAAAAATTTTAAAGGAAAATTTGGAGCTGTTTACATTGATGACAATGGAAATCCTGTATTTTTGGCCACCGGTATAAAAAAGGCCGTAGCGGTGGAAGATGTTGAAAAAAAGCAAACCATGACAATACATCATCCAGGAGGAGAACTACCAGACAGTTCTATCACCATTTCTGGCTAATCTATTTTACAAACTGCTCGACCAATTTTGCTGCCAAACCAACGTATTTGGCCGGAGTTAAATCCTTTAACTTCCTTTTTTCAGTTTCTGGCAGGTCGGTCGAATCTATAAATTCATAAATTTGTTCCAAATTTAGTGCTTTTCCACGGGAAAAGTCTTTGAGCTGTTCGTAGGCATCATGATGCCCATGAGCTCGCAGGACGGTTTGAACCGCTTCCGTGAGCACCTCCGGTGCGTTTTCTAAATCTTGGGATAAAATCTCTTCTCGAAGTTCTAATTTTCCCAGCCCCTTTTCGAGTGATTTGAGACCGAGCAAAAAGTGACCAAAAACAAGTCCAAAATTCCGCTGAAGAGTAGAATCCGTGAGATCCCTCTGCCACCGCGAAATTGGTAATTCATCTGCCAAAGTCCGAGCAATCCCTCGAGCCAGTTTGAAATTTCCTTCGGCATTCTCAAAATCAATCGGGTTGACCTTATGCGGCATGGTAGAAGATCCGACCTCCCCTTTGATCACTTTTTGACCGAAGTAGCCCAGACTGATGTATCCCCAGATGTCTCGAGCCAGATCTATCAAAATACTAGAAAAATGACACAAATTGTGTAGCAGGGCTGTTTGTCCGTCGTGCGATTCTATTTGGGTGGTGAGCGGGTTCCAAGTCAGACCTAGCTTTTTTTTCACAAACTCCTGAGACAATCCGATCCAATCTACATTTGGAAAAGTAACCTGATGAGCCGCATAAGTTCCAGTAGCACCATTTATTTTTCCCAGAGTTGGTAAGCACTCTGTAGCTTGAATTCCTAGATTTAATCGGTGGTAAAAAACCGCCATTTCTTTGCCCATGGTAGAGGGCGTGGCGGTCTGCCCATGGGTTCGACAGAGCATCGGGACAGATTTCCACTGCTTTGCTTTATTTTTTAGATCATCTGAAATTTTAGTTAAATTTGATAAAACTACACTTTTCCCATCTCGCAAAATCAGAGCATAACTGAGATTATTGATATCCTCCGACGTGCACGCGAAGTGAATCCACGGCCAATATTTTTTATCGACTTTTTCGCGAAGAAAAAGTTCCACGGCTTTCACATCATGATTGGTCGTACTTTCGATTTCTTTGATTTCTTGGAAATTGGCTTCTGAAAATTTTTTGACTACTTCCTTCAATTTTTCTTGCACAGCAGTATCCATCTCTGGAGCTATCCCCTGCTCTGCCAAAAAAAGCAGCCATTCTGCTTCAACAGAAACTCGTGCCTTCATCAAACCAAACTCCGAGAAGATGGGACCCAGTTCTTTGACTTTGGGATAATATCGGCCATCTAGTGGAGAAAGCGGGAAATCCATAATGTATTTTGGGATTAAATAAATTTTATTCCTTCTTATTTTGCTTTTTGGGTACTTTTTTCCGATCCAGAAGATTCTTTTTTGAGTTCTGATGCATCAAAGGTTTCCATCGTATCAGAATCAAGCACTATTACTTTAACCTTTTGGTTTAAAATGTCAAGTCCTATTACCCGGGCTTTTTGGCCTTTTGAAGTAGTGACCGTTTGCTTGAGGTGCGGAAGAGATTTTCGCATTTTGCGATAATCAGCCACTTCATAGAGCAGACAGCATTTTAGTTTGCCGCACAACCCCATCAATTTGGTATTATCTTTGATCATAATCCCCTGGTCTCGCACTGCATCCATAGGAACTGGGGGGAGATCCACCTTGAAAGTAGAACAACAAGTCTCCTGCCCACAAGCACCAAACCCTCCGATAATTTTTGCTTTGTCTCGAGCCCCCACTCGCTCCAGATGTATCCGACACTGGAATTCTGCATTGAGAAGTTTGAGCAACTCCCGAAAATCAACCGCTTCTTCGCAAGTAAAAAAGAAAGAAACGATTCTTTTTTGCCAACCCACCCGAGAAGCAAAAACTCTCATCTCCAGGTTCTGCTCATTCGCCAATTCTTGAGTTTTCAGAATCCGTTCTTTTTCTCCTTCTTGAGCTTTCTCATAATCCTCCAAATCTTTGGCCGTTAACTTTCTTTCAAACACCCAATCATCTTCATTTTGTTTCTTTGAACTTTGGCCCTCCGGATCAACGATTTTTGCGACTAACTGCTCCTTGTTATTTTTAACAAATACTTTTTCGTGATGAAAAAATTCCTCCTCGTCTGGAGCAAAAACCCAAATGAGTCGATGTCTGAGTAAATCTACCGCTTTCAGTTTCTTCATCAGCCCAAAAATATCATTTAAATCAACATAAAGCAAGGTTCCTCTTGGGAATTTTTAATTTTTTAATTTTATAATTTTGTAAATAAATCTTAATTTTTAATGTCTCAAACAGTGGTAAACTATGGATTTTTTTAAAAATTAGAATTTAAAAATTATTTAAAAATTAAAAATTGGAAATTAAAAATTTAGTAAAAACTACTTCGTAATCTCAAGTGCCAATCGTTCCAGCAAAAGTTTCTGATTTATGTTTTGTTTAAATCCCCGATGCGTCTCATGTAGCAAGTCCAAACTTGGCCGATGTTTATCAAAAATACGGGCGTACACGATCAATTGCTGTAAAAAATCAAGAACAATGGTTTTATCTTTAGCTTCTTTTGATTGCTGAACTAGTTGATCGATCTTTTGAAATTTGGCAATCAGGTCAGAACTCTCGAGAAAGTGCTGAATTTCGTCAGAAATCTCCGAATCATCCGGTGATTTGGCCAGACGAACGATAGTCATCCGAGAAAGAATCGTGTCCAAAAGTTGGTGATGATTCTGAGTGGTAAAAATGATGATCGCTCGAGGCGGCGGTTCTTCGACCAATTTGAGGACTGCATGAAAAGATCCGTGGGAAGCTCGTTCGATATTTTCCAAAATGATCATTCTCCAGTTCGCTGTAGGTTTCTGCGAACACCATTTGATCATTCCTCGGATACTGTTTTGGTCTTCCCCATCTTCTCCTATTTTGAAATTTTCTCCCTCATCTCGGAAAACCTTGGTATCGGCATGGATTCCTTTTTCAATTTGTGTTCGTGAGACTTCCTGCAGCTGAGCAGCCAGCTCAAGAGTAAGCTCCAGGTTGTCTCCTGCCCCAGAAAGGAGAAGCCTTTGCGGAAAAACTTTTTTATCGAGCCACTTTTGAACTTTTTCAGGAAAATCCATTATTTCTTAAAAAATCTACGATTTATCCACCATCCTAGTAATAAAATCGGTACCCAAATCGGTGCAAAAACAAGAATACTTATGGCTTTATCAAAGATTCCCTGCAAAGATCCAATCAAATCATTGACCGCTTGTTTCCAAGATCTCTCAGGCGTCCAGTTTGGCGTAGTAAAGTCCCCGATCTCCGGTTCTGGCTGTAAGTTCAAATGCAAAGTGGAGTATCCTACATCGATGTCCCGACCTTTTTGTCGTCGCTCGAGGTTTTCGATCTGATGTTGCACAGAGCTGAGCTCTCGATCTATCTGAAGCACGTCGCCCAGATTTTCTGTTTTTCTTTCCATGAGTTCTCTCAGTCGATCTCGCCGAGCTTCCAGGTTCTCGAGTTGTGCTTCGGTATCGTAGTAAGCCGCCGTGATATCCCGCACAGAGAACCCTTCAGATTTTTTCACCCCCAGAGCGGCAAGCATTTTTACCGCTTCTTCGAGCATTTCTGCGGGGATTCGGAGGGTCATGTTGTAGGAGAGAATCCCTGGTCGCACCTCCCAAGAATTTAAATTTGTCACGGCTCCCTCCAGATCTTTTGCAATCATTTCTGCTGATTCTCGTGCCACTTCTGTATCCTCTACTTCTACGGTGAGATTCCCATTTTTGATCACTTTTTTGTCAGTCTGATCTGGATCAAATCCTCCATCAAAAACTGGTGGCATGATTCCCCCACCTCCACGACCAAAAGAAGTGTTTTTGGCCATCATGGGAGCACGAGCAAAGTCCATGGCAGACTCTTCCATTTCCATACGAGCGTAGTTCTTGGATTCCATGATCACCGGACCATCGTCACAAAAAAAGATCCACCATCCAGCTCCCAGGACGATGATGATCAGGAGCAAGTTCTCACGAAACAAGGCATTGGCCGAATGCCAGAGATTTTTGATTTTCATATTTAGGGGGTTAAAAAATTAGAAGTCTCCCTTGCTCCCCTTTATAAGGGGAGGCACAGTTGATTTACTGGGATAGAGGGGTTTTGGGAGATTTAGAGGGTTTCGAGCACAAACAAAGGTCGTGCAAGAAATCCCCCAACCCCCTTTAACAAAAGGGGGCACTTTCTGAAACCTACGCTTTCAGATGTTTTTTGTCAAAAAAAACTCAAGCCCCCAAAATCGGAAGGCGAGGTTTCCCAACCTCGTCGAGAAGCAACTCAAAATTTATACCCGGCAAAGATATGGATCTTTGTCTTCCTGGAATAACATAAAAAACAGGCCGAAGAATTATCTCCGACCTGTTTGTGATTTTTTAACTTTTGAATAATTATGCAGCTTTTCCTAGTACATCTATCATATCATGAACATCTTCGGAAACGAGTCCTGCTACAGCTAAAACGTCAGGGGCAACTTCAATCATAGTTAATCCTTCAAATCCACTCATTCCATCATCAATGATATCAGCTAGATCTTCTCCTGGAAAAATTTCTTCCAAAGAAACAAGGCTTCCATCATAGCGAGAAAGAGCAATTCCTTTACTTGAACAAACTTCAGTTTCATCGTTGTGTGCTGTAGCTTTTCTACAACCGTTTTCTACAAAGGGTGCTTTATAAGTTTCCATTTTTAAAAGGGTTAAAAAATAAAAATGTGATGTATTTATAACTATTTATTAATTTTTGTCAAGCATTTTTCTAAAAAAACAAAAACTGCTCCTATTTTGTTCTCTGTTAGTTGTTCGCTGTTCACTGCAAAACCGGCTGCCCCTCCGCTGTCCGACTATCTTCATCCAAGGCATAAAACCTCCCCCAGATTTCTTTGATCTGCTCAATTCGCTCTCTCCCCTCCGCTCCATACTTCCCCATCGTAGTAAAAATCCCCTTTTTGTCAGCCGGAAAGTTTTTGGCAAACCAGACAAATTCTCCTAACTCTTCTTCTGTCTTTGGAGTCACCGCAAATTTATAAATTTTTGGACTAAATTTTTGTTCACGAACAAAATAATTATTCAAATTTCCAGGCATTCCTTCAAAATCATGATAACTACAAATCAGCTTATCTGATGGGATTTTTTGGATGTGTTCTTCAGAGTTCAAGGTTACATCCAGATCTACATAGTGTCCTCCCGCATCTAAAAACTTTTGTAGGATTTCTACTCTCTCCGTCTCCGTCCCATCAAAATTCCCCTTCTCTGCCGGACATTTACAAACACCGAGGAATTTTAGCTTTTTGGGAATTCTCGCTCGGTAAGACAGTTCATCAAAAAAATCTTTTAATTTTTCAAAAAAATCTGGTTCTTTGTGGGCTTCATCCAACCAAACCTCAATCACATCGGCTCGATAATTTACCTGCTCTACAAGCCTTTTTAACCGTTCAAATGTTTTTGTTTTGATCGGAGTAATTATTTTCATTTCGTTTTTAAAAATTTAATTCTTGTAATTTCTGAGCTTTGAGCTACTCAACTATCTATCCAAAGCCGTAAGTATATCTCTTTTGTGTTCCTCCTCTTGCATGAGAATATCTTCAAGCACTCTCCGAAGCCCATATTCTCCCAGCTCTTCTGCTTGTTTGATGAGGGCTTTGTACATAGTTATCGCCAAATCCTCTCCTGCCAGATCTTGTTCGAGCATCGTCACCGCATCTTCGGCAATATCTCGTTTTTCCACATCAATCGAAGGGGTCCCTCCGAGAAAAGCTATTTGTTCTGCCACTGCTACCGCATGCTGAAGCTCTTCTTGAGAGTGCACGACAAGTTCTTTTGCAATTCCATCATACTGTGGTCCGGTCATCACGGCCGCATGCTGCACATATTGCACCGCTGCCGCATACTCCCATTCGAGAGCTTTATTGAGGCCGGCGATGAGTTGATCTTTGTTGGTCATTTTTTGTGATTAAAAAGTACACACCTAGAATTACAAATTAACAATAAAGAATCAAGAAAAATCACTAAATATTTTTTCATTCTACATTCCGCATTCCGAGTTCCGCGTTTAAAAAATTTTCCATTTCCCTCGCTGCTTTCCCCCGATGCGACACCGCATTTTTTTCAAATTTCGTCATCGCCGAATAAACCTGATCTGATCCTTCTGGCACAAAAACCGCCGAAACCGGAATCCCTGGCTCCATCTCTGTAGCCAAATCCTCCAAAATCACTCCCGAAGTAGTTCCCAACACCACATTTTCAATATTTCGTACGGGATCAAAAAAAGCCATCGCAGAATAAAAGGTTGCTCGACGGTTTTCGACGCCATCCATGAGATTCATAAATTTTTCCAGCCATTCTTCATCCGTACCAGAAGGAATCTCTCGCCGCGTCCGGAGTCCAAACTTCTCCGGAAAGGCCTCCAGAATAATACCAGAATCCTCCCCCAGCGTAGGCACCTGAAATTGGCGACCAAAATACTGAGCTTTCAAAAGTGCATTTGCTTCAAAAGTCATACCATCCTCCTCCACATCTGGAACAGAGGGAAAATCAGAAAGCAGTAAAAACTCAAAATCATCCCCAAAAAATTCCAGCATTTCTTGAGCCTTCCCTGTGTTTCCAGTAGCGAGAAGTATTTTTTTCATAATTTTTTTGAAAAATTTTTAATTTTGTAATTTTTAATTTTATAAATAATTTTTTAAATCTTAATTTTTAAAGAAGAGTTTTAATTTAAATTTGTTTAGAATTTAAAAATTAGAGTTTATTTGACCATCGCCATTTGGCGAGGTTAGTCCGCCTCAAAGAGAGCGGTAGTAAAAATTTGTGCTTAAAAATTAAAAATTCAACCCTTTTGATTTCTTGATACTTTGATCCTCTTTAAATATGAACTTCAGAGTTCGCCTCGATTCCACTTCTTTAGCCAACTCATGACTAATTTTACCAGATACTCCATTGAGTTTATCAAGCCATCCTTTTTTTGCTCCGATGGAAGAAAGAAAAATATGTCCCCACTCTAGATCTCCAGAGATTTCCACTGCCGTTATCGTCAAAAATCCAATCTCGTCTGGAGATAAAAACTGCTGAATAATCGGACCAATCTTTTCCTGAACCACGCCGGCTAGTTTTTGACTGCGAGGAGAGATTTTCATCGCAATCCCTTATACGTTTTCTCACCTCTTTTGGCTACCTTTTTTACAAAAATCTTATTATTTTTAAGTGCAAAAATAACACGATAATCCCCTTTTCTTACTCGATACAAATCGTCCTTGCCTGTAATTTTTTTCACTTCCAGAGTTTTTAAATTCTCTGGTGTTATTTCCTTCAAAAAAGCCAAAATATTTTCTCGTTCTTTTTTGGATATTTTTCGCAATAACTTTTCCAAGTCATTCATTTGAGTGAATTTTCCAAAGCCGCAACAAAATCATCAATTTTCACCCCTTTCCCGGCATTAAATTCATCTGCATCAAATATCACTTCTTCATTTTGCACAGGTTCTAAAACTATTTTTTCTCCTTCTTCATGGGCGAAATACATTTTTGCCTTCCTTTTTTCACGCCATTTTTTGGGGATTGTCACCTGCCCTGTCCCAAAAATTTTTAAAACTGTTGAACTCATATTTATATAATTTGTAAATTTATATAAATTATATAGTATAAAGTATTCTCCGTCAAGACATTTTTCCTCAAAAATTGACACTCATCCCACTTCCCGCCATAATTTAAACAATGCTGAGATGGATCGTCTACATCCTCGCCCTGATTTCTGCCAATGCAGCGATTTTTTATTTTCTTGCCACCGAACTTTTTCCGGCTGAATTTGTAGTGCATGGCGGCATAAAAGGCTATCTCATTATCGCTGCCATCTTCAGTGCAATCAACACTTTTATCAAACCAATCCTCAAAATTATTACCCTCCCAATTCGTTTTTTTACGCTCGGAGCCTTTTCTTTGGTTTTGAACGGAGTAGTTCTCTGGATGATGGAAGCAAGTGTCAATTTCCTCGAACTAGAAGGCGTAGAAACACAAATCGAAGGCTGGATTATCTACCTCGGTGCCGGATTGATTTTAGCTATTTTCAATACGGTACTTCATTGGTTCATCAGCCCTATCAGGGATTAATCAAAAAACTAACAATGGTGTCATGAGCACTTACAAAAAAGGAATAATCGCTTGCCTGATCTCTATGTTTTTTCTTTCCACTTATTCTATTTTTGGAAAGATTTTATTATCAAACTTCACTCCAAAAATTCTAATTGTTTTTTCTCAAGCAACCTCTACGATCATACTACTATTTTTCTTAGGATTTTTTCCAGAAGCAAAAAGAATATATCGTCTACCAAAAAAAGATCTTTTTATACTGATAATAGTGGCCATCCTCTCGGCTGTTATCTTTCCTTTGTTAGTTTTAAAAGGGTTAAAAATAACAAGTGCTACTAATTTTATCATCATAGGACGGCTAGAGCCTGTTTTGGCAGGAGTTATCTCCTTCCTCTGGCTCAAAGAAAAAACTTCGCTTCATCAAATCCTCGGTGTTATTTTTATGATGTTTGGTATATTTTTTATTGTCACAAAGGGAGACTTTTCTACACCCAACCTTGATGCTGGAAGTTTATTTATCATGGGTGGTGCCACAGCAGGAGCTTTTTCGACTAATATTTTTAAAAAATACCTCTCTCATATTTTACCAGAATTAGTGGTTTTACTAAGAAATTTGGTCGGAGCAATTGTGCTTTTTGCCGTAATTTCCTTCTTATTTAGCACAAAGTATGACACTACGCTTTTGTTCGAAAAACAAGTGCTCATTCCTCTTCTTCTTTTTGCGGTGTTCACCATGATCTTCGCACAGTTCTTTTGGTATAAGGCATTGGAACTAATCCCTGCTCATACAGCCGCTTCTTTGGCCCTGTCCCCCATCTTTTTTGGAGTAATTTTAGCCATTATTATTCTGAAAGAAGAAATTTATAGTTATCACCTCCTGGGAGGAGCTTTTGTGATCGTAGGATTAATCTTCACTATCTTTCACCAAAAAGAACATCCAAAACATCATTTGTTGGAAAAAGTGAAACATTGGTTCCACTAAAAAAGCCTTAAAAAGTTTGATTTAGAGGGGTTTTTTTGGTATAATAAAGGGATAGTTATAAAAAAATGGATAAAAATTCATTCAAAAAAATCTACCAAAAGGAAAAATTGCAGCTGCATGTGAGGAATTCTGATGCCAGAAGTTTCTACATCATCTCTGTTTCTAGCTTTGTAGGGTTGGCTATTGCCATCGCCTGGACGGACCTCGTTTCTCTGTTTTTTGATGTACTCAAAGAAGATTTTCCAGTCCTCTCTCTCTTCGGAGGATTGATTGCCTCTGTAATCGTCACAGCAGTAGCTCTTTTGATCGGACTGATCCTCGTAAATCGTCTCGAAACGGACCTCCAAAAAGCCGAGAAAATGGTGGATGGAGCAGAATTCTGGCGGGCCATTTACTTCGATGCAGACAATAACTTCTTTGGAAAAATCAGATATTTCACACTGGCAGATCTAGAAAAAAGAGTACTCAAAAGAGTGGTCATCAATAAACTCAAAAAAGACGGCCAGGATGTGGAACTCGATATCGATAGTGAAGACGGCATAGAAAAAGTACTCCTCTCTCCGGTGCCAAAATCAGAATATGAAAAAGAAATAGAAACTCCGATGCAAGAACAGGAAGAACTAAAAGAAGACATGCTCCCAAAAAACAAACTTTTTTTTCAGCCAAAATTAGCTACGGAACCTGCCGAAATTCCTAATGAAGAAGGCGAAAAATAAAAATTCATTTTTAAATCCAAAACTTTAAGATTTGAGCTGTTTAGCTCGCATTCTCACGCTTCAACACCACCAAAACACTCTTTACAAAAATCACCGTATCGAGCCACAAACTCCAATTTTTGAGGTAAAAAAGTTCGTATTTCATTTCTTCGGTATAGCTCAGGCTGGATCGTCCTTTTATCTGAGAAAAACCGGTTATCCCTGGTTTTATGGAAAGAATTCGACGATCACTAGCTCTATATCTCCTCACTTCTTCGGGTAAATGTGGCCGAGGACCAATCAAACTCATTTCTCCACGAAGCACGTTGAAAAGCTGCGGCAACTCATCCAAGGACCATTTCCGTAAAAAATCTCCAAGCGGTGTGATCCGAGGATCCTTTTCTAGTTTGAAAAACACCCCACCTTTTCGTTCATTTTTTTGTATGAGTTCTTTTTTCATACTTTCAGCCTCCGGCACCATCGTACGAAATTTGAAACAATAAAAAAGCTTCCCATCCTTCCCTACCCGACGAGAGCGAAAAAGTACCGGGGCTTTGCGATTAGAAATCCAAATCTCAAAAGCAATGGCCAAAAGAATGGGGGAAATACAAATCAAAGCCACACTTGCCAAAACATAATCAAAAACAGCTTTCAAAATAACTCGCCACCCCTGCATCTGCGTATTGTGCAACATGAGCACCGGCCAGTTATTGAGGGTGGAAACTTCTACCGCTGCCAGATCTAATCCCAACTCATCCGGAATGAGATGAAATTTCACATTGGCAATGTGGGCAATCTGAACTAGTTTTTCCGTAGTTTTTTCCGAAGGATTTTCTGTTACGAGTAATATTTCTTCTACGGAAAAATCTTGAAGAATTTTTTCTAGGTCAGCGAAACTCCCCAAGATCTCTACCCCACGAAAGTTCTTTATTTTGGATTCTTCCTCGGTCAGAAGTCCTACTATCTGAAAATTCACAGAATTTTTGAGATGCTCCAAAACACCTTCTGAAATTTTCCCAGTTCCAAGTACGAGAACTTTCCGACGGCCAATCCCATAATTTCGAAGACCCCAACGGATAATTCTCAGCCCCAAACGTCCAATAAAAACAAAAGAAATCGCCGCTACCCACGCTCCTCCGAAGATAAATCGGGAAAAGAAGGTAAATTTTTCGAAAAAGAAAAACACCAAAATCAATGCCATTCCCGCAGAAAGTGCCCACAAGAGGTGAAATAGCTCATCCATTATTTTTTCATCCGCACCGAGCTTGTACCGCCCATCAATTCCAAGGACGAAAACTAAAAACAAAGTAATCTTGAGGGCCCAAGCCAAAAAAAGCTGAAAAGAAAAAACGGACACCGGCATTTCTAAACCAAAAGCATCAAACCACACCATTCGGATCAAATAAACCAGGATGAGTGAAAAAAAGATCATCACCGCGTCACTCAAAATCCGACACAAGGAAAAAAGAATTTCCGATTTTTTCATCTAGGGCATCCTAGCAGAATTTCAGAAAAATTGTAAAATCTATCTTTGGCGAATTGACTTTTTGGTATTATTTACTATTTTAAAATAACTAAAAATTGGGGAAAATGGTTGAATCTGAAGTTTTTGACTGGGGGAATATTGATTTGGACAGAGTCGATCAAGTAACTTCATGGCCAGAAAAAGCTATTGGCTCTGAAAAACCGCTCGTAGAAGAATCGGAACTTCCCTATTCCAATACTTTTGAGGTCCCAAATTATAATTTAGAATTTGTAGAACAAAAATTTCGGCAAGAAGTTATCGTACGAACAAATCTTTTATACACTCAACAAGAAGTTGACTGGATTCTTCAGATTCTCGAAATTGCAAAAGAAAGGCATATTAATGGGGAAAGAAAAGAAACTGATAAGAATGGAGTTCCACTCCCTTACGTAATTCATCCTATTGAAACAGCCCTTGATGCTGTACTTGCAGGAGAAGATGCGGTTGAAGTTTGTATTTGTCTCCTGCACGATACCCGGGAAGACACAGACTTACAAGATTGGCAGTATTTAGTACTTCAAGATAGATTTAAAGGGGGACATGATGATGAAGGCCACACAAGAAGAAACGGAATTAGAGTAGAAAAAGGAACCTACTGGCTCACAAATGTAACCCTCGGTGAACCAGATGGAAAAAATGGTGGTTTCCTCGATCGAGGAGAAAAATTAGATGATGAAAAATACATAGCAAAATCGGAAGAAGCTATAACAGAAGGAGAATTTGGAGTGGTACGTGCAAAAGGTCGTGATGTAAAAGCAAATCTACTTTCTTTTGGAAGGCTGGTAGAAAATCTGGATCAAGAAATGGCTGATCGAATTACAAGATATATGGTTGGAGCTCAAACGAAAATTTTACCACTTTTGGAAAAACTAGAAAACGATTATAGAGCTAAACAATTAGTTATAGAGATAAAAGAAATTTTAAAAAAACTAGAAACACGTTTGAAAGTAGCTATCTTGTTGTCAGAAAATTTTTAAATCTTAAACTTTTAGCAATGAAAAAAAGTCTTTTTACTCTTTTAGCTCTCTTTTTCTCTATCCTGCTCACCGCCTGCCACAGTGACATGGAACAAAAAAAATTACTAAAAAATGAGGATGTTGGATGCCCAGAAATCTACCAACCGGTTTGTGGAAAAATAGAAGTGCAATGCATCACCACTCCCTGTGATCCAGTAGAACAAACATTTGAAAATGATTGTTTTGCAAAAAAAGCTAAAGCTACAGACATCCAAAAAGGTGCCTGTAAAACACAAGAGCAAACCTCAACAGAAGATTTAAACACAACTCTAAAAAATGCTCTAAAGGAAAAAATGAAAAGTCTTTCAAAAATAACTGATTTTGAAGTGAAAGAAATCACCCATCAGACCGACACCCACATCCGAGGAATTGTAAAACTGACCGATGTCCCGGGACAAGGTCCTTTTTTAGCAGTTAAAAACGATGGACGATGGAAGGTAGTTTTTCAGGGAAATAAAAAAATTATTTGTAGCGAAATGCTCGCTTTTGAATTTCCGGCAGAAATGCTTTTTGATTGTGTGGAAGAGGTAGAAATCTAATTACTATTCTGATTCACCAGCTCTATCCAATCAATCTTCGTCGGACAGCCTCTGATACACCGTCCACACCCCGTACACATCAGCTCTCCAAACTGTGCTCGAAAGTACTCTAACTTGTGAAATATCCGATGCTTAAACCGATTCACCAGCGTGTTTCGGAAAACGTGTCCTCCCGCGACCAAAGTGAAGTCCTTGTACATACAAGAATCCCATTTCGCACATCGCGTCCCACAACTCCCCGATAAATCGGTCTCATCCTCAATGTCAAAACACAAGCACGTCGGACAGAGCGTCGTACAATCCGCACAACTGAGACAATCATCCGCTCCTTTTTGCCAGACTTCATCTTTTTTCCACAACTTCTCGATCTCATGTGTTTTCAACTTTCGCTCACAATCGGCTAACTCCGCCTCATAATTTTCCAATGTTCCAATCTTCAAATCATCCAAAATCTTCTCCCCCTTCTTTGACCCACTTTTCACATGCCACCGATCTCCTCGATCAAAAAGCATCAAATCATACCGATGCGTTAAATTCATCGAATCACAAAAGCAGTATTCGTCCTGCTGCTGGTCGCACCAGAATCCAACCAAAGTGAGACTCTCACGAAAAGTTTTATAAAAATCCATCGCCGGATCTGACTTGAGAAAAAGATGATCATTCACCGCAAAAGCATTGAGATCACAAAATCTCAATCCAAAAAGTACTCGTTTTTTTGACTTTTCCTTCGTCACCTTGATCTTTTCTCCTTTGAAACTAAAAAGCTCCTGCGTCTCGGGAAAAACATACTTCTTGCTCGTAAACCAAGAAATCCCCTCAAAACAAATTTCTTCCACTCCCTCCACTGGCAGCATTCGCAAGAATTGATCATCCTCTTTTTTCGCCGGGGCAATGATCTCCTCGTTCTCCTTTTGCAAAAGTGCAAAGAGATCTTTTAGATTTTGTTTTGGAAAAGAAATGCCTTTTTTATTCATTTCATCCCCATTGTAAAAAAACTTTTGCACAATGTCTAAATCTGTTTGTTGTTTGTTGCTTGTTGTTCGTTGATCAAAACTTCAACTTCTTTTTTCAGTTTCTTGAGGTTTTGCTCCCCAAAAGGAATTCCAATTATCCTCATCTCATCAATCTTTCCACTCTCCCGCATCAGTTTCAAAAAAAATCCCAAATCCAGATCGTGACACGTCGACGATCGGGCCAACTCCAAATCCTCAATCCGATCCAAAATCTGAACCTTATCAATTCCCTGCACCACATCCATGATCCAAATTACCCCAGATTCTGAAAGAATCTCATTCGGACTTTCTGCTTTCACAAACTCAAAATCCGGATGATTGATTTTGGCCGCTAAATTTTTAGCCACTTCATCACCGGCTACAAATTCGTTCCCAAAAACAAATATTTTTTGCATTTTTATCTTTTCTATTGATAGATTATCCTTTAAGAACGCATCTTTCAATAATGAAATTTTTATTCTTCTTTACTTTTGACTTTTAACTTTTAACTTTCGACTTATTCCCACGTACAAATTTACCATCACCGGAACAGTTCAGGGCGTCGGATTTCGACCATTTATTCTCCGTGAGGCAAAAAAAGCAGGGTTGGAAGGATATGTAAAAAATACAGGCATCGGCGTAGAAATCGTGGCCAACGATAAAAATAAAATTGCAAAAATCCTAGAGAATCTACCCCCTCTGGCCAAGATTGATCAAATTAAGATTCAAGAAATCAAAGATGAAAAATTTAAAGATTTTGTAATTCAAAATTCTTCCCGTACAGACGCCCAATTTGGGCGTCTCCATAATACAAAAACAAATTTTTCCATCCCCCCCGATATCACCACTTGTGATAAATGCCAAAAAGAATTATTTGATCGGGATGATCGAAGATTTCAATATTTTTTCACGAGCTGCACCGACTGCGGTCCCAGATTTTCGATTACAGAGCAATTTCCCTTCGATCGGGAGAATACCACCTTGGAAAAATTCCCTATGTGCCCAGACTGCGAAAAAGAATACAAAAATCCGGAAGACCGAAGATTCCACGCACAAACTATCGCCTGTGAAAAATGTGGTCCTGTATTGTCCTTGTACTGTAAAGACACGCCACGGCGTGTCTCCACAGGAAAAAATGCCATAAAAAAAACAATTGATCTTCTCAAATCCGGAGAAATCATCGCCATCAAATCGATCGGCGGATTTAGCTTGATCTGCCTGGCCGATGAAAAAACGGTCACAAAATTACGATCCCTCACCCACCGAAAAAACAAGCCTTTTGCCCTGATGGCCAAAGACATAAATATGATCAAAAATATTGTTCATATTTCTAAGAAAGAACAAGAAATTTTGGAGTCACGAGAGCGGCCAATCGTACTATTGCATCGTAAAGACGCCCAAATTGGGCGTCTCAATCACATATCAGAAAACAGCTTCCTCGGATTTTGCCTCCCCTACACTCCCCTGCACCACCTAATTTTTGAGCATCTGGATGAACCCATCATCTTCACCTCATCCAATCTCCCCGGCATCCCAATTACCACAAAAAAAGAACAACAATTTGTCCCCCATGTCCTGGATTATGACCGGAAGATCGCGAACTTTTCGGATGATTCGATCGTAAAAGTAATCGCTGATCATCCCCTCCTCATCCGCCGAAGTCGCGGATTTGTCCCCACAGAAATTCAGGTCCCTAAAAATTATCAAATATTTGAAGATGATATCCTCGCCGTCGGAGGAGAAATGAAAAACACCTTTTGTCTCAAAAAAGGAAACTCACTACTCCTTTCTCAACACCTAGGAAACACAGCCGGACTCGAGAACTTTGAAAATTTTCGCATCACGCTTGATAAATTTCTGAAATTTACTGGTGCCAAACCAAAGGTAATTCTGTGCGATAAAAATCCCTCCTTCAATACCCATCAATTTGCTCATGATTTTGCGAAGAAAAATAAGATTCAATGTGTGGAAATTCAACACCACGTGGCACACGTTTTTTCGACAGCACTCGAACACAATCTGACGAACTTCATCGGAATCGCTGCAGATGGCACCGGCTGGGGAGAGGGTAACAAAGTCTGGGGCGGAGAAGTTTTTCATAATGATCAGAGAATTGGAAAACTCGAAGATCAAACCCTCATGGGCGGGGACATCGCAAATAAAGAACCAGTCCGGATGCTCATCGGAATTTTATCCAAATTTTTAGATGAAAAAGAAATCATAAACCTGCTTCCAAATTTTAATGAAAAATTAATTAAAAATTGTATCAAACAAAAGAAAGAAAACTTCAACTGCATTGAAAGCTCCAGTTGTGGACGGATCCTTGATTGCATATCTATCCTCCTCGGATTGGCGGATAAAAATGATTACGAAGGGCGATGTGCACAGATGTTAGAAATAAAAAATGACCTTCCAAAATTTAAAATTAAAAATTTAAAATTAAAAATTAAGGGAAAAGATAATTTAAATATTTTAGAAACTACTCCTCTTTTTCAATTTCTCATTGAAAAGCTGGATAAAATCCCAAAAGAAGAGCTCGCACATCTAGCCCAACTCTACCTGGCTGAAGGGCTTCTGAAAATCACCCAAGATCAAAACCTCCCCATCGTCTGGAGCGGCGGCTGTGCTTACAACTCAATCATAACCAGCTTTTTGATTTCAAAAAATGTACTATTCAACAAAAACATTCCTTCTGGAGATGGGGGAATTTCTGCCGGACAAATTGCATACTTCCTTTGGAAAAAATTTAACTAATTGTCCCACCAGCTTTTTCAACCGCTTTTTTTGCAGATTCGGAAATTGGCACCCCAGCGATCTCTACTTTTTTTGTAATTTTTCCGTTCCCCAAAATCTTAGCCATTTCTTTTTTACTTATTAGGTTTTTTGTCCGAAGAGAATCAATAGTCACCTTTTCTTTGTCTTTAAAATTTTCTTCCAAAACAGATAAATTAATGGCTCGGACCGCTACACGATTTGGATTTTTGAATCCTCGTAATTTTGGCATTCGATCTAGAACTCCAGATTGTCCTCCTTCAAATCCAAGTCGTACACCACCTCCTGCTCGAGCGTTTTGCCCATTCATACCTCGACCAGAGAAAGTTCCTCTACCACTCCCATCACCTCGTCCAACTCTTTTTCGAGTTTTCCGTGCATTTGGCTTCAATTCATTTAGCTTCATTGTTAATTAGTTGTTAGTTATTATTTTCAGGTTGTAGGTTATAGGTGGTAGGTGGGAGGGATTTGTTTAAATTATGCCCTACCCTACTCCGCCGTCCCGAGGACTCGGGACGAAGGCCGGGCAACCTACAACTTCCCACTTACAACCTTTTATTTTTTACTTTTAGCTTTCGACTTTTTGCCTGTTTCCTCTTTCTTCTTCGTTGTTTTCGCTTTTCCCTTGTCCTCCGTAGCTTTAGCGGAGGAGGATTCCTTCTTTACTGGTGCTTTCTTTTTTACTGCCTTTTTTTCCTCTTCTGTAGTTTTTTCACTTTTAACTTTCGACTTTTGACTTTTGACTTCTTCACTTTCCACTTCTGCCTTTTTCTTGTTACTTGGTGGTGCTTCTGTTCGAAGTAAATTTAATGCTTCAAAAGTAGCATAAGCGGTATTCAACCTATTTCGTGAACCATGAGATTTAGAAAGCACATTTTTGATCCCTGCTAGGTCCAAAATAGTTCGTACTGATCCTCCTGCGATCACCCCCGTACCTTCTGGTGCTGGAATTAAAATTACTTTGGTTGCTTTGAAGTAAGCTTCAATATCGTGAGGAATAGAATCTTCAAAAATTGGAACCGTCACTAATTTTTTCTTTGCCGCTGCTACAGCTTTTTGGATCCCTACCATCACTTCTGTTGCTTTTCCTACCCCAAGTCCGACTCGTCCTTTTTTGTCTCCAATCGCTACCGTCACTTGAAATCGCATTCGTCGTCCTCCCTTCACCACACGAGTCACCCGAGAAATCCGGAGGATACTTTCTTCAAATTCCTTTTTTTCTCGTTCTCGTCCACCACCTCGACGACCACCACGACCACCTCTCTGACGTTTATCCTTGTGATCCCGGAGGTCTCTTTGATCTGGCTTCCCTTTTTCATCAGCCTTTTTTTCCTCTTTCTTCTCAGAAGCTTCCCTGTCGGTAGAAGCTGAAGCAGCGGAAGATTCTTCTGCCGATTTTTCAGTGGAAGCATCTTCAGGCTGTGTGGCCACCTCTGCTGGTGCAGCAGTTCCTTCTTTTTCCGGTGTTGTAGTAGCGTCTTCAGACATTATTATTTAGTTATAAATTTTTTCCTTAATTTTAAACTTTGCATTTTAAATTTTTAATTTTGAAATTTTGATGAAATCAAAACTTCAACCCTCCTTCGCGAGCTCCTTCTGCCAAGGCTTTTACTTGGCCATGGTATTGATAACCATTTCGATCAAAGGCTACTTCTTCTACTTTTTTGGTCTTTGCCAATTTAGCAATTTCAGTCCCTACTTTTTTTGCTCCTTCGATTCCTGCTTTTCCTTTTAAGTTTGATGTTCCACAGAGTACTTTCCCAGTGCTGTCATCAACAATCTGAGCATAAATTGCTCGCAGAGAACGAAAAACAATCAGTCTATTTCTTTCACTTGCACGAGCCTGTGCATGAGTTCTTCTCGCACGAGCTTGTCTTCTGTTAGCTTTTTCTTGGATATTCATTTGTTCTTATTTACAAGATATTTTCGTCACCCTGAGCGAAGTCGAAGGGTCTACCTTAATTTTTATGCTGCTTTAGCAGCGGATTTACCGGCTTTTCGAGCAACCTGCTCATCAATGTACCGGATTCCTTTTCCTTTGTACGGCTCTGGTTTCCGATATTCACGAATATTAGCCGCTACCTGCCC
Organism: uncultured Candidatus Peribacteria bacterium; assembly: GCA_964344775.1. Lineage (GTDB taxonomy): Bacteria > Patescibacteriota > Gracilibacteria > UBA4473 > UBA4473 > CAYFMH01. The sequence continues at coordinate 27,952 of CAYFOO010000001.1, forward strand.
TACCAATTGTTTATTGATTCCAGAAATCATAACAATGTTATTATTTTTCTCATCTGGAAAACTGATTTCGATCCCTTCAGGAATGTTGAAATTGATTGGATGAGAAAATCCCAATTGCATTTCTAGAATTTTCCCCTTCAGGGCCACTCGATACCCTACTCCTTTGATCTCCAGAGTTTTGCTAAATCCATTTGATACCCCATCAACTAAATTTTGAGCAAGACTTTGATAAAGCCCATGTCGAGATTTAGCTTCCTTAGAATCATCTTTTCGACTTACCAAAAGTTGTCCATCTTCTATTTTTAGAGAAACATATTCTGGTTCAAATTTTTGGGTAAGTGTTCCCTTCGCTCCTTTTACAGACAATACATCATCCTGGATGGATATCTCCACTCCTGATGGTACAACTACTGGTTTATTTCCTATTCGAGACATGATTTAGTTATTAGTGGTTAGTTATTAGTGGTTAGTTTTTAGTTCTTAGTTTTTAATTCCGAAATCCGCATTTCGCATTCCGAAATTGAATTAGCTTATTTCACATAATATTTCCCCCCCGATCTTCAATGCCCTGGCTTCATATCCCGTCATTACTCCTTTTGAAGTAGAAACGACCAATATTCCAAATCCGTTTGCTACTTTCCGAATATCCTCTGCCCCAATGTAAATTCTCTGTCCTGGCTTCGAAACTCTTTTAAGGTTCATTGATTTTTCTGGTAATTCCAACTTGAGCACATCAAACTTATCAGCCTTTTCTTTTTTCACAGACTTCAAAAAATCATTTTTTTGCATTACTTTTGCAATTCGTTCTTTTGCTTGAGAATAAGGAATTTCTACCATCCCCTGCTCAGCCATCTGAGCATTTCTGATTCGAGTGAGAAAATCTGCAATTGGATCGGTCATATTATTAGTTGTTAGAACTTAGAGCTTAGTTATTAGTTTTTTAATTCCGAAATCCGCATTCCGCGTTCCAAAATCGGATTACCACGATGATTTACGAACTCCTGGGATTTGCCCTTTTTCGGCGAGTTCTCGGAAGCAGCATCGGCAAATCCCAAAGTCTCGCATAAATCCATGAGGTCTTCCACAGAGTTTACAACGATTGTACGCTCGAGTAGAAAATTTTATCTTCCGCCCTTCCTTCTTCGCCTGAAGATGTCTGGCTAGAAATTTCTGAGATTTGTGAACGATTGCTTTTCGTGCCATTTTTTAAAAAAATTATTCTTTCTTGAAAGGAAAATTAAAAGATTCAAGAAGTTTCAACGCGTGCTCTGAATTCTCAGAGGTGGTTACAATAGTTACTTGAAATCCAAAAGGTTGATTAAGCTCGTCACTCAGCTCCACTTCTGGGAAAACAGTATGCTCGGTAAACCCAATAGAACAGTTTCCTTTTTTATCAAAGATCCTTCTAGAAACCCCTCGGAAGTCTCGTACCCGTGGAAAAACCACATTGATCATCTTGTCGAGAAAATCATACGCTCGATCTTTTCGGAGAGTTACGGCTAATCCTACTGGCATTCCTTCTCGAAGCTTGAAGTTGGAAACAGAAAGCCGTGCTTTTCTGACAGATGGTTTTTGTCCTGTAATCTGTGTGATCGCGTTAGCCAAAAGTTCTTCGTGTTTTTTTCCAGTTCTGTGTAAATAAGAGCCCATCCCCACATTGATACAAATTTTCTCAATTCTTGGAACCTCCATTACATTTTTAAGTCCCAAATCCTTTTGCAATTTGGCAATTCCTGTTTTTCGAAAATCGGTAAGTAGATTTGATTTCATGATTATGCTTTCACAGCAGTTTTAGTTTTTTTAGCGAGAGGTAGGACTTTACCAGAAGATTTTGAAATACGTGTTTTTTTGCCGCTGTCACTAAGTTTGTATCCAATCCGTGAAGGTTTCTTTGTTTCTGGATCGATGATCGCAATGTTGGAAATATGGATTGGAGCAAAAAACTCTACTCGTTCTCCCGGCTCTCCACCTCGTGGTTTTACGTGTTTTACTTTCTTATTTATACCTTCAACTTGCACAAGACCTCGATTTTCAAAAATTTTGAAAATTGCACCTTGTTTTCCTTTGTCTTTACCGGTTTGTACGACTACGTTGTCTCCAATTCGAAATTTCATGACGTGTAAAAATTGGCTTAAATAAGATAAAAGCCGGCAGATTCTATGAAGAAATAGGTCTTTGTCAAGGAAATTTAGGGAGTAATTGCCGATTTTGGGTTCTCCACAAAAAAATAGTTAAAAATAAAACCACTTTCCCCTCTTTATTTATCTATTCATTGCCACCCTCGTCCCCGTGAAATTCTTCATCGTCTCATCAATCAACCGGGCCAACTCATTAATAAATGGTAAAAAGCTCTCTGATTTTTGTGAGGCTTTTTCTACTTGGCGAGCGGCCAAATAAAGATTTTCGAGTCCTGCTAGATTCCGCCCATGCCGGAAATATCGCAAACTCTCTGCCAGATATGTCATCGTCCTGGAAATATATCGTGCCGCCACCGCATCAGCATTATTTTTTGTTCGAGTGAGTTTGTGATTGAGGCGAACAATTTTTTGGAGGTGGAATTCGGCTTTGTCCGGTTTTCCGGATTGGAGCAACTGAATGAATTGTTTGATTTCTCCCTGGAGCTCAACAAAGGTCTTGGTCATCTCATCCCCGTGAAAAAGATGAAGCTGTCGATAGGTCATCATGGCCACCTCTCTCCGAGAAAGTGGTTTGTACGGGCGATAAAATTCATCTGCTGGCAGAGAAGCAATTTGGTACTGCTTCGCGTAGGCAAAATGCGGTGCAAACCAAGCGTCAATCGGAACATCGAGGGCCACACCGGATCGTCGAGAAAAATAGGTATCAAAATTCACCTTTGTCGCTCGAAAAAGAAAGGCCAAAAACTCTGCCTTGCTCACGGCATCATGAGGCCGAAAAGAATCACTTTTGTTGATGATAATACGTTTTTCTGCAGCCGTTGCCACGACTGGAGCATACCATTCGTTTGGATCTACATCGGTGAAATAGGTTTCTCCCTCAAATCCTGATAAATCAGTAATCCCTCCCGACCGCATGGCGATCGTGAGTGCTTCGGCCCGAGTGACTATTTTTTCTGGATGGAAGTTCCCATCTCCGTATCCCCTCATAACACCCACTTCTCCCAGATGAGTAAAGGTGTGAAACTCTGGATCTTCTGGAGAAATATCATAAAAAGCAAATACAGGAGTGACCGTAAAACAAAGTAAAAAGATAAAAGATCTCCAGTCACACCTCATTACTTTTGAGTATAATTTTTGTTCTCATTTGGTCAACTTTTTTGTACAAAAAAAGAGTTGCACGTTTTAAAATATATTTCAAAGAAGTTTTAAGCAGCTTGCCTTACTATTTCTTCTTCATCTGCTATCAATGCCTCAACTTCTCCCAAAGTATAATAAGATACTCCATCAATTTCATTATTAACTTTGTAGTGAATAACAAGCATAGAAGTTTCTTCTGCAGATCCACCATCCTTCTGTTCTCCTTTATGACGAAACAGAAGTTCAACTTTTTCTCCATCAGGCCCAATAACACCAATCACCTTGCTCATAACCAATCTTTCCTGGTCGTGTAAAGCTTCTGCTGGTTCCATTTTTTGAAATATATATCCTTTCCTCGCAAGGTGAGCTCCCAAAGGATCAAAAAGCCTGTTCAATTCAGCTTGTTCCATATTTTTAATTAGTTAAATAATAAAAGTAAAGCAAATATAATAAAAAAATACCTTTTGTCAAGTCTTTTTTAAAACAAATCATATTTTACGCAACACAAAACCCTTGTAAAAAAGGTGTTTTTCCGCTATAATTTCCCGATTTTTAGAAAATGATAAAAAAATTACTACTTATCGGGATTGGACTCTGGATGTGTGTCCTTGGGCAGACGTATGCACAAACTGGTGAAATAAAAGGCAAAAAGCATACCTTTACTATCACCGGATACTATTCCCCTCTCCCAAACCAAAGCTACTACGTCACCGGCAGCTACACCGGAGATATTCGACTAAATGGACGTGGGATCCGTGGTGCAGATGGGACGAATGTGTATCCCGGAATGATTGCCGCCCCCACTTCCTATCCCTTTGGGACAAAAATTTGTATTCCAAACTTCGGATGTGGAACCGTCCATGATCGAGGAGGTGCGATTGTCGAAAAAGGAAAAAGACAACTAGCCAAACACGATCGGCTCGATCTCTGGATGGGATATGGAGATGAAGGACTCCGTCGAGCTCTTGCCTGGGGAGTGCCACACCTCGAATGTGAAATGTTTGGATCGGATGCACCAGTCGAGGATTCAGTAAACTTTCAGGTACCACCACAGCTATACCAGGTTCTGGATGTCCCAAGCAAACAAAGATTTACAAAAAATCTAAAGCGGGGATACAAAGGCGACCTAGTAAAATCCCTTCAAAAAGCACTGAGAAAACTGGAATTTTATAGAGGCCCTGTGGACGGACTTTTTGATTACAATGTAAAAAACAGTGTACTCGCCTTCCAGAAGAAATACTTCGTGGTGTACAGTGAAGATGATGCCGGAGCTGGAGTTTTTGGACCGAAAACACGACAAACATTGGAAGAGGAACTCCACCGATTTGAAATTCAAGAAAAAATTCGAAACCTCTGGGAAGATTTTCATTTCGAAGAAAAGATGAAATTCGGAATGCGAAACCAATCGGTGCTCAAACTTCAAGAAGTCTTGGTCCAAGGAGAATTCCTCGATCACGTACCTACCGGATACTTCGGTGAGAAAACGAAGGCCGCACTGATTGAATTCCAATTGGCTCACAACCTCATCAAAAACAAAAATCAAAAAGTAGCTGGCAGGGTGGGACCGAAAACAACAGAACTCTTGAACAATATTTTAGCTCAAAAAAAGGAAGCTATTGTGGCAGAAAAACCGAAAATCTTGGCGTACAAAAAAACACGGCTAAAGTTGCAATTCTTTGCGGATAAGTTAGAACCTGAAAATTTGTACGCACAAAAATAAAAAGAATCCTAATTTTCAAATTCGTAATTCGTAATTTGGCATTTGTAATTAATTGCTACTCACTGCTTTTTCGCACTTTCCAAAAGCTCTTTCAACTTCCCCGAAACCTTTTTTGGCATTTCATACTCCACCTTCACCAGATGATCCCCCTTGTGTCCAGAGCGATGCACTCCTTTTCCTTTTATCTGAAGAAATTGCCCATCACGAGTATTTTCTGGAACTTTGAGATCCACCTTCCCCCAAAAAGTCTCTATTTCAAACGTTCCTCCCAAAATCGCATCAAAGACAGAAATTTTTAGAGTAGAAAGCAGGTCATTCCCTCGACGGTGAAACTTCGAAGAAGGTTGTACCTGAATGTGTGCATAGAGATCCCCGTGTGATCCTCCATGTCGTCCAGCTTCTCCCTGCCCAGGAATTTTCAAGGTTTCCCCATCATCCACACCGGCAGGGATTTTTATTTTTATATCTTTTTTTTGCTGCACTCTTCCCTCCCCCTGACATTTGGAACACGTCCGTTCGAAGGATTTCCCTCTTCCCTTACAGCTCGGACAAGGTGCCTGCTGTGCCACCTGCCCAAAAGGCGTCTGAAATTGCTGGGAAACCATACCACTTCCAGCACATTGTGAACAATTTTTTTGATCAAAACCTCCAGCCCCCTTACATTCTTCACAGGTTTCTAGATTTCTGGATGTAAAAGTTTTTGTCACCCCTTTCATTGCTTCGTCAAAATCTAGCTCGACGGCCACCTCCAGATCCGCTCCCCGTGTATACTGTGGTCTGGATCGAGCCCCTCCCATGCCACCCCCCCCACCAAAGAAGCTGGAAAAAATATCCTCAAAACCTCCAAAATCCTGCGAAGAAAATCCTCCAGAAAAACCTCCTCCTGCAGCACCTCCTCCCCCACCTCCAAATCCAGGGCCTGCTGATCCAAACTGATCGTACTGGGCTTTTTTTTGATCATCAGAGAGCACTTCGTAGGCCTGGCTGATCTCTTTGAATTTCTTCTCATCTCCCCCTTTATCCGGATGATGTTCTTTACTCAGCTTACGAAAAGCTTTTTTTATTTCGTCCTTGGAAGCATTTTTTGAGACCCCCAGGATGTCATAATAACTCTTTGTCATTAGCCGAACTGTATGAATTTTGGCAATAAAATCAAGAGAGTGCTAAAAATAAATTTGACATTTACACAAAAACAGAGCAAAATAATTTTGTATTTTTAATGTTTTGAAAAAATGACCATTGAACAATCACAACCATTTGATCTGGAAGTATTTAAAGCAGAGTTTGCTCAATTAATGAGAGAATATGCTGAATTGTTTTTTAAAAGATCTCACTCGAAAATAATACATGAAGATGAATTTGAAAGAGTCGAACGAAAAATTGAAAATTTTTTTGTCGGTCAAGAAGTCCCTTTGAAACAGGAAGGGAGTTTTTTATTGGCAGCATTCGAAAAAATTGATCAGGATTTTATGAAATTTTGTTTGGAAGAAATCCCTAGAGGGATGAATCTGTGGGATCATTTAGTTGCTCAAAGAATAAAAAGAAAAATTGAAGAAGCTACTGCACCTTTAAATGAAGGATTAAAAAAAATTGGAAAGAAATTTGAAAAGACGACCGATATGTTATCAAAAAGAAGGGAAAATATTAAGGTAATGTTAAATGAAATGGATGATGAAAATCCTACAACTCCCGGATAAATTCATCAAAAAGATATGCCGCATCCTCCGGCCCCGCACACGCCTCCGGATGAAACTGTACGGAAAAGATTGGTTTTCCTTTGTGTCGGATACCTTCAACAGACCCATCATTGAGATTTTTGAACCAAACCTCAAAATCAGGCGGCAAAGAATCCCCATCCACCTCGTATCCGTGATTTTGCGAAGTAATTAAACACCTTTTTGTACCACTTTTGACTTTTGACTTTTGACTTTTGACTTGAATTACCGGCTGATTCACCCCCCGATGTCCGTATTTCATCTTTTTTGTTTTTCCTCCCGCAGCAAGTGAAAGAATCTGATTTCCCAAGCAAATCCCAAAAATCGGTAATTCCCTTGTCATCGACTGCCGAGCAATTTCGATGGTCTCCACTACTTTTTCTGGATCTCCTGGCCCATTGGAAATGAAAATGCCATCAATCTTCTCTCCCAGATCAAAAGGTGGATGATTGTACGGCATTCGTAAAATTCGGATTCCTCGCTGAAGAAAATTTCGTAGAATTCCATTCTTCGCTCCACAATCCATAAAAGCAATCGTTTTTCCGGTCGGATTTTCCGGTTCCAGAATTTCCATTCCTTCCGGAGAAACAGAGGGGACAAATCTTCCCCCCAGTTCATCTTCAAATTTCACTGGTTTTTTGTCGCCCAATTTACCCAAGATTGTTCCCTTTTCTCGTAGAATTTGTGTTAACTCCCGTGTATCAATCCCAGAAATCGCTGGAATACCTTGCTCTTTGAGCCAATCCATAAAACTTTTCACTGCTTCGCAATGAGAGAACTTCAACGATTCTTCGGTTAAAATGACTCCTCGAACCCAGATTTTTTTACTTTCAAATGTTTGATCTACGTTGTCCTGAAAAGACTTTACTTCCGGCACACCATAGTTCCCAATCAGCGGAAAAGTGAACGTCACGATTTGTCCAAAATAGCTCGGATCCGTGAGAGTTTCGAGATATCCGGTCATTCCGGTAGTGAAAACAACCTCCCCTTCGGCTTCGCTCTCTGCTCCGAAAGAGGTACCTTCAAATGTTTTTCCGTTCGCGAGAAAGAGTTTCATAGGATTTGGTATCTGGTATTTAGTATATGGTATGTGGGGAAATTTTGAAACAAAAATTACTGTTCACTGTTAGTTGCTAGTTGCTCGTTGTATCTGATGCCCAACCTGCAAAATCCGCTCCTCTGTAAATGCCGCTCCAAGCAACTGTGCCCCGATTGGCAATCCTTCCTTGGAAATTCCAACAGGAATTGATATTCCGCAAATTCCTGCCAAAGATGCCGGAATCGTGAGAATGTCTTCCAAATACATCTTCAAAGGATCATCGGTATTCTGGCCAATTTTGAAAGCTGAAGTTGGTGCTACTGGAGCCAACATCACGTCCACTTTTTTGAATGCGTCATCGAAATCTTTTTTGATCAACGTTCGAACTTTTTGTGCTTTTCGGTAGAAAGCATCGTAGTACCCGGCACTCAGTGCATAGGTTCCGATCAAAATTCGTCGTTTCACTTCGTCTCCCAGTCCGGCCTCTCGGGTCTCGGTATAAATTTCTTGTAAATCTTTTCCTTTTATCCCACTCCCGTACCTAATCCCATCAAATCGGGCCATGTTGGCAGAGATTTCTGATGGAGCAATGATATAATAAGTCGGCACCGCGTACTTCGTGTGTGGCAAAGAAATATCTATCAACTCTGCTCCCAAAGATTTGAGAACTTCTTTCGTTTTTTCCATTTCGGCTAAAACTTCTCCATCAATCGCGTCAGAATAATATTCTTTTGGGATTCCCACTTTGAGCCCTTTGATATCTTTTTCGATGGCGGAAATGTAATTCGGTACTTCTTTTTCTGGAGTAGTGGCATCTTTCACATCTTTTCCCGCAATGGTTTGTAAAATCAAAGCACAATCTTCAGCCGTGTGTCCCAGAGGCCCAACGCTGTCCAAACTGGAGGCCATCGGGATAGTCCCCCAGCGGGAAACTCTTCCGTAAGACACTTTCAAACCTGCCACACCACAGAAGTGTCCCGGCTGACGAATAGATCCACCGGTGTCCGTCCCAATTGATCCCGCACAAAATCCCGCCGCAATCGCCGCCGCACTTCCTCCGGAACTCCCTCCGGCCACTCGATCCAGATTGTGTGGATTTTTTGTTACGCCGAAGGCCGACGTCTCGGTAGACCCTCCCATCGTAAATTCATCGGTATTTACTTTTCCGAGCAAAACTACGCCAGCTTCTTTGAGCTTTCGCCAGACGGTCGCGTCGTAGGGTGGGGTGAAATCTTTGAGAATATTGGATGATGCTGTAGTTTTTACTCCCTTAGTACAAACTACATCCTTGAGTGCCATCGGCATCCCATCGATCGGAGAAAGCAAATCATCATTGGCTCTCCTCGCATCAGCGGCATCAGCCATCTCTCGAGCCAGATCGAAGGTGGTTGTGACGAACGCATTGATATCTCCATCTTTTTTCTCAATTTCTGCGATATACGCCTCCGTCATCTCCCGAGAAGACACTTTTCCCTCACAGAAAAGGGTTGAAAGTTCTGCTAATGTTTTTGTCGTCAGATCCATTTTGTTAGAAGCTTGAATTTTAAAAATTAAAAATTATTTGGAATTTGGAAATTGGTACTTGGAATTTTTATCACATTATTTTGGGAATCTTAACGGAGTGATCCTCCACCTCATGCGGGACTTCGTCCAAATAATCATCAATATTTTCAGTAATCTCAATTTCGTCCGGTCGTGTTACATTTTCGAGCCCCGTCACCTGTGAAGTTTCTTCCACATTCTCTGTATTCGCTTCCTGCAATTGTGCAAAAAAATCCAAGATATTCCCCAGTTGTCCGGTAAATTTTTTTACTTCTGCATCAGTGAGCTTTATTTTCGCCAATTTGGCAATGTGGCGGACTTCATCAGCAGTAATCATGATATTCTGAAAAAGGTGTGGGCGAGTATAGAAATTTTTGGAAAAGGATCAAATTTTATTAATTCGCCAAAAACGCCCCCCGAAACTTCTGATACTCGGTATTCAGCTCCGCACAGTGATCCCCCGCCATCTCGATGTAGTCAAAACACTGCCTCGTCGGGACATTATGATTTCTCATAAATTGATCTCTCAAAAGCTCTACCGATCGCTGACTTTCCTCTCCACACCAAGCCCCTACCTCCTCGATGTAACTTTTTCGAAAATCAGCTCTCACCTCTGGACAATGTGCTTCTACAATCTCTTTTCCCATGAGAAATTTATCAAAAGAAATCCCCATTCCCATAGCCACGGCCAATTTTTTACGATCTTCATCAGACAAATACCGTTGGTTTTTTCGACCAAAATACTCGTACTCCTCCAACTCAGAAAAAAGATCTTCCGCTTTTTGAAAATCAGCATTGGGAGAAACTTCCGACCAATTGTCCCACAACACTTTTAATTTAGTCTTCAAATCTGCCAAAAATAGTTTTAGATTTCGATCACTGCTACACTGTAATATCTGGCCACATTTATTTTCCAGGTTTTCTACCTCCTGAAGCAAAAGCCAGATCTTTTTTCGGATAGAGAGTTCTCCTCCACCTCTCCGTTCCTCTATTTCCATCCGATCATCGGCCGTGGCGAGAATGCGAAAAAAATATTTCGAAAGTTCTGTATCCGCCAGCTTGGCTTCCTGGATGATTTCGTATGCACGGATAAAAATTGTATTGACCGATTTGATCTGATCTTCCTGATACTGCACTTTTTCAGCCGTAGAAAGTGGAGCCACTTCTTTTTCTGGAATTTCTCGTGCTCGACCAAAAACTTGTACGACATAAAACTCCTTCTTTTTATTTTGGGCCAACCCAATTCCCACCCGATTCCACTTCGCACTGAGGAGATTTTGTCGATGGGATGCAGAATTTTCTAGTCCGTTCAGAGCGAGCTCCAGAGTGGTCCCGTAGCCCAGATTCTCCCCAAATTCGCCAAACATTTCTGCCATTTTGATCCGATCTTTGAAGCTCAACCCCTCCGGAGTGGTATGGGAAATAAATCCTTCATTAGCCATCCGCTGAGCATAGTGCTGAGCAAATTTGTCCAACTTTGAATCCTTCGCCAGGGGCGATTTCCGATATTTTTTTCGGAGCTGATTGATCCAGTTTCGGATTCCCGCCGTGGACTCTGAACGAATAAAAGTTTGTTCCCATTTTGCCACCGGTAACACAATATTTTTGTGAAAATACATCCCTCGGTTGAAAAGAATTTCGCCCTGGTCAGAAACAATCTCAAGTACATACGTGCCATACTTGTGTGGCTTGAGCGAGAAGAAAAATTTATCGCCGTTTTTTTTGATTGGGATCTGTTCTACCGTGCCTTCGGTAGAAATCAAAAATACATGATCCGGCAGGTTTATCCCACCCTCCAGGACTTTCCCATTCAGATGAACCATGTCCAAATCCTTGAGAAATCGAGGAAACTGGTGCACAGAAATCGTATCTTCTTCTTTGTCCGGAAACCCCGGAGTGAGAATGAAATTTTTGTACGATACCTGCTGCCAATTGGTGATTTGGGATTCTAGATTTCCATCCGATGAATCTGCTTGAAAAACATCAATCGCCAGTTTGCGATCCGGACGAAACTGATCAAAAAATTTATACGGAACAGAAATATGATTGAGCCCGTATTCAAAAAGTAAAGCGGATTTATGATTTTGAGAAAAAACAATTTTTGTCAGTCGATCTTCTCCTGCTGCCCAGGAGAAAACTACTCGCGATTCCTCAGGAATCACGTTCACATCCAGATGGGAAACATAATGTGTTTCAGCCGAACGAAATTTTCTATCTCGAGTGAGTGCAGAAACTTTTATTTTCCCGACACGAGATCGTCGATCATCGTCAAAAACGATGCCCAGATGAAAATTTCCCGGTTCAAAAAAGATAATCGGCACAGAAAAATTTGCTCCAGAAACCGCACCTTTAAACTGCTCTTGTGCCTTTGTTTCCAAATTTTGAAGAAAAACGATTACTTTTTTTGCCCCAGGATTTTTTACTGTTCCCTCCACTTCAATTACCCGTCCCACGATCACTTCACTCGGAACTCCCCGCCTCAGGGTCAGATTGGGAAAAAAATTCTCGGAGATGTAAGCGATAGTTCCTCTGGTAGGCCGGTTGGGAATAAGCTCTTTTTTTTTACGAGGAATGGGTTTTTTAGCTCGTTTTTTTACGAGTGCTTTTTTGATATCTTCTGTTGGTTCACCAGAACGAGTTCGTTTGCTGAGAAATTTATCCGCCAAAACATCCGGTACACTTTTTTCTTTGGCTTCTTCTGTCAGACTTGGACGGATCTGTTCTGGGATAGTTGGCTGTTCGTCCAGATTATCAGAATACACTTCGAAAACGACATCGATCACCCCTCGAGAAGAAGGGGCTAATCTTTCAAAGGCTTTTCGCGAAAGGTCCAAAATTCGATCCGAATGATACGGTCCACGATCATTTACTCGTACAATCACATAATCTTTGTCGTCATTACTCCACGCAGGATTCCAATTCCACACCTTCAGCTTGGTCCCAAAAGGAAGAATCCGGTGGGCCGCGGTCATGTCCATCGGATCATAAATCTCTCCATTGGCTGTAGGTCGCCCAGCAAATCCCTGATCGTAGAAACTCGCCGATCCCATCCCCGAGTAGGTGTATTTGGACTCGAATCGATTGGTTGATAAAATATGAGCTCGATAAATGTACTCCGCGATGTCTCCTCGAGAGAGGGATTCGTACGGAGAGAGCTCCGGTTCATCCAGGATTCGAAATTCTTCTGCCGTATCGAAAAATGGAACAAACCAATCCTCAGATTCCGAATCTTCTGTGAAAGGTACATCAAAACTCATCACCAGCATCTTGAGAAACTCCGCTCGAGAAACTTGTTTGCCGGGATGGAAGTTGCCATCCGTGAAGCCTTTTACAATTTTATGAGCAGCGGCCGTGTGCACATAGTCGGCGAACCAGTCGTTTTTTCGAATGTCGGGGAAAGATACATCAGATCTGGGGTTCACCGGAATATCTGCCGCCAGTAGCAACATTTTTAGTGCTTCTGCTCGATTTACTTTTTGCCGCGGACGGAAGTACATCTCTCCTTCTTCCTCATATCCGCTCACCACTTCTTTTTCGCTCAAGAAATCAATCGGATGAAAGTGTGGATGTGTGGTATCCACATCGACAAAACTTGCGAATGAAAAAGCTGGAAAAAAGAGGAATGTAAAAAATAGTCTTTTCATGAACTTTCTCAGCTTAAATAAGTAAAAAAATTAAACAATGCTATTTTTGTCATTCCCCCCTCCCCGTTTCCTCTCTCCCCGTTAACCCACCAAATATTTGGTGGGTTAACCAGCCGTAGACTGGTAAGTTGTGCAAAAAGGTATATCTTGTAATCTGTTAAATAATGGAACTCGAAAAAATCGTCACTGATTTTCTAAAAAAAGAACACCTTACCGATAAAAAACTGCTCTGCATGGTTTCCGGTGGTGTGGACTCCGTCGTGCTGTTAAATATTTTGAATAAAATTTTTGATCAAAAATCACTTGCCGTCTTTCATCTAGATCATTCCTCACGAAACAATTCTGACAAAGACTTTCAATTTGTACAAAATTTGTGCTCAAAATTTGGTACTAAATTTTATGGGGAAAAATTGGATAAAATCCCTCAAAAAGACAAAGAAAATTTTTGGAGAACAGAACGAAAAAGATTGGCTAAAAAGGCCAAAAAAGACTTCGGAGCAGAAAGAATCCTCACGGCTCACCATGCCACCGATCTCGTAGAAACGATGCTTTTCAGGCTAACAAAAGGGTGCGGCATCGATGGCCTTTCCCCTTTTGAAACCAGCACAAAACCTCTGTGGCAAGTCCCAAAATCAGAAATTGAAAAATATGCACGAGAAAACAAACTCAAATGGATCGAGGATCCCTCAAATGAAAATACGGACTTCCAACGAAACCTCATCCGGAAAGAAGTACTCCCCCATCTGCGAAAAATCACCCCCAATCTCGAACAGGTTTTTGTCCGAGAAGCAGAAATTTTTGGAGAAATGGCGGATTTTTTGGATAAATCTGTTGAAACGGTAGGGACAAGTCGCGACTTGTCCCTACCAGATTTTTTAAATCTCCCAAAAATCCTCCAAAAAGAGTGGCTCCAAAAAATCGCCAAATCTACTCCTAGTGCTTCAGAGATCGAAGACTGTCTCCGTTGGCTCCACGGCAATCCTCCAGGCAAAAGCAAAAAAGAAATTGGAGGCACAAAACTTCAGATTGTGAATAATAAAATTCAAATTCTCCCCTGTTAAGGGGAGACTAAGAGGGGTTTTTCCGAAGGAAAATAATCTTTTGACACTTCAGACAACTTTATTAACTTACCCACACAGCTTTTTCGGCAGCGTTACTGCTCGACCGATGAACGCTACTGATCTTTATTGTTTTCGTTGTAACCCAAAAAGGGAGGGCTTAGCCCAATGAACGCGATTGTTCCCGAAAAACCAAAGAAAGGTCCGGCATGTCCGGATTTTTCCTCCGGCCCCTGTGCGAAACGTCCCGGATGGACTGTGAAGGTCCTCGAGAACGCACTTACCGGTCGATCCCACCGCTCCAAACCGGGCAAGGCCAAGCTGGCCGAAGCCATCGACCTGACCCGGGAAGTCCTCGGCATTCCCGACGATTACCGTATCGGAATCGTCCCAGCATCGGATACCGGTGCGGTCGAAATGGCCCTGTGGTCTCTGCTCGGTGCCCGCGGCATCGACATGCTGGCCTGGGAGAGTTTCGGCAAGGGCTGGGTGACCGACGTGGCCAAACAGCTCAAGCTCGGCGTCAACATTCTAGACGCCGATTACGGTAAGTTACCCGACCTCAAAATGGTGAACTTCGCCAACGACGTGGTGTTCACCTGGAACGGTACTACCTCGGGTGTCCGAGTTCCCAACGGCAACTGGATCCCCGCCGACCGCCAGGGTCTCACCATCTGCGACGCCACTTCAGCCGCATTTGCTATGGACCTTCCTTGGAACCTACTAGACGTCACTACCTGGTCCTGGCAGAAGTGTCTGGGCGGCGAAGGAGCTCACGGCATGATTGTCTTGAGTCCTCGTGCGGTTAAGAGGCTCGAAACATTTACGCCTTCTAACCGTCCTCTGCCCAAGATCTTCCGTCTGACCAAGGGCGGTAATCTGATCGATGGCATCTTCCGGGGCGAAACTATCAACACGCCTTCCATGATCGCCGTGGAGGACGCTCTGGATGGCCTGAAATGGGCACAGTCCATTGGCCTGCAAGGGCTTATCAACCGCTCCGAAGACAACCTTACCGTTGTCGACGAGTGGGTGGAAGTCAGCGATTGGGCGGCTTTCCTGGCGGAAGTTCCTGAAACCATCTCGAATACCTCGGTCTGTCTGCAGATCAAGGACGAGTGGTTCCTGGGGCTGAACGGCGACCAACAGGCCGTCTTCGCCAAACGGATGGTGGCTCTGCTCGACGCAGAAGGTGTCGCCTTCGATATCGGTGCCTACCGGGACGCCCCGGCCGGACTCCGTATCTGGTGCGGTCCCACCGTCGAAATCGACGATGTGATCGTGCTGATGCCCTGGCTCGATTGGGCCTTCGCCACCGCCAAGGCGGAATTCGAAACCGCCTGACGTCCCAACGAAATCAAGAAAATTCCGTGCTCCCGGAGACAATCTTCCTCCGGCAGCCAACTCTCAAGCGGTCCCTCCGGGACCGTTTTCCTTTATTCCAAAAAACCCTTGTATGTCATCCTGGCCTGCCCAGGATCCTGACAGTTGTGCACAAGCGACCAGATTCCGGGCAAGCCGGAATGACAAATTTTTCTACTATTTGTTGTTCTTTGTTATTTGTTATTTGTTCTCTGACAATTACCGATCCGGCGGAATCCCAAAATGTGAAAACAAAAACTTCGCCACTCGACGAAAAGTAATCGCCGCGGTCTCAGATCCCCACTGAGAATATCGCGGATGGTCGTATTTCACCAGCACGACAAATTTGGGCTCTTTGATCGGACCAAAACCAGCAAAACTGGTGATTGTCGTCCCCTCACCAACCAGTGCCTTCCCTTTTTTATACGTCTGAGAGGTTCCTGTTTTTCCCATTACCGAATACCCCCACACCCGTGCTCCACGAGCCACGCCGTTGTCCACGGAGTTCAAGAGCATGGATTTGATTGTCTGATACGTCTTATCAGAAATCACCCGACGCACTCGCTCAGGCTTGAATGTTTCGGCTTCGCCTCCTGGATAACGAATCTCTTCGACAATCATGGGTTTCATCAGGTATCCACCATTGGCCAGCGAGGTAAAAGCCATCGCCATCTGAAGTGGCGTAGCCGTAATCCCCTGCCCAAACCCGTAGGTGATCAACTCTGATTCAGCCCATTCACGCCAGGGTTTAATTTTTCCATCTTCTTCTCCGTCGAGCTCAATATCCGTGTACTGTGCAAAACCAAAGTTTTTGAAATAGTCATATAGCACCTGCCTTCCAATCTTTCGGGTAATGAATGCGATTCCAGTATTCAAAGATCGGTTGATCACCTCGATCATAGTCGTCAGTCCAGCGTAAATTTGATCCGCGTTTCGGATTTTGAATTCATCTACCTCCACCGGTCCTGCGTCGTCAAATGTTGTCTGGGGCATCACCTCATCAGAATTCAAAGCGGCCGACATCGTAAAGGCCTTCATCACGGATCCTGGTTCGTAGGTATCGGAAACAATTTTGTTTCGAAATACAGCGGGTCCCCAGGAGTTGAAATATCGGTAGTATCGACCATTTTCTATGATGGTGGGGATTCGCTGATTGAAAAGCTCATCCTCCCGGTCAGCCTCTGCCTGCTCTGGCGATATTTCGTAGCGGAGGAAAGCTTTTCCAAATTCATTGGGATCAAAGGACGGGGCATGGGTCATGGCGAGCACTTTCCCGGTCTCTGGTTCAATCACGACGATCTGACCGAAGTCCGCACTGTAATTCATCAGATCCTCTTCGAGGATTTTTTCTACAGCATCTTGGATCACCCGATCGATGGTGAGGACGATATCGGCTCCATCCTGTGCATGAGCAATCCCCAGGCTTTTGCTCAGGATTCGTTGCCCTCGCGTATTGGTCGCTCCGAAAATATATCCCTCTTTTCCCTTGAGCAGATGATCAAAGTATCCCTCAATCCCATACTGCCCTCCTCCAGACGAATCCACAAACCCGAGAAGCTGGGCGGCCAGTGTTTTTTCTGGATAGTATCGCCAATATTCATCCGTCAGCTGGACCCCTCGAAGCATTTCTTTGTAGTTTGGATCTCGCTTCATTTCCATAATTTTTTCTGAAACTTCTGGCACAATCTTATGCGTAATTTCAAGGTATCGCCGTGGTTTCCGATCGATCCATTTGGAAATTTTTCTTTCTTCGATATTGAGGAGTGGAGCTAATTTCTCAGCTGTTTCTTCGAGAGCAATGATGCGAGTGGGATCTGCCAAAACAGCATTCTCTTCAACCCAGATACCCGGCAAATGCATCTCAGTTATTTTTTCGGCTCTTTCCTGGGAAATATCGGTCAGCAGTAAAACTCTTTTTCGCTCAATGGAAGAAATCTTTTTTCGCAGCTCCGCCGCATAAGCCATGATCGCCGCTCTCTCGGTAGTGGTCCAAGTGGATGGTTCGGTTTTTATGTCACATCCCTCAATCTTCTCACAATGAGCATTGATCAGAATCGGTGCCAAAATCTCCGCTACCACCCCCGGATCTGATTTTTCTTGCTGATTGAGTGGTAATTTGTGATTGTACTTCGGATAACTCAAAATCAAAGGATCCACAAAAAGCATCTTCAGGGTGTTGTTGGTGGCCACTGGAGTCACTTCCTCCGTCAGTCGATTTTTTCGGACCAGGATCTTTCCACGACGGGCCGGCAAAACGGATTTCTTCTCGTGCTGAGCCTTCGCTTCTGCATAAAACTCCTGATGCCGAATCACCTGCAGCTCAAAAAGCCGCAATCCAAATATCACAAAAAGGGCCAAAAAACACCATTTGAGGATTCGGATGCGGGATTCAAAAGTTACGAGCATGTGAGAAAAATGAGCATAGCTGAAACAATAAATTTTTAAATATTGACTTTTTCGTGTTTTTTTATATTGTAAATACAAGTTCTTTCACGTTGGATTAGGAGTTCCAGAAAAGATTAGCTTCCAGAATGGAAGTTCCTAACCGCAGAAAATGGAGAAATTTTGATGAGACGAAGTATCACAGCTCTACTTTTTTTTCTGGCTCTATGTGCCATCATCACAATTAAGCCAGCTCTCGCCGACATGTTCACCATGGAAGGTACAAGAAAAGAACAAAGCATCCCCGTAACAGCTGTCATCATTACAGTCCTCACTGAACCCGGCGAAAGAATTTTTGAAGTTGGGGGCGAAATGGCTTTCGGCAAAGAAAGCAATCCCGTCACTATCATGCCAGGCTTCGCCCTTTGTTTGGTTGGGCTAGCCGAAATGTGGGTCGGCTCTGTAGTCGCTGTTGTTGTCGGAGTCCCCATCGACGGAATCACCTACCCTTTCCGCGATACTGACTAATTTCTCCTCCCCCCGGCCTTCGGCCGGGGGACACTTTTTCTTTTACAAAAAAAGACGCACCTCTCAGTACGCCTTCTTTCTAATTTTTATCGTTCCCCCCCCGGCGAGGTTGGGAAACCTCGCCTACGTTTTTTAATAATCTAAGTTCTAAGCTCTACCTGTCCGCCGAAGCTCGTAGAGCGAAGGGGGGAGTTCTACCAACTATTTTTTCTCCTCATCCTCCTTCCCCTCCCCTTCTTTTTCCTCAAACTCCGCCTCCTTGATCTCTTCTTCTCCTGACTCTTCGGCTTTTTTCTCACCTTCTGCCGCCTGCGGATCATGCCCGGCTTCGTGCATTTTTTGTCCAAGGGCCATGAGCTTTTCGGTGAGTTCTTCTGCTGCTTTTTTGAGATCTTCCACTTCAGCTTTTTCGTCTTCAAGTGCCTTTTTTGCATCCGGCACAGCCTTTTCGACCGCCTCAATCACTTCATTAAGCTCATCTTTTTTGAGATCTTTGGCTTCTTTGATCGTCTTTTCTGCTTGGTAAATGGTGGAGTCGAGGTGGTTCTTGGACTCAACCGATTCTTTTCGTTTTTTGTCATCTTCAGCATGTTCTTCCGCTTCTTTTTGCATCTTTTCGATTTCTTCATCCGACATACCACTAGATCCTTCGATCCGGATGGATTGCTCTTTGTTCGTTGATTTATCCATCGCTTTTACGGAGAGAATTCCGTTGGCATCGATATCAAAAGTCACCTCAATCTGCGGAACTCCTCGTGGAGCTGGTGGGATTCCATCCAAGATAAATTTTCCGAGGGACTTATTGTCCGCGGCCATCTCTCGCTCTCCCTGGAGTACATGAATCTCAACAGAAGGTTGGCTGTCAGAGTAGGTCGAGAAAACCTGAGACTTAGAAGTTGGAATCGTGGTATTTCGCTCAATCATTGGGGTTCGGATCGCTCCGGCAGTCTCAATCCCGAGAGTTAGAGGAGTTACATCGAGGAGAAGAACATCTTGCACATCTCCCTGAAGCACTCCCCCCTGAATCGCGGCTCCGATAGCCACTACTTCGTCTGGATTTTGAGATTCGTTCGGTTTTTTGCCAAAGAAATCTTCGACTGCCTTCTTCACGGCTGGCATTCGGGTCATTCCTCCGACCAGAATCACTTCATCGATGTCTGAAGTTTTGAGTTTTGCATCAGCAAGAGCTTTTTTACACGGTTCAATCGATCGTTTGATGAGACCTTCCACGAGTTGTTCGAATTTCGCTTTTGTGATTTTTTGATTCAAGTGAAGTGGCCCAGATTCTCCCACGGTGATGTACATAAGATTGATCTCGGTTTCGCTCGCGGATGAGAGTTCTTTTTTGGCTTTTTCGGCTTCTTCTTTCACCCGTTGCATGGCGATGGGATCTTTTGATAGATCAACCCCATTGTCTTTTTTGAATTCGTCCAAAAGATATTGGATAATTGCCGAATCAAAGTTATCCCCTCCTAGATGGGTGTCTCCATTCGTCGATAAAACTTCAAAGGTCCCATCCGCGATCTCGAGGATAGAAATATCAAACGTCCCTCCTCCCAAATCATAGACCGCGACCTTTTCTTCTTTCCCTTTTTTATCGATTCCATAGGCAAGTGCTGCCGCTGTCGGTTCATTGATGATTCGTTCGACTTCGAGACCAGCAATTTTCCCGGCATCTTTCGTGGCCTTCCTTTGTTCGTCGTTGAAGTAGGCCGGTACCGTGATCACGGCTTTTTTTACTTCGCCCCCGAGAAACGCTTCGGCATCTGATTTTAGTTTAGCGAGCAGTTTGGCAGAAATCTCTGCTGGCCTCACGCCTTTGCCATCGAAAATGATGCCCACTCCTCCATTTTTGAGTTTTTCAAATTCAAACGGCATTTCGTTCATTTCTTCGGCTACTTCATCGAAGTTTCGTCCGATAAATCTTTTGGCCGAGAAGATGGTATTTTTGGGATTGGCAACGGCTTGCCTTTTGGCCGGGACTCCGACGAGCATCTGATCGTCTTTTTTGGCGACAACGGATGGCGTGGTTCGATTCCCTTCGGCATTTGGGACGATGGTGGGCTTCCCTCCCTCCATCACAGAGACACAAGAGTTGGTGGTTCCGAGATCAATTCCGATAATTTTGGTCATTTTTTTATTGATTAAAAATTAAAATTAGCACTCGGATTATAGGAGTGCTAAAAAAGAAGTCAAATTATTTTTTAACCACAGAATTGATCACCTCCAAATATGCTAAAATCGCCGCCCTCACAATATCACAATCCCCCACTCGTGCGGTCAAAATTCGACCGTCATCAGTCTCCATCCGTACCTTTACGATCGCCTGTGCATCAAGCCCCGAAGTCACACTATCCATCTCGAAGTCGGTGAGTTTTCCGTGTTTGCCACAGAGTTCCTCAATTGCTTGATAGGCCGCATCGACCATCCCAGTTCCAGATTTTTCGGAAGTGACCGTTTTACCACTTTCGGTATTCTTCAAACTAACTTTTGCCTGCGGTGTCTGATCTTGACCAGAACTGACAGAAAAATCCACCAACTCCCAGAATCCACTTGGCTTTTTTTCACCCATCAAAAATACGTCCAAATCTGCGTCCGTAATTTCCTTTTTCATATCCGCTAATTTTTTAAATTTCTCAAAAACCTCATTCAACTTTTCATCGGAAACTTGATAGCCAAGCTCATTCAAACGACTTTTGAGAGCTGCACGACCAGAATGTTTACCGAGCACGATTTCGGTTTTTTCGACTCCCACGGATTCAGGAGTAAGAATCTCATACGTTTCTTTGTGAGCCAACATTCCATGCTGATGGATTCCCGATTCATGGGCAAAGGCATTTCGTCCGACAATCGCTTTATTTGACTGCACTCTTTGTCCCGTGATTTGCTCAAGCAACTTGGAGGTTTTGTAGATCTCCGTAGTTTTGATCCCTGTCTCCAAATCATAAAAGTCCTTCCGAGTTCTCAAAGTCATCACCACTTCCTCCAGTGCCGCATTCCCAGCTCGCTCCCCTGCTCCATTGATCGTACACTCAATCTGTCGGGCTCCATTTTTGACTCCCGCGAGAGAGTTCGCTCCCGCAAGGCCCAAATCATTGTGACAATGAGTAGCAAAGATCACCTGGTCTGCATTTCGAACATTTAAAACTAAAAACCCTATCAATTCTCCAAACTCCTCCGGCGTGAGATATCCCACCGTATCCGGAATGTTGATGGTATCTGCTCCTGCTTCAATCGCCACTTCGATAATTTTTACGAGGAAATCACGATCAGATCGTCCCGCATCTTCCGGAGAAAAATCCACTCGATCGCAAAGACTTTTCGCTAATTTCACGCCCTCCACTGCCATTTGCAAAACTTCTTCAGAAGACTTCTTCAATTTGTATTCCATGTGGATCGGACTCGTCGCGATGAAGGTGTGAATCCGCGGTTTTTTGGCCAACTTCACTGCATCCCAGGCCGCTCGAATATCCTTTTCTATTGTTCGTGCTAACCCACAAACTTCGGTAGTTTCCAAAGTCTTGGCAATCATCTCCACGGCTGCAAAATCATCCGGACTCGCTATCGGAAATCCAGCCTCGATCACATCCACGCCCAGATTCTCCAGCTGCACAGCGAGACGAATCTTCTCTTCCAAATTCATAGAGAATCCCGGTGCCTGCTCCCCATCACGCAGGGTGGTATCGAAGATTTTTACGTAATTATCGTTGTTCATAGTAGTTAAATTAGGCAATTTTTAATTTCCAATTTTTAATTTTTAAATAAATTTTAAATCTTAATTTTTAAGGTTTTATATTTTAGTGAAGTAATTTTAGTTTAAGATTTTA
Organism: uncultured Candidatus Peribacteria bacterium; assembly: GCA_964344775.1. Classification (GTDB taxonomy): domain Bacteria; phylum Patescibacteriota; class Gracilibacteria; order UBA4473; family UBA4473; genus CAYFMH01. The sequence goes on from CAYFOO010000001.1 coordinate 50,044, forward strand.
AAAATTAGAAATTATTTAAAAATTTGTGCTTAAAAATTAAAAATTTTCCCAAAAAATCGGCCTTTTTTGGCCGAGGTTCATCTTTTATTAATTTAGAAAAATCTACCTCGGCTCACGTACAAGTAACAACAGCAAGAAACCAAGTGTTAGATTTTTCATCTGTCTCCAGACTAGTGATTTAGCGTGTTTTGTCAAACAGGGTCACAATCCTAGGCGTAAAACATCATCTACTCCTCCAACAATTATAACTCTTTCTGTTTCTGTTGCAGTCTTTTTTCTTGGGCTTTTTCCACTTACACACCCAAGTGCACACACATCTCTTACTACTTCTTTATAAAAACAGTCATCGCCACCTTTTTCTGCTTCTTCTGCCATTTTCAATTGTTTTAAAAAACTCTTGTTTTCCTAATTATATCAAACTTTTCTTCAACTTTTCCATCCCTACAACTTACAACCTACAACTTTTACATTCCACAATAAAACCACTCCCTCCGCCACCGATTTTTGTGTTTATAAAACACAAGGGGTATTTTTCCGAAAAAAGATTTGCACTCTTCATTTTTTCTTCTACAGTCGAAGTTAGTTCTTTTTTATTTCTTAATTTTATCAAAGATGAACTCGTTGAACAAAGCTCAGATCATCGGAAACCTCACACGTGACCCTGATCTCAGGAAAACTCAGAACGACCAATCCGTATGTACGGTTGGGGTAGCCACTAACCGAAATTGGACGGACTCCAATGGCTCCAAGCATGAAGAAGCCGAATTCCACAATGTGGTTTGTTGGGGAAGATTGGCAGAAATCGTAGCCGAACGATTGAAAAAAGGCTCAAAAGTATTTTTTGAAGGACGCCTCAGAACTCGAAACTGGGAAGACGATGCCGGCATCAAACACTACCGAACAGAAATCGTGGCTGATGACATGATTATTCTTTCTCCCAGGAGTGGAGGAAGTGCTACTGGAGATGACAGTACAACAGAAAGCACGGAAGATAAACCAGTCAAAACAGAAGAACCACCCTCTGACGACATGCCGACGGACGAGGTGCCATTCTAATTTTGGTTTTCACCAGAAAAAACAAAGACTGCAGAGAGGGAGGCTCTGTGGTTTTTTGATGGTAAATTCTTGAGAAATTAGAAAATTTTTAATTTTGTAATTTTTAATTTTATAAATAAATCCTAATTTTTAATTTTTAAAAATAGCAAAAAACAGTCTCTAAGAATTTGACTTTAAAAATTTGAGCATTAAAAATTCCTTACAACTTACCACCTCCCACCTACAACTTTTTAAAAAACTAACAACTAATTTCCATGGAACAATCCCTCGTACTCGTAAAACCAGATGCCGTCCAACGTGGTCTCATCGGAGAAGCACTTCACCGATTTGAACGGAAAGGGCTAAAAATTGTAGGACTCAAAATGATTCGCCTCAAAAAAGCCATTCTGCTCGAACACTACGCTCATGTAAAGGATGAACCTTTTTTTGCAGAACTATCACACTTCATGAGTTCCAGTCCTCTAGTAGCCATCTGCGTAGAAGGCATTAACGCTGTTGAAGTAGTGAGAAAAATCTGCGGTGTAAAAAATACAGAATTCGGATCCATCCGCGGAGACTTTTCCGTTTCGAGCCAACGAAATCTGGTCCACAGCTCTGATTCGGTCGAAACCGCCAAACGTGAAGTGCCACGATTTTTTAGTACAGAAGAACTCTTCATATATGACAAAGATGAGTGGAAACAGGTGTACAGTGAGGGGGAAAGAGAAAAAAATTAGTTTTTAGTTTTCTTGATTTATCTCTGTATTAGAAATTAAAAAATCGCTTATTTTACTTGTTGTTAAAGCTTTTTTGTGATACAATGAATAGATTTATGTCTAAAGTTTTGTGGACAAACAATCTGCAATCATTGATCATACTTGTCGGCTGAAGTTTGTAACTATAGTTAAAACTAACGAAGGCTGAAATCTACAATTAAAAAATAAATGGAAACAGTGAAAAATCTTCGGGACGCATTTGTAGGAGTCTACGGCACTATGCCGTGGTGGATGTGGATTATTGTGATTGTTGGAGGTATCTTGATATTTCTTTTGGGAAGGTTCCTGCTCAGATACTGGCACCGTAGACATGAACGAAATCAACTTGTCCACCTACGTGTCACACTCCCCCGAAGTGATTCTAAACTGGATCAAGAAAAAAGAACCGAAAAAGACTTCCGGGAACAAATTGGAAAGGCCGAGCAGTTTTTTCGAGCACTCCATGAGACACGAGAACTCAACCTCTACAATATCTGGATCAAACGAACTATCTGGAAAAAGCCCCAGCTTTCCTTTGAATTACAGTTTGAAAAACGAGAATTAAGCTTCGTGATTGTTTGTGACCCGTACTATCAAAAGATTATTGATAAACAGATTACTTCTTTTTATCCGGATGCAGAGATTGAACTACTAAAACCAGAGGAACAAATAAATCTAAAAACAGAAGGCAGCTACCTAAATGGTTATTATATGTACACGGAGAACCCGTATTGGTTTCCGATCCAGACGTACAAAAAAATTGAAGACGATGCCATTAACGATCTGGCCAACTCTTTTTCCAAGCTCACAAAAGAAGAAAAAGCCGTGGTACAGTTTGTAATCCATCCGAAATCAAAAAAATGGCAAAAAAAAGCCGAGAAAGTGGCGACAGCCCTCTTCAAAGAAAAAGACACTCCAAGTGGGATTTTTGCCATTCCAGTACTGGGATTTGTACTTCGACTCATCTGGTTGCCGTTTAAAATACTAGTTCGAGGATATGATCCACAAACAGACACACTCTCCGGAGAAGAAAAAGATTCTGGCGGCATCGTTCGAATGCTTGCGAGCAAGGAAGAAACATACAAAGCCATGGGAGAAAAAGCCGCTCAGTCCGGATACGATGCTACGATCCGGGTACTCGCTTCATCTCCAGACAAAGCTCGAGTTCAAGAAATTTTGAACGGAATTTTTGTGTCGTTTAACGTATTTAAATCAAAAGGATCGAATCTGTTTGAGAACCGAAGGATTATACCTCTCAACCTGATTAACGCCCCACTTATTCATCATAATTTTCGTCTTCGACTTTTCTCTTTTTTGGAGAAAAAAAATCTGCTTTGTTCGGAAGAATTAGCCACCATGTTTCACTTCCCGGATTCACGGTACAACCGAATCCCTACGATTAAATGGCTCACGTACAAAGTGCTCCCTCCACCAATCGATCTGCCGAAAGAAGGAGTTGTACTCGGGAATTCGGTTTATCGAGGTATTACCAAACCTGTTCGATTTCTCCGAGACGATCGAACCAGACATCACTACTGTATCGGAAAATCTGGGTCTGGTAAATCCGTCCTCCTCTGGAATATGGCCGTTCAGGATATTAAAAATGGTGATGGCGTAGGACTGATCGACCCGCATGGAGATCTGGTAGATGACGTACTCACCTGCGTACCAAAAGAACGAGCCAAAGATGTCATCGTTTTTGATCCAGGAGATATCCAACGCCCGATGGGCCTCAATATTCTCGAAGCCAAAACAGAAGAAGAAAAAGACCGTGCCTCGCTCGATGCGATGGAGATCTTCATTAAACTTTTTGGAAATGAAATCTTCGGACCGCGTATCCAGCACTATTTCCGAAACGGATGTCTGACACTCATGGACGACGAAGAAGAAGGAGCAAGTTTGATCGATATCCCACGACTTTTTATCGATGATGATTATCAGCAGTATAAAGTATCCAAAGTAAAAAATGTAATGGTACGAGCTTTTTGGGAAAACGAAATGGCACAGACCGGAGATCGAGAAAAACAAGAGATGATCCCCTACTTCACTTCAAAATTTGGACCGTTCGTCACCAACACAACAATGCGTAACATCATTGGACAAACAAAGTCATCTTTCAATATCCGAGAAGCCATGGATAATCGAAAGGTTGTTCTGATGAACCTATCCAAAGGTAAGATTGGGGATATCAATGCTCAGCTCCTCGGACTGATCCTGGTGGCAAGAATAAACATGGCTGCTATGGGACGATATGATATTCCAAAGGAAGAACGTAAAGATTTTTTCTTCTACGTGGATGAGTTCCAAAATTTTGCCACGGATACCTTTGCCGCGATTCTTTCCGAGGCTCGTAAATACCGACTCTGTCTGATTATGGCTCACCAGTACATCGCCCAGCTCACCGAAGGAGAAGGTGGTGGTGGAGACACAAAAATTAGGGATGCCGTTTTTGGTAACGTAGGGACAATGATGAGTTTTAAGGTCGGTGCTGATGATGCGGAATATCTCGAAAAAGAATACTCTCCAACACTTTCTGCTCAGGATATTCTCAGTATCGCAAACTACAAGGCCTACGTGAAACTGAATATCAAAAACACCACTTCTAGGCCGTTTTCGATGGAGACACTCTACGACCCAAGCATGAAAAATGAAAAAGTAGCCGAGGTGATCAAAAAATACTCTCGAATGAAATTTGGACGAAAGAAAGAATTCGTGGATGCAGAGATCGAAGCCCGAATGGGAGTAGGTGGTGGAAATAACGGTGGAAAAAACGTCATGAAACAGCTCGAAGGTGCCCCACCTATTGAAGCACAAATTCCTGCCAAAGAACCCCCTCCTACCGAAACTGAAGTTCCTCTCACTCTTGCAAACACCGTTTCACCACAAGAAGAACAAATCGTCGCTGAGGAAACTACGGAAAACGAATCAGAAACACCAAATACAGAACTAACCGAGACGGCAACAGAAACTCCTATCGCAAAAACAGAGGAAAAGAAAACAGAATCTGTGGGGTAATTTTTCACCCTCTTTACTACTTTATGTCATCCCCAACTCGATTGGGGATCTATTTGTACGACTGTTCCAATAGATACCTGCTTTCCCCCTACGTAGTTTTGGGCAAAAAATCCCCAAACGGCGGACAGGTCTCAGGCATGACAACAGTGATTTTCAATTCGTAATTCGTAATTTGTAATTGAAGATTGGTAATTGAATCACTGCTCACTCTCATGCAACCTCGTCCCTCGCCGCACGAGCTTCCGGTTGAGATCAAGTCCCTCGAAGTCACAACCCTCATCAATCACCGATTGCGAAATAATGCAGTTTTTTAATTTAACATTCGGATAAATGATCGAATCCTGAATCCGACAATTTTGGATTTCTGAATCTTCCCCAATAAAAACCTTTCCAGAAAATTTATTCCCTTGATTTTGCCTGTCCGCCGTAGCCTTGGCGAAGGAGGAAGTTTTAAGTTTTGAGCTTTGAGCTAGTTTTAAATCCTCTTTTTGAAGTTTTCTATGTGCCTCCAGATACGTCTCAAAACTCCCCACATCAAACCACTCTCCTCCTACTTTCACGGCTGATAATTTTTTTCCATGAGCTAAAAACTCGGTAAAAACTCCACCGAGAGAATCAGCCTCTTTCTGGGCAAAACTGTGCAAAATCGGCAATAAATCTTTCCCAATCCCAAAGAATCCAGTCGAAACTAAGTTCGATTTCGGATTCTCCGGCTTCTCCTCAAACCTCTTAATTAAAAAATCTTTTCTATTTTGATTTTTTAATTCCGCATTTCGCATTCCGAAATCCGAAATCTCCACCACTCCAAACTTCCGTGCTTCATATAAATCCTCCACCTCTCGCACCGCCACCTTTCCCTCTTTTTCTGAACAAAAAAGTTGATCAATATGTAATTCTGGAAGGAGGTTGTCTCCGGCAATCACCACCAGATTCTCATCAATAGAAAAATATTTGATCGCCATCGAAAGAGCTCCCACCGCCCCCAGTTTCTCCTGGTCTGAGTGGGCATCCTCACAAAAAATTTCTACATTCTTTCGTCCTAATTTTTCTAGCTCTTTTTGGAAATCGGCTTCAAATCTTTTGTTTGTAAGCAAAATCACCTCCAGGTCAGCTGGAACCTTCTCGAGAATATGTGTCAAAATCGTCTGTCCATCGAGAAGCAGGAGCGGCTTCGCTCGGTGCTCAGTCAGCGGCCACAACCGTGTCGCAAATCCGCCAGCTAAAATTAGGACTTTCATCTTCTCAACTTTATAACAAAAACAAAAAAATACAAATCCTTAGAAAGAGACGCACCAATGGCGGCGTCTCTACAAAATTTGTATTTTTTTTCTAAAAACTAAGAACTAAAAACTAACAACTAAACTACTTCCACTTAATCGAACAGCCCATACTCCCCTCCTGTTCCTCCTCCGGAACAGATCCTCCGGACAAAATAGTTTCCAAAGCTTCCGCCAAATCTCGCTTCGTCACCGCAGACGCATCATCCCAACTGTCATCAATCCTCCCGTGATAGACGAGTTTCCGATCCGGATCGTAGACAAAAATATCCGGTGTGCACACTGCTTGATATTCTTTTGCTACCACTTGAGATTCATCTCGCAGGTATGGAAACTTGATCGGCAGATTTTTCATGTTTTCAAAAGAATCATCCGGATAATTCACCGCATCATTGGGATTGATACCGATGAACTGTACCCCCCGATCTTTGAACGCTGCTGATAAATCATTAAGCCGATCGAGCACCGCTAACACATATGGACAGTGATTGCACATAAAAACCAAAACCAAAATCTTCGCCTCAGAAAAAGACTCCAGAGAATGATCCTGACCATCTATCCCGGGAAGATTGAAATCATGAGCAGAAGTACCGAGCAAACCCTCTTTTGAATGTAATAAAACCATCTTTTTTTAAATTACGAATTACGAATGACAAATTACAAATTCTTTTTAGAAGAAATCTGAATCTTGCTAATTATTTTACAAATTTCATTTACATCCTGCAAATGTTCATCGACTAATTTTTCCTCTAAAATTTTAGAGTCTTTGAGCAACCTTAACCAAAATCTTGTTTCTCTCGCTTCTCGATAGGAAATAGAAATTTTTGCGATAAAATCTTTTTTGGATTGAGCTCCTTGAGCTTCTTCAATATTTGCTCCAATACTGGTTCCAGATTTCAAAAGCTGTTTAGACATTACATACTCCTTTTTTTCATTTACAAGATACTGATATAATTTGATTATTTTTAGAGCAAAAGCATAGCTTTTAGTTTGAATAATATTTTCCATAATTTGTAATTATTAATAATCCAAAACTTGTAATTCGTAATTTGTCACTTGTAATTGGCTAGAATTCCCGAATCTGCAACGTCGGCACAAACTTCCCATCCACCATCGAATCTGCGGCCAACACAAATTTCTTCCCTTTCCAATCTGGATTTTTTTCGAGAAACTCCTCTTTTGCCCGAGCGATGGTTTTTTCTGGATCAGAAGAAAACTGAATCCGATAACTCATCACTCCCCAGAGGAGTTGCATCCGACGCCTAGTGGAAGGCACATTAGTAAAAGCAAAAATCGGGACTTTCGGACGAAAACTAGAAACCAGGTTTGCCATGTATCCGCTCCGTGTAACAACCACAATTGCCAATACATCATTCAACGCCGCTGCCAATCGAGTAGAAATTTTGGCAAAAGCACCCCGATCAGAATCCACTGGTAGATCTCGAATCGGACGATCATTAATATATTCTTTTTCTGTTTCCTTGATAATTTCTGCCATAGTTTTGACGGCCTTGAGCGGATAAGCTCCTCCCGCTGTCTCACCGGACAACATCACTGCATCAGTCCGTTGAAAAACCGCTGTGGAAACATCCGTCACCTCTGCTCGTGTCGGAATAGGGTTATAAATCATGGACTCCAACATGTGCGTAGCCACAATCACTGGTTTTTGGAAATGTTTGGTAGTATCAATAATCTCCCTCTGAAGGCGAGGCACCTGAGAAAAAGGAATTTCTGCTCCCAAATCCCCCCTTGCTACCATGATAGCATCTGCTGCCTCGCAAATAGTTCCCAAATGATTTGTAGCCTCAAAACTTTCGATCTTTGCTACTACATCCACGTGTGCTTTTTCTTTTTCGAGAAAATCTTTCAGTTCTTTTATTTCATCTGCTCTCCGCACAAAAGAAAGAGCGATGAAATCCACTCCCATCTCCACACCAAACTTAATATCTTTCCAATCTTTTTTGGTGATGGATGCCAGCGAAACATCTTTCATGGGGAGATTTAAATGCCGCCGAGAAGTTAGTTCTCCCCCGTCCAAAACTTCACAAACGATGTCTGTTTTTGTTTTTTTCTTCACTTTCAAATTCATAACCCCGTTATCGACCAAAATCTTTTCACCTTTTTCTACATCATTGATAAACCCATCATAATTCACGGCCACTTTTTTGGTTTCTTTGGGATCAAACGGTGCCACCGTCAAAATTAATTCTTCTCCTTTTTTGAGTTGAAGTGGAACTTCTATGTCTCCGGTACGAATCTCCGGCCCCTTTGTGTCCATCATTATCGCCACATTGTGAACTAATTTCTTGTTCAATCTTTTGATCCGTTTTATTACTTCTCCATGCCATTCGTGTGTCCCGTGAGAGAAATTCAAACGAAAAACATTGACCCCGGCCAGAGCCATCCTCTCGAGTGTTTCAAAATCTTCAGAAACCGGGCCGATCGTGGCTACAATTTTTGTGTGTTTCATCCAGCTGATTATCCGGATTGGTGAAAATTTATCAAATTATTTGTTGTTTTTAAGCAGCTCTTTTTTCTTTCATTTCAGTGTCAATGCTTTTTACAGCATTTAATACTTCCATGATAGATTCCGTGGTATCTCTTCTTTGAGTTTCCACATCAATTCCTTCGGTGGCTGCAGCAAGCTCTTCATGTCGGTACTGGGAGGGAATAGTTTCAATTCCCGCAGCTGCATTTGCTTTCGGAAACTTATGCGGATTTGCCGTCACAAGAGAAAGGATAGTCACATCGCGTGGGATTTTTCCATTAGCTAGCCCTGTTCTTATAGCTTTTATTCCAGCCGCTCCATGAGAGTCTGGCATTTTTGTTCCATTTGTTTTTTCATACACCTCTCTCATTGTATCAGCTGTTTCTTCATCATTTACTACTCCATCTGCATGGATAATAATACTTCGTAAGAATTCAAGCATTTTGTCGGTTACACCAAATTCTTTGATATCCACCCCCTCTTTCATTTTCTTTTTATCCTTAAAAGCATTTTTTATGCCCACATGATCAATTTTTTTCTCTGGATCAGCTTTTCTGCGGGCATAGTCGAGCAACCGTTCCATATTACTAGCGTAGGAAATATCCATAGATGGAGAAAGACTTGGGTCTACACCATCATATTGGAGTACCCCCTTGTTTATCAGGCCAGCCATAATGTCATTTTGATTGGTAGCCAAAACAAACCCTTGTATCGAAGCTCCCATTTCCATGGCCGTAATTCCCGCCATGATGTGTCCGACATTTCCGGTGGGGACAGTGTAGACAACCTTTTCTCCGGGTTGGATGATCTTATTTCTCATGGCCTTTCCGTAGGTATAGAAAAATTGGGTCATTTGCGGACCATAACGAAAAAAATTGATTGAATTGGCACTCCCTAAATTTAAATCTCTCAATATTTCTTCCATTTCATGAAGCTGATCTCCTGTTAAATTCTCCTTAATCTTTCCCTCTGAAATATCTTTTAGTACTTCGGCCTCCCCCAATCTTCCGATTACGCCATCTCGAATCTCTTGAAGCATTTTTGAGATAGCCTGACATCGATCAAAATCCCCCTTTACCGCCAAACACTGTACATTTTCATTTTGTTGATCGGCCTGGATCATTTGTTTTTCTTGTACTTCACTCACTCCTCCCTCTGGATAAAGTACCGTCACAGACACCCATTCTGCTCCTTCAAATGCTCGAGCAATCGCCACTCCTGTATCTCCAGAAGTAGCCACAATAATATTAATCGGGCGACCATGTTTTTCGCACCACCAATTGAGGAGTTTTCCCATGGCTCGTGCGGCAATATCTTTGAAGCTCGCGGTAGGCCCTCGATCCAACCAAGCCAAAAACACTTTCCCCGGATCATCGGCATCCAAAATATCTTCAAAAACCTGTGTAATATCCTCCAACGGAATATCAAAATTGTGTGCCTGCCGCATCATTTCCAGAAGGTCATCATCTGAAATATCTGCCCGTGGAATAAATCGACGAAGAAGTAGGGTCGAAACCTGATGCATCTTAAGTTCTGGAAGTGTTTCTGCAAAAAATTCTTCTTCAAAAGGTGGAGGAAATCCGTCTGGAACAAAAAGTCCTCCATCTGGAGCAAGTCCTGCAGAAAGCGGTTGTTGCCAATCTGTTTTGTTTTCTTCCGCTTCGTCACGAGTACTTACAAATTCTACTCCTATCCCATCAGGGGATTCTGCTAAAGTCGTATCAATAAAACTCATAATCAAAAAAGTTAAAAAATAATTTTACTCTTTTTAATAAAATGCAAATCAATGTCAAATATTTTTTCTTGTGTTTTATACTTCTTTTCGATATCTAAGGAGACATCTTTCATATTTTTTAACCCCAAAACCAATGAAAAAATTATTAGCTCTGCTCCTCCTGGGAGCAATCAGCTTCTCTCCCCTCGCTGTCGCAGAAGATGACATGGATAACGACATCATGATGGAAGAAATAGAAGATGCTGATGAAGAACTCGAAGATGAAGAAGAATCTATCGAAGCTGAAGAAGCAGATATCGAACAAATGGAAAAAGATCTCGAAGAACGAAAAGCTCGACTTGCTGAACGTCGAAAAAAAATGAAAGCCATGCGAGAAGAATGGGAATCTCTTTCCGCTGAAGAAAAACAAGAAAAGATTATGGAGTTTCGAAAAGATCATCCGCGATTTTTACCGAAGAAAAGACGTCAAAAACGTGAACATTTCGAAGAAAAGCGTGAACAATTCCAAGAAAGATTTGAAGAACAAAAAGATGATATGCAAGAACGCATGGAAGAAAAAAAAGGAAGATTTCAAAATCGAATGAATGATCGTAGATCAAGATTTCAAAATCGATTTAGCAAAAAAAGAGATCGTTTCCAAAAAAAGATGGAAAAAACAAAGAGCAAACTCCAAGATCGAAGAGAACGAATGTCAAAAAGAACAAACCTATTCCAAAGAAAACAACCTAGCCGAAGCGAAAGACGAGCTGATCGAGCCAGAAGAGGTACCTACCGACCTTCTGAACAGGGCGACATCAGACAAGCACCAAGAAAATTCAGTCGAGCTCCTTACAATCGGTTTTCAAAAAAATCAAGAATGAAAAACGCTGGACGGGTAAATCGATATGGAATACGAAAAAGCACGGCCGTTCCTAGTTCTGAGGAAGAATAAATTTTTGAAAAACTAAAAAGAAAAAGTGCCCACATGGGCACTTTTTTAAAATTTGATTTTTGCACTTTTTGAAATAGGATTCGCCCTGCTCATGCCAAAAAACATCATCGACAAAATCTGGTCTTCGCATGTGGTGCATGCAGAAAAAGATGCTCCGGATATTCTTTTTATCGATCTACAACTTCTACACGAAGTGACCACTCCTCAAGCTTTTGATGTGTTGCGAAAACGAGGACTAAAATTCTTTGATCCAAAACGAAACTTTGCCACCATCGATCACTCCATCCCTACGGATGAAAATCGAAAAAACTATCCCGATGAAAAAGCTCGAGCACAGGTAGAACAACTGCGAAAAAATTGTGAAGAGTTTGGGATTCAGATTTTTGACACGGATTCTGGTCATCAGGGTATCGTACATGTGATCGGACCAGAGCTAGGACTCACACAGCCCGGAAGGACCATTGTCTGTGGAGATTCTCATACTTCAACCCATGGAGCCTTCGGAGCTCTGGCATTTGGGATTGGGACCACGCAGATCTCCCATGTGATGGCAACACAATCACTCCTGCTGGAGAAACCAAAAACGATGAAAGTGACCTTCATCGGAAATCCATCTGAACATTTCACGGCCAAAGATGCAATCCTTGCTTTGATCAACAAAATCGGCATCCAAGGTGGTACCGAGCACGCGATTGAATTCTGTGGGGAGTATATTCGGAGTCTCTCGATGGAAGGCCGAATGACGATTTGTAATATGGCGATTGAATGCGGGGCGAAATCTGGACTCATCTCTCCAGATGAAACCACGTTTGACTATTTGAGAGAGCGAAAATTTGCCCCAAAAAACTTCGATGCGGCTGTTGAAAACTGGAAAAAACTCGCTTCTGATAAAAATGCTACGTACGACACGGAAGTAGAAATCAACCTGGAAGGAATGAGGCCCATCGTCACTTGGGGAACGAATCCAGAACAATCCGTACAAATCAATGAAAATCTCCCCATTCCAGCAGAAATGGAAGATTCGGCTAAAAAACTCGCGGCCGAAAAATCCTACGAATATGTACAGCTCAATCCGGGGGATAAAATTGCAGGAACCCCAATCGACTATGTCTTCATCGGAAGCTGTACGAATGGAAGAATCGAAGATATGCGAGAAGCCGCAGAAATCCTAAAAAATCACAAAGTACATCAAAATGTAAAATGCTTCATCGTGCCGGGATCAGAAGCAGTTCGAGCACAATGTGAAAAAGAAGGATTGAATAATATTTTTGACGAGTCAGGGGCAGACTTCCGGATGCCCGGGTGCTCGATGTGCCTCGCGATGAATGGCGACTTCGTCCCGACAGGAAAAAGATGTGCTTCTACCTCAAACCGAAACTTCGTCGGACGACAAGGAACCGGCAGCTTTACCCACCTCATGTCCCCAAAAATGGCCGCCATCTGTGCGGTGACGGGAAAGATTACCGACCCGGAAGAATTTTTAAATTAGGTACTTCGGAAAATTCCCAATCCCAAAATTCCATCAGTTGTACTTTTTTTAGCCTGTTCCGCTTCTTTACTCACACCAAGCTGTTTTTTAGCACGTTCTTGTTCATTTGCTCCTAATTCTGCTTCGGCTCTCTCAATTGCCTCTGCTACTTCCGCATCTCCTTCTTTTGTAAGTTCGACAAATTCGTTTACATCTCTAATTGCTGCTTCTTGAGTTTCTTTTCGGTCCCGGGCATAAGCAACTAATGAGGGAGTTGCTCTATCAAAAGTATTCCCTTCCTTTCCTTTTTTAGAATCAACCTTTTTCACCATTTCGCCATGGCTTTTTTGGGGCCTCATCATTGCCTCCAATTCTGCCCTTCCAATCCCAGCTTCCGCCCTTTTTTTATCTTTGTCTTTATTGGGAAATGCATCTGGTGAATCTTTACGAGCTACCATTTTAAATTATTTATTAGTAGAAAAAACTGACTCAAATTCATTATCTATTTGTCGAAGTACATTTTTTTCGTTTATCCTTTGGATTTCTTCGTTATATTTATTTATAATTTTGGTTCTTTTATAGAGATGTTCATTATTTATATTAATCCTTTTAGTATTTAATTCATAAATTTTAACCTGCTCTTCCGCTAGAATATTATATAATTTTCGTTTTTTCGCTTCCGGCATTTCTCCTAAATGATTAATCAAATACTCCTTTTGCTCGGCATTTAAAGCCTGAGAAGCCTCGATCAAGTCCGGAAGGAAATTCACATCGTAGTTAGTCATCTTTTTTTGAAAATTTATAATTCTTGTAATTATACCTGAAAAAAGCTAAAAAAACAAGGTATTTAGCCTCAAAAACTAAGATGCATCCTCTCCTTTCAAAATTACAAAATTATAATTGGCAAAAATTAGTGGGAAAATATAGTTCCCCACTAGTACTCGTAGATGCGGAAATTATTCGAAAAAGAATACAAATCCTGAAGTCTAATTTCCCAAATTGTCATTTTTACTACGCATTAAAAGCAAACTTCAATCCGCATATTGTTAAAATCATCGTAAATGAAGGATTTGGTATCGATGCGGTTTCACCAAATGAAGTGGAGTTGGGATTAAAATTGGGAATTCCAGCTGAAAAAATCGTGTACAACGAGAACAATATGACCGATGACGATATGAATTATTCCGTATCAAAAAAGATAAATCTTACGGTTGGCTCACTTTCTCGTCTGGAAAAATATAGTCAGAAATACCCAAATACTGAAATCGGTATCCGAATAAATGGAGACATTGGTGCTGCCCTACACCAAAAAACCTACACCGCCGGCCCAAAATCAAAGTTTGGAATCCACTACAAACATCTCGAAAAAGCCCTCGAAATTGCAAAAAAAAATAACGTAAAAATCACAACGGCTCATCAACATATTGGATCTGGATGGTTGAATTCAGAACCTTTTTTTGAAGCAGTAGATATCCTCCTTGCACAAGCAAAAAAAATGCCGGACGTGCGGAAAATAGACTTTGGAGGTGGGTTTGGGATTCCATACAAACCGAATCAATCGCATATCGACTATAAAATACTGGGACAAAAGTTTCAGGAAAAAATTGTGAATTTTACAAAAAAAACAGGACGTAATTTTAAAATTGCTTTTGAACCAGGACGATTTATCGTAGCTGAATCCTCTGTTCTTTTAGCCACTGTAAATACAAGGAAGAAAAATCCAGACGGAAAAATTTTCCTTGGAACAGATACGGGATTTAATCATCTCGTTCGTCCAGCGATGTACGATAGTTATCACCAGATTTTAAATCTTTCTCGGCTAAAAAATCCCAAAGAAAAAGTAAATATTTGCGGAAATCTGTGTGAATCGTCTGATTTTTTCGCCAAAGATCGAGAAATTGAAAAAGCTGAAGAGGGAGATATTTTAGCTATTTTTGACGTGGGAGCCTACGGATTGGCTCAAGGCTCTCATTACAATCTTCGTGGATATCCAGCAGAAGTTCTGATCGATGGAAATACAGAAAAAATAATTCGAAAACGAGAAAATTTTGAAGATTTGATGAAAACATTTGATTATCCGTTCTAATTTGCATTTTATCAGCTTTTTTGCATACTTTCCTCCACAATGTTTTGGGCTGACCGCATCGCTGACGAAATTCTTGCCGCACATCCTGACCAGGAAGAATTTATCGTGCGTGACGAAAAAACACTCTCTGGACGAGTACATGTAGGATCCCTGCGAGGAGTTGTAATCCACGGCCTGATTGCTCAAGTACTGAATGAAAAAGGGAAAAAAGCTAAATTTATTTTTGAGTTTAACGACTTTGATCCCATGGACGGACTCCCAATCTACCTGGATGAAACAAAGTTCGCCCCAGAAATGGGAAAACCACTCAAAAATGTCCCCTCCCCTGATGCCAACCACAAAAACTACGCCGAATACTTTGGAGATGAATTTTTGGGAGTAATTCAAGAGCTTGGCTTTGATCCAGAAATCCCTCGAGCATCTGGACTCTATGAAAGCGGACAAGTGAATAATTGGATCCAACTAGCCCTGGAGAAAAAAGATGATATCCGAGAAATCTACCGAGAAGTATCTGGCTCTCAAAAAAGTCCACACTGGTCCCCCGTACAAGTAATCTGTGAAAACTGTGGGCGTGTGGGAACTACGGATGTGAAAGATTTTGATGGGAAAGAGGTAACCTACACCTGCGAAAAACATAAAGTAAAATGGGCCGAAGGTTGTGGCCATGAAGGAAAAGTTTCTCCCTTCGATGGAAATGCCAAACTTCTCTGGAAAGTAGAATGGCCGGCTAAATGGGCAGCTTACAAAGTAGATGTAGAAGGGTCTGGAAAAGACCACAATGCTTCCGGAGGAAGTCATGAGATCGGAGAACACATCTGTGAAAAAGTTTTTAACACTACTGTGCCCTTCAACATCCCCTATGAATTCTTTTTAATTGGTGGAAAAAAAATGTCCTCTTCAAAAGGATCCGGAGCTACGGCTCGAGAGGTAGCGGATACCCTCCCGCCAGAATTGTTGAGATTTTTGATGATCCGGACAGAACCGAGAAAACCGATTGAATTTAATCCAGAAGGAGAAACCATTCCCCGACTTTTTGATGAGCACGATCGAGCCGCAAATGAATATTTTTTGGGTGAAAAAAGTACTTTTCCGGATCTGGGAAGATGTTTCTTTCTTTCTCAAATAGATCTGAATAAAAAGCCGGTAGAAAAATATCTGCCGAGATTTTCAAAGCTCGTTTTTGCGATCCAAATCCCTCGTCTGGATATCCAGAAAGAAGTTGCCGAATGGAAAGGATCACCACTTACAAAAGATGACCTCGAAGAATTAGAACTAAGAATAAAATATGCCAAACGTTGGATCGAAGACTTCGCTCCAGAAAACTACCTCTTCAAAATCTCTGACGAAATACCTGAGAGAGCCGACGAATTAACCGATGCACAAAAAGACGTACTCAAAAAAATGGCCGAACAATTGGCTCGAGTCGAATGGGAAGGCGAAAATATCCATGGTGCACTACACGGAATAAAAGAAGAATCTGGACTCTCACCACGGGAGTTTTTTGCTACCATTTATTTACCAATTTTGGGACGAGATTCTGGTCCACAAGCTGGATGGTTGATCTCTGCTCTAGAAAAAGAGTGGGTACTCAAAAGATTTGAAGAAGTGAGTAAAAAGAGTAAAAAATCAATACTTTCGTCCCTTGAAGAGTTAGCAGGAAAAACAAAAGATGAAAAAATATTCCATATTGCCCCCGCATTTTTTGAGAAATTCCCAGAAGCTAAATTGGCAATTATTACGGTCAAAAAAACAGACAATTCTACAAAAAATCCCGATATAGAAAAATTCCTCCGTGAAACTGAAAAAGCCTTTTCTTTAGAGGGAGAAATTCCTACCCATCCACGAATAGAATGCTGGAGAGAGGCTTATAGATCTTTTGGGATGAAACCAAGTGAGTTTCGCTCTTCTATCGAAGGTCTAGTAAGAAGAGTAAAAGCAAACAAACCACTCCCACTGATTAATCCTCTAGTTGATATTTATAATGCTATTTCAATTAAGCATCTCCTCCCAGCAGGAGGGGAAGATTTGGATAAAATTGAAGGAGCTCTACAACTTAATTTTGCTGAGGGGACGGAAGAATTTTTTAGTATTGGAAGTGAAAAAAATGAGCCTCCTAAAAAAGGAGAACTGGTCTATCAAGATGATAAAAATATAGTTTGCCGTTCGTGGAATTGGAGGGAAGCAGATAGGACAAAATTAACACCAAAAACAACAGAAGCAGTCTTAATTTTGGAAGCTTTGCCACCAACAAAAACATCCGAGCTAGAATCTGCGGCAAAAGAGCTAGAAGAAAAAATAAATAAATTTTTAGGTGGAGAAATCAAAATAGAAATACTTTCTAATCAAAAAAATCATTGCTACCTTTAAAGAGAACAAAAAGAACCTCAAACTGTTTGTTCAAGGCTCTCTTTTGATGTGCAAAAATAAATTACGCACCAGCTTCTTCCATCATTTCCCCTTCTAATTCCATTTCTACTTCGATCGCTTCTGCGTCTTCAGCAGGTGCAGCAGCTTCTTCTGCAGCAGGAACTTCAACAGCTGGAGCTTCAGGAGCAGGTTCTGTTGGTTTTTGTGGCATACATCCGACCAGGGCAAATGCAAGCACGAGAGCCATAATCTTTTTCATGATTTAGAGGGTTAGATAATACATTTTTTCTTATTTTCTCAAGATGGTTAGTTCTTTATCTCACCCCCTGAAAAATTAAGAAATACAAAGATTAGCCAAATTTTACTGATACAACTGGCTTCCGTCAAATTTTAAAAAATTGGCGAATCATACCAATTTCAACTAGGAAGTATTATATTTCCGTCTACGTAATTTTTAAAAACTAATTATACAAACTTCCCACTACGCTCTTCTTTCCTTTGTTTACCAGCTTCGCCCGACCTTCGTCCCGAGGACTCGGGACTTCGGTGGGGGGACCAGGACAGGTCGTCGGACAGATGGCGAGATCGATTTTTTGAATTATTCTTTGCACGAAACCAGGTTTGCTTGCCGAGCACAGACGATGTCTTTGTAGAGAAGCGTTTCTTCGAGTTGGGCATTGATCTCTAGGATAGTTTGAAAGGTGTATTCCAATTTTTTCGCAAAGCCGTCGGTTCTGATCCCAGAGATGTGTTTCGCTCGATCGATGAGGTAGTTTCGATCGTTTCTCCATTTTTGGTGCCGTGTTTCAAAGTGTCGTTCATGAGGCCGAGCTTGAGTCCATTCTTCGATAGTTCTGGTTTCTCCTGCGGTTTCCTTGACCTTGATCCCGGCCATCAGCCATTTGATGGGATCGGACAAAAATTTTGTAGCTTTAAATTTTTCCCAAAATCGTTCTCGTTGGAGATAAAATTTTGGCAAAGGGAGGAGATCTTCGATCAAATAGTAAAAAGGATAAAAATCATCCGTGTTAATGGTTTTGTGCGATCGGGCGAAGGCTTTTTTGAATTCTTGCGATATTTTGAGCGGGAGAGGAAGAGGTTCGTCTGCGTGACCGTATTGGACGGAATAGTTTTCTGATCGAACATCTGCCGTGTCCTGTTTCTCCAGTAATTCCCGCGAATTTTTGAGGAGCGGAGGAATAATTTTATCTTTTCTTTGAATTTCTTCATCTTTGCAGATTCTTTGATTTTGTAGATTTAGCTCCAGGTAGAGTTTTTCGGCTAGTTCTTTGGCACTGGCCGAATTAAACACCACTGATTTTGAGGTCCGGAGTGGCTGGATAGCTGCTGGGAGAATGTTTATCAACATATCTTCATGAAAAGCAAAAACAGCCTCGGTTTTTTGCTCGAATTCATCAGAAAAGCAGGCTTCGTGGTCTTGCATGCTTGTTTTTCTTCGAAATTCATCAATCCGTGGAAGGACGTCCAGATATTTATTTAATGCTGCAGGAAATTCATCTGGAAACGCGGCAAAATATTTATCAATCGTTCGGAGTTTTTGAGAGAGGAGGTAGAATCTTTTGAATCGAGGAGAGTATTCGATATCACTGATATCTTTTGTAAGTTCTGTGAAAATTGGAACGGGGACACTGGGACATCTGGCTATTTCTTTGGGCAGTTCCACTTCCTTCAGGTGTTGCAGCTGGAATTCTGCCTGTGGAGTCAGATCTTCCAGAGTTTTTGGTGGTATGCATTTGGGATTACCCACATTTTCCTCTTCTGCGAAGGTCAATGCTGGAGTAAAAAGAATGATAAAAATAATCAGTTTTTTCATAATTTTTTTGGCTTGTGGGCTAGATCTTTAAAAATTTTCTTCAGCTTCACGACCTGATCGTACCAGGCAAAGAAATCATCGTTCCAATAATCAATCACTCGGAGAATGCGGACAAAATACTGCTGTTCCGGTTCCATGGTGGCAGCTTTTTTGATCGCATCCAGGTGTTGTTCCCAATCTTCTGTTCGCATAATTGTACATTCTTCCATTAGTTCGTCACTGTATTTTTTTGTGAGGTTGTATTTTCCTTTTCTCGCTTCTTCCAGTCGATTGAGGCAGGAAGTTTCCAGGCGAATTCGATCTTCTAGTCCAGCGAACCTTTTTCCGATTAATTCCCGGTTATTTATTTCTACTTCTAGATCAGCTTTTTGGATGGGAGCTTTCAGAATTTTCTGACTGTAGAGATCTCCAATATCCGGGAGGTAGTACCAGCCGGACTGCTGAAAAAGGCGGGTGTTGTTACATTCTGCCACTTGCGAGAGATCAGCGAGTTTATATTCAAGAACATTTTTCATATTGGCAAAATTTCCTGCAATGAATCCATCCTCTTCAGAATAATCATTTGGATTGGTGGTGAGCTGACTTTCTGTATTACAGTTGCCTTTGTAGCAGGGGAATTTTTCTTTGAATCCATCCATCCAGGTGGGCCAATCTCCGGTTTCTATATCTTCCTCTTCATCCCTTTCTTCATCTTTATTTTCGGTATCCTCTTCTCCCTCATCCTCACCTATTCGAGAACGATATTTCTTCGATTTTTCATACACAAATTCTGGTTTCGGTTGATCTTTTTTGTAGGCTTTTTCTCCGAAAATGAGTTCATCAATTTCATCTAGATCGTCGATCAGATCGTAGGGATATTGATCATCAGCTTTTCCCATTTTTCTGTCCGAGTGGATACTCATGTGATTCAATCGTTCTTTGAGATAATCTTCAAACCACAGCAGCTCCCGTTCAAATTTCATCACATCTTTTGCCCGAGCAGCCCATTCTTGTTGAGATTGTATGCTCCAATGAATTTGTTCAATTTCTTCTAATTTTTTTTCACCTTCATGACTTTGTTCCCATCGTTCTAGTGTTTGGAGTTTTGGGCAGGAGATATTCTTAAAAGTATCTTCTTCTAGGGTGTCAGGGTTATCCCAATTGGCTTTTCGATTTTGCACTCGCTTACAGACACTTTCTTCGTGTTCCTGAGTCATGGAATTTGTTTTTTCATAGATTCTTTTGTAGAGATCTTGAAAATCCTTGAGAGCGTTTGTTTCTACGGGAAAAATAAAAATTCCAATTATCATAATTTCTCGGAAAACTTTCCAAATTTTTGAATTTTGAATTTTGAATTTTGAATTTTTAATCATTGGTGGTGATGAGTTCTTCATAATCCTCTCCGGCATGTTGGTCGCAGAGTTCTGAGGCGGCGTAGTTAAATTTGTCCGGGAATTTGTAGATGGCTTTTCGGAGGATGGTGCTCATGGCATGTGTTTTTTTGAGAGCCTCCCAGATGGTGGTGAGCCACATGTGAAATCGGTAATTTTGTTCCCATTTTTGATAACGATAGAGAGTTTCGAAGAGGGCTTTTTTTGATTTTTCTAGTTCAGCTCTGTGCTTTCCTTTATTGCCTCGGTCTGCTTCAAAAAAGCCCACGTTAGTTTTTTCTTCGAATTGTTTTTCTGCATGGGATTCATCCAGGATCTTCCATTCGATGTATTCTTGGTAGGCACAAAACTCGTTCATCACGGTTTCTGTGACATGACAGGCAGAATAAAATTTATCAATCGTGGGATTATAGTCTTCTGTGGGGCACATGCTCTCGTATCCGTTGTTGATCTGAGATTTTATCGTCTCCTGCATGTTTTCAGAGGGTGTGCATTCATCGTTTCTTTCGATGTCTTCGAAGTTGGCCGTGCTGGGAATTTCTTTCCAGATACGGGTAAAGTCCGCATTCATATGATTGATCGATTGGGCCATGGCGTCATTGAAGAGGCAGTTGATCTTTTTTTGATATTTTTCCTGTGCTTGAACAAGTGGCTCATCTAGTGAATAACTCAAAGAAGAGTGGCACAGCTGCTTCTGCGTCATTTCTGCGAAGTTGTCTCGGAGCCCACTGTCTAAAGAAAAAGCTGCAGGAACTTGAAAGATGAATGTTCCGAGCAAAAATATGGAAATGACCCTTTTTTTGTTTTTGTTCACGAGGATATTTTAGAGGATCAATTTGGGTTTTTCAATGAACAATTAAATAATCGAAAACAAAAAATTAAAAATCGTAGGGACGTGTCGCGACACGTCCCTACTGGGGGATTGTTTTTTAATTTTTTTGACAACTTGTGAGAAATCCTTACATTGCATTGGCATTTTTAACCTAAACTAAAAAATGGCTCACAAAAAAGCAGGTGGTTCCAGTAAAAACGGTCGAGACTCCAACGCCAAAAGACGTGGAGTGAAGAGATTTGGTGGACACAAGGTTGAAGCCGGAGAAATCCTCGTACGTCAAAAAGGAACCAAGCTTCGTCCTGGAGAAAATGTAGGAATGGGGAAAGATTTTACGCTTTTTGCAGAAATTGCTGGGAAAGTAACCTTTTCAGAAAAAGCAATTCGCCGGTTTGATGGACGGAGATACCCGAAACGGTTTGTGAGTGTGATGCCAGCATAGGTAGAACTTAGTTTTTAGAGCTTAGCCATCGCCATTCGGCGAGGCTACTACGCTGGAGAGCGTACGTAGAACTTAGAGAAATTCGAAGTTCTTTTTTTTACAGATTTGAATAAATAAAATAAATATTTACAATCTTAAAAACTTAATTTTAATATTTAAAACTAAGTTCTAACAACTAATCTCTAAGTTCTAGTAACTATGGTAGAAACTTCAGAAAATCTTGATGGTTTGCTCATGGGAGATGTCTCAGAGGAAGTGACTGAGACTGATGAGCAGTTTGCTGCCCGGCTGGCGGCTACTCAGCAAAAAATCGCACAAGCCAAAAAAGACGAGAAGAAATCAAAAGATTTTGACCAAAAACTTTCCAAAATCATTGCCCAGTTGGCTCACGAACATTTGGATTTTGTTATTTTTCTCATCGACAATGAAGTTCCTTCGCTCACGGTACTAGCCTTGATTTCTATCGTAAACGAGGAGGCTGGAAAGATTTGCTTTGTTGAATTTGATAAATTTATTGAAGAAAAAGCCGATTTTTCCCTGGCAAAATTTAATGACCCAAAGATTGAGGAAAAAATTTCTTATTGGTGGACTTTTATTTTTGCAGCAGAGCATTGTTCGAAAACTACAAAGCTGAAATCTTTCCGGGGTAAAGAAGATTTTGTAAAAACACTTTCCAAAAACATGGCAGATTTATTGGTGTTTTTCCTTCAAAAAAACCAAGTAAGAGAATTCGAGAAAGAAAAGCTCGAGCAAGTGCTAGAGAAGTACGAAAAGATGATTTTTACAGAAGATTAATTTTCTGCAGGAATAACGGTAAGTTCAACCGCTTCTATTTTTTCGTTTTCTGCTTTTTTTACCAGAAAAATAAACCGAGTGCCATCGTGAGCTTTTATTTCGATCTTTTCCCCGGTGGTTGGAAAATACTCTAATTTCTCGAGAATCAGATATCCCAAACTTTTATTTTCTGCTTCCAGGTCCCAGGGAAACCTTTCTGGAGCTTCATTATCTAATTCTTCCTTTAGAAATTCTTCAATTTGTTCCAATTCCACATCGGCTGCACAAAAGAATTTCCTTTTTCCGATTCTGCGAATAGGTGCTTCTGATTCATCTTGTTCATCCTGGATTTCTCCAAAGATTTCTTCCAATACGTCTTCCATCGTGATTAGTCCGACGGTTCCACCGTGTTCATCCAAAACCAGAGCCAGGTGGGATTTCTGTGTTTGGAATTCGTGGAGTAGCGTGTCGATCTTCATTGTCACGGGAATCTTCATTGGTTTCAGTAGACGCAGGTTTGCCACTTTTTTTGATTTCACTTCTTTTTCAGCCAATCCATCGGCAATCGCATGAATGGTTAAAATTCCAATTACTTGATCCAGCTCTTCATGATAAATAGGGATCCGTGAAAATTTATTTTCCGAATTTTTTTTGAGTGCCTCCAGTACCGGGGTATCATCCTCTAGAGCAAAAATTTTTGATCGAGGGGTCATAATACTATCGACTGAGTGTTCATTGAATTCCAGTACTTTTTCCACCATTTCTTTTTCTGCAGTTTCAATCTCGCCCTCTCGTTCAGAAAGCTCGATTGCGGCTTTTAGTTCGTCTTCTGATAACCCATGTTTTAGTTCTGTGTGTCCAGAAAATTTTGCCACCAGTTTCGAGAGTGGAGAGACAATTGGAAAAAGGAGAAATTGCAAAAAAGAAAGAACTGGGGTGACAAGCAGAGAAAATCTCACGGCGTGTTTGTGTGCTAGAGCTTTTGGTGTGATTTCTCCGAAAAGGAGTAGCAAAAAGGTCATCACTCCCGTCACCACTCCGATAATGAGGGCTGTTTCTTCTCCATATCCTCGATGGTAGGCAATATTAGTACCCATGAGGGTAGCGAGAGCTGAGGCGGCTACGTTTACCACATTATTTCCGATCAAGATGGTCACCAGCAGTTTTGACGGATCAGATTTGAGTCTCTCTAGTCGTTCGATTTGGCGTAGTTTCTTCTTCGAATTCGTGTTTTGCTTGAGGGCATGGATTTTTTCTGATCCCAACGAAAAAAGTGCGATTTCCGCACCAGAAAAGAATCCGGAGAGAACCAATAAAAGTATCAGCAGGGGGACTTCGTCCATAGAAAAAAGTTTTTAGTTTTTCGTTATTTAGTTTTTAGTTATCAACAATTTGAAGTAAACCTAAATTTAGAGACTGCGGCTATTGTGTAGTAAATCAGCGGAAATTGCAAGGGGATTTTTTTGGACGATTATTAATGACGGAAGAATAGGGGGGCCATCCTACTGCAAACTTTACAAATGAATATGAGCTTTGGAGGATACGTTAAAAATTACGAGAATTATTTGACAACTCCTTTCATAAACATAGAATCACGCGGCTTTAATCCCTAAATTCGATGACAAGATCCTCAAAGAAAGGGCCATACGTAGATCCTCGCCTCATGAAAAAGGTGAATGCTATGGAGGCAGCTGGCCAAAAAAAGGTAATCAAAACCTGGTCACGGGCTTGTGTGATTGCTCCAGAGTTTGTGGGGCACACGTTTGGGGTGCATAATGGGAAGGAGCATATTCCGGTTTTTTGCTCAGAATCTATGGTGGGGCACAGACTGGGAGAGTTCTCTCCAACTCGTAGATTTAGGAGTCATGGAGGGAAATTAGCGAAGTAAAAAAGTGGGAAGTTGTAGGTTGTAAGTTGTAAGGCATAATTCAATTTTTAAAATCCCTACAACCTATTACCTACCACTTACAACCTGAAAAATTTATAACTCAATTTAAAATTATTAATGAAAGCACATCTGAGAGGAATTCGAATTTCACCGAAAAAAGCCAATGTAGTGGCTGGATTGGTTCGTGAGAAGAAAGCTTTGGAAGCTTTGGAAATTTTGAAATTCACTCCCAAAAAAGCAGCAAAAGTGTTGTACAAAGTACTTCATTCAGCAGTAGCCAATGCGGAAGGAAACGACAAAAAGAAAAAAGAAGACCTGCAAATAAAAGATATCACCGTAAACAAAGGGCCGGTTTACAAAAGGTATCTTCCTTCTACCCGAGGAAGGGCATTGCCAATTCAAAAACCTACTTCACATATTTCTATTGAGTTGGAAGTACCAAATTCATAATTTCATCAAAAAAACATGGGAAAAAAAGTTAGTCCGATATCTCTCCGAATAGGAATCACCCGAACTTGGGATTCTCTCTGGTACGATCGAAAGAATTTTGCTCAAAAGTTTCTCCAGGACATCGCTATTCGGAAGTTTCTCAAAGAAAAAGGCAAGGAAGCGGGTATCGCAAAAATAGAAATTCACAGACATCCAGGAAAAACAGCGATCATCGTCCACTGCGGAAAACCGGGAATTATCATTGGTCGAAGCGGTGAAAATGTAGAATTACTTACCAAAGAATTGCGATCAAAGTTCGGAGAAGCGTTTGAACTTTCTATTCAAGAAATCCGAAAACCGGATGGGAATGCAGAGCTTGTAGCGGCTTCTGTGGCAGATCAAATCTCTCGAAGGTTCCCATACCGTCGGGTAGCAAAAATGGCAATAGATCGAGCAAAGGAATCTGGAGCAAAAGGAATTAAAATCACCGTGAGTGGGCGTCTCAATGGAGTGGATATTGCCCGAAGAGAAAGTTATGCCTTTGGAACCGTACCGCTTCATACTTTACGGGCAAACATTGATTATGCCACCGCTCGAGCAGAAACTACTTATGGAACTATTGGGGTGAAGGTATGGATTTATCAGGGATTGGTTTTTAAAAACGAAAAATTGAACGGTTAATCTTTTTTGAAACGAAGAAATAGTGGGTATGCCAAAAATGCTCCAGCCTTTTTTGTTTTTTTGCTAAAAAACGCAAGGGGATAGTTGCTTTTTTGTTCTATTTATGGTATAATGATTAGATAGGTAGTATCTAAAAAATGCCCACTCCCTTCACTGGTGACGAAAATGAAGAAACTCAAAAAGGTTCTCAAAACCTCAATGAAGTTCTAAAAAATGATACCCATTTGCAATTGGAGGCTTTTGAAAGTGGGATGAAAGACTCGGAAAGAAAAACAGCACACCAAGAAAATCGAGAAAAGCGGGAAAGTTTGGCTAGGCTTGTTGAAGGGCATAACACTTCTTCTGATTGGGAAAAAATTGATGGTGGTGCAGGAGATAATGAATTAGTTGGAGGAGCAGAAAATGATCGAGCTGAAACTGGAGATTTTGAGAATATAAATAAAATAATCAGAGGGGACAGTCCTCAAGAAGGAGGTTGGGAAACAATTGTAGATACTCCACCCCGTGGAGTACGAATTGAATTTGATGAAAATAACCCACAAGCTGAAAATATTCTTACTTACACTCAAAAAAGAGTAGAAGAAATTAATCACACCTGGCAATACGGTACATTTGATGAAAAATATCAAATTATATTGACCGAAGGTCAAAGATTAGAAAATAAAAAAATTGAAATTGAAACAAGGAAAATAGACCAAAAAAGTAAGCGAAGGAAGGAAACATTAGATAGAAGGATACAAGAGATAAAAAATGATGAAAACAGATGGGATGCAACAAAATGGATTTTAACTACTTGGGAAACACAAGCATTTAACTGGAAAGAAAGCGATCTTATCGGAGCAGAAAACGCAGAAAAAGCACAATTAATCGCTAGTATAAGAAATGACAGCCATAGACAAAGGGCATGGGAAGCCGAGATACTTCGCAACAGACCTCCAGAAGAAGCTCATCGACTCATCCTGGCACGGAACCAATGGGTAATCAACGAAGTGGAAAGACATCACCAAGCTTACGTCCAGATTCAAATCAGAATAGCCAGAAGGGAAGAAGAAAAAAAAGAAACTACCGCACAAACCGCCGCAGATACTACAACTACAATTTCTCCAGATGAAAAAGCTGAAGAAAACACAAAGGAAAAAGAAGTACTCCCAGAAGAAATTGCAGAATTGCATCAAAAACAAAGAAATAGGGAGGGCACAGACGTACTTCTCGAGTCAAAACACCTCTGTCCTGGCACACAAAGTATTAGACCTATCGGCGGGCAGCATTTTTATCGATCAAAAAATCTCTTTGAGTACCCAAATAACCCAAGTCAAACCTGTGCCGTAATATACACTAGCACCACCACAGAAACCATCCCTATCGTCTGCTATCGAAAAAATGGCAGATGGATTCCCTCAAAAGGATTTAAAAATGCGGAAAAATACAATTGCTTCGAAAAAAATGAAAAAGGATTCCAATTGAAAATTGAAATTGCTGATCTACTAGAAAAAGACTACCTCCTCGGAGGAAGTGGAAACATCGTTTCTTCTGAAATAGCACAACAAGAGCTGCAAGGTCTGACAACCCGACACAAACTGTACAAACAGTTTTACGCTTAAGTCTTGTAATTTGACTTTCCACAAAAAAAACATGGATATTCAAAAAATTTGGGGCAACATGAATTAGTTTGATGTAAG
>CAYFOO010000002.1:0-64114 GCA_964344775.1 uncultured Candidatus Peribacteria bacterium
TTAAATCTCTTTGAGC
This sequence comes from uncultured Candidatus Peribacteria bacterium, assembly GCA_964344775.1. Lineage (GTDB taxonomy): Bacteria > Patescibacteriota > Gracilibacteria > UBA4473 > UBA4473 > CAYFMH01. The sequence continues at coordinate 17 of CAYFOO010000002.1, forward strand.
CTGAGCAAGTTCAAGTAATACTTTAGGTGATTCATTACCTTTCTGTCTGAATAACTCTACAACAGAGGCAAGGCTTTCATCTTCCTTTAGTAGTGCATCAAGCTTCTTTTGAGCTTCATCTCTTTTGTGCATCTCAAGTTTGGCTACTTCAAGTTCAATCATAGTATTTAAAAATTAAAAACTTATTGCAATAGTATTTATAAATTGGATTTTGTCAAGCTTTATTTTTGTAATTTTTCACACCTATCGCATTTAACCTCATAAATAAGCGATTCCAGAGAGAAAGTTTTTTCCAATAATCCCTTCCAACACTGCGGATCTCTCGCATACGGATCGTGCTTCATCGCCTCTGACATACACATCGCCCCCCCGAAACATCGATCCACCACCCGACAATTTTGGCATTCTGGATCGGCTTTGGCCAGTTGAGTGAGTTCTTCGTATTTTGGCCCATTGAAGATGGATTCTAGAGACTCTTTCTTTAGATTTCCCAACACATGCTGTGGCAGCAACCGACAAGCCAGCACATCCAGATTGGGCAGGATCGTGAGCCCATTGTGCCAACGAACTCCACAGGACCTCACCTGGCCATCATAATCCAACGCCTCTATCCCACTCATGCAGTACGTCCGAAACATCTGAGTCAGATCATCGTATTCTCGACCAGCTCGACTCACCGTGTGCTGCAGATGATGTTTTTGATTCATTTCTCGCACTTTTTGGTGGAATTTTTGGAGTTCTTTTGGGGGGACGATATTTTCGAGATCTTCTCGGCTCTGGCCGATCGGCACCAGCATGCGTAAAAGGATTGGAATGTCATATACAATGAGTAGGTCCAATAAATTCCAAACTTCTTTGTAATTTTGCTTAGAGATCGTGCAGCCGAGATGGACCGAAATATTGTATTTTTTGAGTAAGGCAATCGCTCGCAAAATCGTATCAAAAGCTCCTTCGCCCCGAATCGCATCATTTTGTACTTGATCTCCTTCGATACTGATCTGCATCCGCCGGATAGCACATTTTTTGGTCAGAAATTCGAGCATTTCATCCGTGAGCAGAGATCCGTTGGTCAAAATCCCCGTCCGAATCCGATCAGAATGAGGAGCGATGTATTCTAGAAACGGTAAAATATCCGGATGCACAAATGGCTCCCCTCCGGTCAGTTTAAATCCTACTTTTTTTGACCCAAATCCCTGTTTTTTTCCCAAATCCAAATACTGATGAAAGATATCTTTCATAGTCTCCAGATCAGGTTGTTCTCCCTGATAAGTCTCGTGATAACAGTGCGTACACCGCCAATTGCAATTATTCGTGATATGCCACTGGAGCCCCAATCCGCTTCGGTAATATTTTTGGTGCAGATCGAGTGCATTTTGAAACGCTTTTGATTTTTTGTTGTTGATAACTGGGAGGGCCATCACAAATCACCGTATCCTTTTTGTTGGAATTTTCAATTTTTCCAGCCTACGTTAGTTCAAAATTTCAGTTACAAACTTCAGCCCTCGTCAGTCTCGAGATTTAATTCCAGACTACGACTGACAGGTCGGTCGACAGGCAATTTTTCCAAAAGACATTCTAGCGTTTTATATCTTTCTCCGAGGGCCGTTTTTGCGTTTTTTAATAAAGCCTCTTGTGTCCACTGATTTGGATATTTCTCATTAAGACTTGTCTTTTTGTACAGCGGAGAAAGGGCGATTAAACAAAAAATATAAAAACAATCTTTTTCGCCTGAAAGATGATGGCTTCGCCAAACATCGGGTGGAACGCTTTCAAAATATTCCCACAGTACCTCGGATATTTTTTTTAATTCCGTAGAAAAATTGCCGCCAAAATAAGCACTCAAAAAAGCATAAAGCGGATCTTGGCTTTTGAAGTCAGCCACTTCGTAGGGGGATTTTTCGATCAAAGAAGCCAGGTGGTGGAGAAACTTGTGCATGACACTGATCTGATCTCGCAAGATCTCTAAAGGCTGGATTTCTTTTTCGGTTGTTTTGAGAAATCGAGAAGAATCCAAATCGGTAAAAACGACCTTTTGACTCCCAAGGCAGTAGTAGAAATTATCCAGCCCTCCGGAGTGTCGATAGATTCCGGATGATGAAAATTTGTATAACTCTTCTCCCACTTTTTGCATTAATTTTGCCAGTATTTCTGTTCTTTGCATTTTTGGCTCGGAAGTTTTAGAAACTTTTAAATCTTCGAACAGGGCTTCATAAAATTTTTGAAATTGCGGATTATTTTTTTCGGTTTGAAAAAGCACGCGATCGAGTCGATAGGGATTATTTTCTTCCACGAGAGAAACCGCTACTCCCATCACCTTTCCTTCAAAAAGGTGATCCGGATATTCGGCTACCAAAAGAGGCGGAGTGACTGAAACCTTATTTTTATAAAGATGAAGTGCGGCTTCGTATTCTTGTAATGCTCGGCGGTGTTCGATGCCTCCAAAGGGAGAAATTTCACTGGTCAGCGTTCGAAAATCTCCCTGCCCTGAAAAACCAAAATGTTTCACTTTTTGCCCCGTTTCGTATTTCTCAGAAGTTGGTGGATGGGGGGCATTGTAAATCTTTTTTTCGTACTGTCCGCGGAATTGATGTGCCGATTCTGGATTCCAGATTCCGATTCCTTTGAGCTTGAGAGCGGCAAAAGGTTTCCCAGAAACAGAGATGGGATTTTTAAGCACGTGCCAGGCCGTCCTGCCGGGAGCGAGAAACTGAGGCGGGGTTTCCCAGGATAGCAAATCATTGATTTCATCTTGCTGACCTTTGGACAAATCCACGAGTTCGGATTGATGGGTGATATTGAATTTCATTATGAAAGATATTGGCAATGGGTGGTGTGCACTTGAAAATTAGACAAATCGATATCGTCAAAAAGTGATTTTGATTTTAAGATTTCAATTTCTTCCTCCATTTTTCGTTTTTCAAAATTATAAATCAGGATTGTCTTGTGTCCGACAATGAAAATGAATTTTCCATCGTCAGAAACTTCCAGAGCGATATATTCGGCTGCATGTCCGGGGTGATGATAGTTGAGAAAGTCAGCCATGTCTTCCGCCCCAATATCGTCCAAAAAGTTTTTTCCAATGTCGTGATGAAATTCCAAAGACATATTTTCGGCATTGATAAAAAAGAGTCGATTGGGTTTTCCAATGGTGCAGATGTAGATTTTTCCTCCGAAAGAAAAAACCTTGTGCGAAGTAAACCGGTATCCTCGTGTATCAGAAAAACTTTCTTTTTTTGTGAGTCCTTTTTCGGTTATTTCAAATTTATCAATGGCTGCTGGACCGAAAAAAGTACGCCCTCCTTCTAGTTTGGCAAAGTTGTGGCAAGAAACAAAAACGCATTTTCCGTCCGGATGAAGTTCAAAGTGGGCCGGAGTGGAATAGGTCGTGTGATATAGAGTTTGTTGATTTTTTGATAAATTTATGGTGTTGATGTTGCCTTCTACTGGTTTTACCAAAAATTCTTCCCGGGCATCACAGATTTCTCGGAAAGATTTTTCCCCAAAAAGAGATTGGACGTACAATTCAAAATCAGGTCGGAGGTCATAAGTTCCATTGAATTCATCAATCGAAATTGATTTTTGGAAATTTTCTTCTGAAAAATTTTCACTCATTTGTTCACAAAACTCTTGGAACAGAATTCGAAATACATACTTGTATAATTGAGCCCGATCAAAAATCTCCCCTGTTTTTTGCACCTGAAAACAAACATCAGAAAAATCAGAATTGAGTAAAAGATTCCCATGTTTTTTGGTCACATGCGGGCATCCCCGTCCTCGAGGGTCAGTGAAAATTTCTTCAATTTTTTTCAGATCGAGGGTCGATCGATAATATTTCACTACACCTTTGTCTTCAGAAGAATTTTGGTGCAGGGCTGAAAAATAAAAATAGTTCGGATCTTCATCATCCGGGAAAATGGTGGAAACAAATTGCGTGATATTTTCATTATCTGGAATCGGAAGATCTTTTCCGGTAAGTACTTTTAATTTTTTATTGGCCGGATCTACCAAATAAAAGTACGGACTGTTTTCTACAAAGTTGAGAAAGGCACCATTTGAATTAACGCATAAAGAAGAATGTGGTTTGAATATTTGAGGGCACTGATAGGAGGTGTTTTTTATTGTTTCTAAATTTTCTAGAGAATAAGAAGTGAGATAGGTGCTTTCTCCTTTTCGGAAATCCAAAAGCACAAAAGAAACCAAAAAATTTCGCTTATCTTTTCGGTGCCGGAGATAAAACATTAACGGGGCATCAAAATTCTCAGCCACCTTTTCAGGAGCTTTGAATTTTTCGGTATTGATGTGTAGATCAAGTCCAAGCATTTGTATAAAAGGTGGGAAGTTGTAGGTTGTAAGTTGTAAGTTGCCCGGCCTTCGTATCCCGACGAGTCGGGAGGAGTAGGCTAAGGGGCTTATTCATTAATATTTATCCCTATTTTTTGGTCAAAAATATTGGCAATGAATGGACTTGCCGTAGCAATCCTGGAGTGCGGGGTGGTGAGACCTGATTGATTCATCAAGAAATGGGAGTTCGGCCACCACTTTTTTCTCCCGCATGCTATAAAAAACAGTCGAAAAGGTCCCAATCAAACAAATAAATTCACCGTTTTCCGAAACTTCCAACGCTACGTATTCCATCTGTTTTTGACGGAAATGGTTGAGGGCATCGGCTACTTTTTCTTCTGGAATATCTGACAAAAAATCTGGACCAATATCGGTAAAATGATCCAGTTCCATCGTCTGAGCATCAATGATGAAAAGTCGATTTGGTTTCCCAATCGTGCAGACATACCCCTTGTCTTCAAATCGGAAAAATCGATGCGAGGTAAATCGATATCCTCGCGGATCAGAAAAGCACCCTTTGTGAATTAATTTTCCATCGGTTAATTGATATTTATCGATCCCGGCCGGGCCGAAGAAAAATCGAGATTCAAAGGTGCAAAAATTATGAGAGGAAGTGTAAATACAATCTTCTTTTTCATCGATCTCGAAGTGGGCCGGAGCAGCAAAAGTGGTATCGATTGCTTGAAAATCTAAAGTTTCCAAGTCGAGCATGGTTATTTTCCCGGGTGCCAATTCAAACTGACATTCTGGGATCTGATCACAGAGTTCTTTGAAGTTGCAATCGCCAAAGAAAGATTTGATATACAGATCAAAATCCGGATCAAGTTCGTACATTTGATTTTCACCGATAGTAAATGATTTTTGATATGCTTCTTCTGCAAAATCTTTCCCAATCGCTTCACAATATTTCTGGTAAAGATGTCGGTAGGTCCGGTTCAGCAATTCTTTTTTTCGGATAATTTTCCCATCTTTTTTGAGCTTAAAATCGATATTTTCAAAGTTAGAATTAAAAAGATAATGGTGATGACTTTTCGTCGTGTGCGGACATTTCCCTTTTTTTTCGGGGTGCGAAAAAATTTTTTCGATATTTTTTAACTGGGCATCGGTTTTATAATAATGAATCATAATTCCTTCCCCAGAACGATCCGTGTGAGCACAAAAATAAAAATGATCGGGATCCTCCTCAATCCAATAAAAAGTAGAACCGAAACTCAAAATATCTTCTGCTTCTTCACAATTCAGATCTTCGCCCGTAAAAACTTTTATCTTTTTGGCTTCTGGATCCACAAAAAATAAAAATCGGCCGTTCTCGATAAAGTTGTAAAAACTATTTGTCCCTTTTATCCGGAGGGTGGAATGAGGGCAGTGCGTGAGGGCTGTTTGGAGCCAGGATTCTCGATGATACGCATCCGTCTTTTTTTGGTTTTTTGGGGAAAAGCAAGAGTAGTAAGTCATTTCTTTTTTCTGAAAATCCATCACCACAAAGGTAGTAAAAAAGTTCCGCACGTCTTCTGTATGCCAGCAATAAAAAATTATGGGATTTGGAAATGCCTCACAAATAGCATCCTCCAATTTGAATTTTTCTTTGTGAATTTGTAAATCAAGTTCCAACATCTTATAAGAAGGTTATACACCTTAATGTTAAAAATAAAAAATGAGGTATAATGCCGCAAGGTTTTATTACATTTTTATTTCCAAGCCTGTGCGGTATAATATATTTTCCGTAAAATGAAAGACGATTCTCAAACCACAGATTATCAAGAAAAATATTTGTTTCTCACTCGCAATCTCTCAAAAATATCTGTTTTGGAGAAGATAAAGGAGGCTTCAGAAGAAGTTCAAATTATCCGAATTTTTATCGCGGGAGAAAGAAGATTTGTTGACCAATTTTCAGATCTAAAAAAAGAATTTCCGTGCATCTTTCTAGCCCATTCTATCAATGGTCCCCGACTTCCAAGTGTTTGTGTTCATACGGGAGAAGGAAATTTAAAATCTTTTCGGTATATTTCTCAACTTGCGTTAACCCACCAGTTAACTGGTGGGTTAAATACTAAGGAGATTGATGGAAGAAAAATCGGCACTATTTTTGAAACGGAAAACGAAAGACAACTCTATCTCTGTGGTTTTCAGGATTATGAATCGGTAGATGAAGTATTAAAATCTCAAAATTTTTCGCCTCAGGATCTGTTTCGTCATTGGAACTTTATCGAAGATATCAACCATAATTATGAGGGGTTCAACCAGTTGCGAGACGCTTATTTTCAGAAGCATAAAATTACAGACTTCCCAGCCGCGACCGGAATCGAGGCGGATTTGGAGGGGCAAAAATTAAGTTTGAATTTCGAAGGAATTCAGAGCAACGAAGTGGAAATCAAAGATTTAAAAAGTGATTTACAACCAGATGCAAGCAGTTACGGCCCGAAATTTAGTCGCGGGAAAGTGCTTACTTTTTCTCAATTTAAAAAAGTGTATATCTCCGGGACTTCTTCGGTGGATTGGGATGGAAAATCAATTTTTCAGGATGATCCGGAGAGAAATGTAGATTATGTTTTGGATTGTGTGGGGCATTTGCTACAGAAAGAAGGAACTGATTTTAATGACATCGTTTTTTCTATTGTGTATTGCAAAAATGAAAAGTACTTCGATATTTTTCTCCAGATTTATAAATCTAAAAATTGGCGGTTTCCGTTTATTCCGCTTTGTGTGAATATTTGTCGGGAGGATTTATTTTTTGAGATGGAGTGTGTTGCGATTAAAAATCACTAAAAAATTTGGAAAGCGGAATGTAAAATTTAGGAATTGAATTTAGTTTTGGGAATAAAAAATGGTAAGTAGAAAAAGGAATATTTCTTGACGAACATCGAATAAAAAATAATCTCAGGGCGGAAATGACACCAGAAAAAATTGTTTTTTCAAAACATGTGGAGATACAGATGAAAGAAAGAGGGACCACGAAAGAAGAAATTCTTGAGACTATTAAAAAAGGGGAAAGTGTTCCTGCCAAAACGGGAAGAAAAGCTTTCAGAAAAAACTTTCCGTTTGAAAAAGAGTGGAATGGAAAATGGTATGGGATTAAGCAAGTGATGTCGGTTATAGAAAAGAGAAAAGAAAAAACAATTGTCATTACGGTTTATACTTTTTATTTCTAGTTGACCATGAAAATATCTTATGACGAAGAAGTTGATGCGGCTTATATCCGGTTTACGGAAAAACCGGCACAGGTGACGACGCAGAGAATTTCAGAGGACGTGGCGATTAATTTTGGTGAGGATAATGAGGTTGTGGGGATTGAAATTCTTTCGGCACACAAGCATCTTTTTCCGCAGCGAGAGAACTTGCATATTGAGATTGAGAATGCGGAGGTGGAAAAAGTGTAAACAGCAAAGTGGCTCCACATGCAATATGGAGTCTGCATGAGGGGTGGGGGGAGACGAAAAATGGCAAATGGGAAAATGGAAATGTAAAAAACTCGAGATGTTTCTTAGTCTGTCTTCTGCAGGAGCAACTTTGTAAGTTGCTTCGGAATGTTTTTAGTGTTGCACAACCGAAACGTTTTGGTTCAATTTACAAAATTGAGCCTGCGGAGATCAAAAATTAATCATGAAATTATATCATGATTTAGAGGATTTTTCAATTTCAAAATACACCTCCCCACTTTTCATCACCTTTTTTTAGCACCGGACTAAATCTTTCTCGGAGCTCTCCCCTTGTATACAATGCTATAAAAATGCTTGGCTTGATTCCCCGTTTGTCGAACTACTACCTCCAAACAGTTTGATTTTATCACCACCTGAAAACTCCAAAACTGGTGTTCATTGCATCCTTTTTTCAAAACAGTGTGAGATTGAAAATAAGGCATTTCTTTCAAAATTTGGGGGACCAAATGCAGATGTTTCACACGAAAGTAGGATTGTTTGAGTGTTCGGTCTTTCTTATTGATCAAATGTTCCCAGCCGATCCGGGTAAGTAAAACGTTCGACTTCAAGCTCGGGCAGAATATTTTCTTGGGCAAAGAAAAATACAACTGCCGAGCTTCTGCGATTATCTTTTTGTAATCTGGGGTCATAATAAAAAAGTCCTTGTCTCGCCACGCCTCATTTGCAGGCTGTCAGGACTGTATTGCTACAGATTCCTTCAAGGACAGATCGAGTGTAAGAATGAACGAAGAAAAATGCAAGTTTTTCAAAAATACACCTCCCCACTCTCCACCACCTTCTTCAGCACCGGATATTTTTTGAGCCCCATGTCTTCCTTGAGAATTCGGATCGCCCAATCTCTCGCCTTACTGATCATCTCGACATCTGTCAGATCCGCACATTTCAGATCTGGGAAACCACTCTGTCTGACACCATACACTTCTCCCGCACCCCGCAATTTCAAATCCACCTCGGCCAGATACATCCCGTCATTGGATTTTTCCATCGCCTTGAGACGTTCTTTGTGTTTGTCTTCCGTTTTTCCCGTCATCAGGAAGCAGTAGCTTTGCATGGCATTCCGTCCGATCCTCCCTCGGAACTGATGCAATTGAGCAAGGCCAAATCGTTCGGAATTTTCAATCACCATGGCCGTGGCATTCGGGATATCGACCCCGACTTCAATCACCGAAGTGGAAACCAAAATATCAAATTCATGATTGCGAAAGGATTCCATGATGGCCGATTTTTCTTTTGGTCGTAATTTCCCGTGAAGAAATTGCACTTTTCGATTTGGGAAAATGTCATTGGCGATCCGATCAAATTCTTCTTTTACGTTTTTGGCCTCGATTTTGTCCGACTCATCGATCAGCGGACAGATCCAGAAAATTTGTCTCCCTTTCTCGATCTGATCATCAATAAACCTGTTGCAAAGGGTTCGCGTTTTTTCGTCTGCGACCACGCGTGTAATGATCGGTTTTCTGCCGGGAGGCATTTCATCGATCACGGAGAGATCTTGATCCCCATAAATTGTTAACGCCAAGGTTCGTGGGATGGGAGTGGCAGTCATGGCAAGCACATGAGAATTATTCTCTGCCAAAGTGCTTCGTTGAGCCACTCCAAATCGATGCTGTTCATCAATCACAGCTAAACCCAAATTTTGGAAAACCGTATCTTCGGTCAGGATAGCGTGCGTTCCGATGAGTACCTTGATCTGTCCGGTTCGGAGTTTGTTTTTGATTTCTTCTTTCTTTTTTGCCGTGACGGATCCCGTGAGCAATTCCACGGAGATTTCTGGACCAAAAAATTTCAGTGCTCCTGCAAAATGCTGTGTCGCCAAAATTTCAGTGGGAGCGAGAAAAGCCGCCTGAAATCCTTTTCTCACTACTTGCATGGCGGCGAGAAAAGCCACAATTGTTTTTCCACTCCCCACATCTCCTTGCATGAGTCGGTGCATCGGCTTGGAGGCCTCGAGATCTTTCACGATGTGATGTAGACATTTTTTTTGGGCAGCGGTCAGCTCGAAAGGGACTTTTTTGAGATCTTCTTTTATTTGTTCCACTTCAAAAGGAATAATAAAAGTGTTTTTCTGATTTTTTTCTCGTGCTATTTTTTCTCGGATCACCCGCATTTGGATCGTAAAAATTTCTTCAAATGCCAATCTCCTTTTGGCTTCGTTCCATTCTTTTATGTTTTTTGGATGATGAATCGCTCTGGTAGCCACCGGTTTTGAAAGTAAGTTTTCTGATTCCAATATTTGAGAAGGAATGGTTTCCGGGAATTCTAGAGCGAGTGGGAGGAGGGGGGTGATCTTGTCTCGAATCCATTTCGAAGTGATGGGGGGAGATTCTGGATAGATCGCTCGGAGTGCACCGACATGTACGCCTCGATCCAGATGTACTTCTGGATTGAGTATTTGTACCTGGCCATAGTTTCGATCCACTTTTCCCACCAAAAAAACACGAGCATCATCTCTCAAGTTTTTTAAAACATAAGGAATCTGAAACCACACCACCTCCAAAGAAGTTTGATCATCTAAAAGCAACACGGCTTTCCCGAGCACTCTTCCACGAGGAGTTTTTTCTTTCCGAATATCCGTGAGAATTCCAGAAAAAGTATTTTTTTCTCCCAACCGAATACTTTGAAAATCCGGTACAATTTCTGTCGATTCGATGGCCCGAGGGAAAAATTCTAGGAAATCTTTTACCGAAAAGACGCCTAATTTTTCTATTTTTTTGAAGTGTGCGGAAGTTGATTTAATCGCGTTTTTAAGCGGCGAATTGAGAGACATAGTTTTTTGCGGAAGGAGAAAAAGTAAAAAAAAACTTGCAAAGGTTTTGGTTTTCCACGAAAATTTACCTACTAGATTTCTTTGCCAAGTTTAATTTAATCATTTAAGCTCAAAGAAACAAAATAAAATTTATTTTTAAAAAAATGAAAAAATTCTTTGCTCCCGCTCTCGGAATTCTGGTGGCCGCCCTTTTCTTTGGTCTCGGTCCAGAAGTTATTTTTGCACAGACTCGTCTTATCGACGAAGGGGACAACCCATCTGTAATCGGAGAAAGTACTGGTGCTTGGGGAGGATCTCTTCGGTCTGCTTTGCTCACCATCCTTAACTTCTTCCTATTCTTTTTGGGATTGGTAGCGACTGGATTTATTATCTATGGAGGATTTCTCTACATCACGGCTGCAGGAGACGATGGAAAAGTGGAAAACGCAAAAAAAATTCTCATGTACGCTGTAATCGGGATTTTGGTCATCTTGCTCTCATTTGCTCTCGTCAATACTATTATTGGAGCCGGGGCAGGAGAACGTCCAGCTAGTACCGGAGGGTAGAAAGAAGAAAATTACAAAAAAACAAAAATACCCTGAACCTTCGGGGTATTTTTTTATAAAAATTATTTTTCCATTGATTTTTGAATTTTTTCTAAAGAAAGCAATCCTATCTGTGCTCCAAATTCCCGAGTTACACCTGAAGCATTTATTCCACCCCAGAGTAATTGTTCTTTTGGTTCTTTCCCATGCAAAAGGGCAGCCACCGCTCCTACAGAAAAAGCATCTCCTGCTCCCAATGTACAGACAGGGGGAATGTCTTGGGTGGGAACAAAGTAGTGTTCATTTTTACTAAAAAATTGTGCCCCCTTTCTTCCATCGGTAATGAAAACACTTTTAATTCCGGCCGCAATAAATTTTTCTCCAAGTGGCCTGACATCATAAAAGGTATTTGGTGTGTATTCCGAAAAAGGAACTGGTACTTTTTTGCCCAAAATTTCTGGAGGAGTTTTGTCCGCATCAATTTTTTTCGCAGAAATCCCTGTAAAGGCTTCTGCTTCTTCTCGATTGAGAATGAGACAATCAACATGTGGAAAAAGATCTTTGAATTTTTCAAAACCAGATTGAAATTGGGTAGATCCGGGATTCCAGGCACAAATTCCTTCGGTTCGCTCTTTCCAGTGAGGAATTTCAAAAAGTAACGGTTCAGCTGTTTTATATAAATGTCCCACATATATTGCCCGACTTTTCGGAGCATTTGCTAGTGTTTTTTTTCCAAAATTTTCAGCAATGGATCGCTGGTGAAGCACGGTTCTTTTTCCGCTCGTGGAAGTGAGAATCACAGAAAAACTACATTTCCCTTCTTGAGTAATGAGAAAATCGGTAGTGATTTTATGTTTTTTAAAAGTTTCAAAAATAAGATGTGCATTTTCATCTGTCCCAACCACGCCAAAGGGGGCGGCTTCTAATCCCAGCTCAGAAAATCCTACAGCAGAATTTGCCGCACTCCCTCCGATAGATTGGATGGGGTTTTTTATTTGAATTTTTGCTTCAGCTGGAAGCGTAAAAAATCGTTCCGTTTTTTTTTCAGAAACAGGAAGTTTTATTTCTGACATCTCTGGAATGTGCATAAAAAGATCCACCGTGATGGACCCAAAAGTGCAGATGTCGAAATTTGTAGTCATCGAGGGAAGTATTAAGTAGTAAGTATCCACCTTCGTTTTTTTTTATAGAGTTATAATGGGAACTATGGCGGACAGGTCAAGGGTTTTTGGAGAAGGAAGAAGATTTTTTTCACAAGTTCAGAAAGATTTAATACAAATTACGATACAATTTTTACACAAAAAGGCAAGCGAAAATAGCATAAAAAAGGGCTAAATTCTGTAACAAATAGATGATTATTTTCGTTTTAGACAACGATATTTTATGGCTGGTTCCCAAAGGTTGACTTTGGGGGCTCGGACGATAAAGTATCTTGGATCTTTTACATCACGGAAAAACCCCATAAAACAAACAACGGGAAATGGATCAAAGAATGGGAAGAAACATGAATTGTAAAATTTCAATCAGTAGCTTATCGCTACGAATTAGACATTGAGTTAATCAATTTCTCTATAACAAACAGCCACTGGCTGTTAAAAATTTGAAAATTTTTTATTTCTTAACTTTTAAGACTATGGAATCCATTAAAATGATTCGAAAAGGTCTTGCTTCGCTCACTTTAGTAGCATTTGGAGTAGCTTTCTTGGCAGCTCCTGCTCAAGCGCAGCTTGACTTCACGGATGCTATGGAAATTCCTTCTTGGGCTGAAGAAGCTATTGAAGAGCTTATGGACCAAGGAGTTATCAGTGGGAACGATGATGGATCTTTTGCTCCAAACCGACAATTGAACCGAGCAGAAGTTTCAAAAATTATCGTTTTGTCTTCAGGTGTTGAATTAGATGACACAGGAGGACCTCACTTCCCAGACGTTGACCCAGGTGCTTGGTACTACGACTACATTGAAACAATGTACAACCAAGGATGGATTAACGGGTATCCAGACGGTTACTTCCGACCTGCTGTTGGAATTAACCGAGCAGAAATTGCTAAAATGGTTGTAAACGCTTTCGAAATTGACCAAGACCTTTTTGGTGCTCCTCACTTCGATGATGTAGGAGAATCAGACTGGTTCTACGGTTATGTAGAAACTGCTTACAATAACGGACTTATGCGAGGGTACGGAGATGGTTCTTTTGGACCAGCTAACGCTGTGACTCGTGCTGAGACCACAAAAATTGTTTACGACTCTCAATTGGTTGTATCAGAACCAGAAGGACCAGCAGAAGGAACTCTTGAGGTAGTACTCTCTGATGACACTCCTCGAGGAACCAATGTTCCTTACAACGCTACTTCTGTTCCGTACACGACTGTTGAACTTACCGCTTCTGACGACAGTGACATCGAAGTTTCTTCTTTGACTTTCACTCGTCTTGGACTTGGTGACAATGACGATTTTGACAATGTTTGGCTTGAAATTGACGGATTTAAAATCGGAAACGATAAATCCATCAATAATGACGACGTTGTTGAGCTTCGATTTAACCCACCTATCGTAGTGCCAGCTGGACAAACTCTTGTGGCTGATGTAGTGACTTCTGCGAAGTACACATCAAGCGACAAAAACATCGGGCATCACAATCGATTGGCTGTAGTTTCTGCTGACGATCTTGTATCTACTGCAGCAAACATTGTGGGAGACTTCCCAATTGAAGGGGAAGAAATGGAAGTAGCTGACTACGAAGTTTCTAGTGTTCAATTCTCAATTTTGGGATCAGACACTACTGTTGATGTAGGAGATAATTTTATTGAGGTTGGTAAATTCCGATTGCTCAATCAATCAACTTCTAACAAAGACATCGAACTTCGAGCCATTACTTTCAAAAACACTGGTACAGCAGAAATTCAAGACAATCTTGAAAACGTAGCGGTCTATGTTTCTGGAGAACAAGTTTCTGCTGAAACTATCGTTGACGGAGATTACCTTACTTTCCGACTTGATAACGGAGTAACAGGAGGTTACATCCTAGAAGACGGAGACTCAAAAATCTTCTCTATCCGAGCAGACGTTGTTTCTGCTGAAGCTTCTGACACACTTACTTTGAAAATCGACAACTTCGAAGACATCGTGGGTGTAGAAATTGGAACTTCATTTGGAATCAAAGCTCTCTATGGTTCTGGATCTAGTGACTCAAGCTGTACTTCAGGAACTTCTAATGCAGAAGATGCTTGTGCTACTTTAAAAACTTACACCATTGATTCAGGAGATTTGAACATTTCTCGAGACCCTGCGTCTCTTGGAAATCAAACTTATGCTCCAGGATCTAACGATGTAGTGTTCTTGACTGCACGAGTTGTAGTTGATCAACCATTGATTGTTGACGGACTACGTGTAGATGTGGCTACAGGTACCGATCTTACTGATGCAGACACACTTGCAGAGTTGAATCTTAATTTCGACAACTTCCGATTTTATCTCAACGATCGATTGATCGATGCAGAAAATGATTTCACTGACGGAGGAACTATGTTGACTTCTTACTTGAACTTCAACACTACCTTCGAAATTGCTGGAACATCTATCATCAAAATCGTTGGTAACATTGCTGACGCAGCTTCTGCTGGCGACACAGTAAAACTAGAAATTATCGGAAATACTAGTACAGTTGATGCTTTTGCTTCACCAGAGTATATTTCTACTGGAGACTCTGTTTCTGACAGCGAAGTACTTGGTTCTGCTCAAGGATCATTTGTAGAAGTACAAGCTTCTACGCTTACTATCACCAAAACAGATGGTCTCTCTGACGGAGACAAAATCGTAGCTGGTGTGGATGATGTAGAATTCTTGAAATTCGTACTCGACAACAATGATTCAGGAGACGTAAACATTACTTCTGCTACTATTGCTGCAGACACTGCGGTAAACACTAACAATGCTGGTGTTGGAGTTTCTGGAAGTACTCGAACGTACACCAACTTCACTATGGCTATGTTCGTTGATGGAACACAACAAGGATCTGCGAAAAACTTATCTTCTACTGGAGGTGCAACTTTCAACGATCTTTCTGTGATCATCCCATCTGCTGGGCAAAAAGAATTCACAGTTGTAGTTGATACGATCGAAGCTTCTGCTACGGCTATCTCTACTACTCCATTGGCTGGACAAAACGAAACAGCTCTTGGTAGTACCGCTGATGTGGATGTTGCTTCTACTACAGGAATGACTGTAGGAGATTTGATCATTTGGGATAACTCTGGAACAGACATTGTTCGAGCCATTACAGCGGTTACTGATTCTGACTCTCTTGCTTTGGACTCAGATCTAGGAGCAAATATAGCTGATGGATCATCAGTATCTATCCGACATCAGTTGAAACTGACCGTTACTGGAATAGATGCAGACAATGTAGAAAACGGACAAACTGTAACGGTAAACGAAGGTGGAGCTGCTCTTTCTACATCAAATGTACTTGCTGGTGTGAACTTCGAACTTGTTAGTTCTGGTAGTCTTACTACCTCTATCGGATCTACTGTTTACTCAGACATCTTGGTTGCTAACCAATCAAATGTGGAAGTAATGAAAATCCGATTCAACGGAGCTGATGACGAAGTACAAATCAAAGACATCTACCTCGAAAACGATGTAGATGGAAATGGTACAGCAGACAACACTTCTGCTGGAGATCGTTTGAGTTTCAAGCTTTACAACGAAGCTGGGCAACTCGTTCAAGAAAAACAAATGACTTCTGGATCAATCCAATTCGAACTAGCAAACCAAGATCGAATCCGTGTGCCAAAAGATGATTCTACTTACGTAACGGTTAAGGTTGATGTACGAGACATCACAAAAGCAAATCAAACTGGACAACGACTCTTACTTGCTCTCGATGCAGACAATACAACGCACCGAGGACTCGAGGCAGTAACTGCTGCTACTGGATCTGACATTTCTGTTCCAAGTGCTTCTCCATATTGGGGAGATGCTGTAGGGCAAAACTTTGTTGCCTACCGAACAGAAATGGCCTTCAAGCACGCTACCAACCAACCATCATTCTCTGATCCATCTAGTGCTTCTCAAGAACTTTACCGATTTACTGTGACAGCCGACTCAGGTCGACAAGCAGAACTCGGACGAGTAACTCTTGACGCAGCACTCTCTGGAATGCAGTTTTCACCAACTGGAATCACTGGATCTGGAGTATTGGTTAACGCTGGTAACACAGCTATTGGATCAACTGCACTTACAGTTGATACAGTGGATGCTACTACCGTACTCGGAGTAGGAGACCTTATCGCAATCGGATCTGACACCATTACTACGGTTACTGCCGTAGGAAGTGCCACTTCTGTGACGGTTACAGCGCTTACCACAGCAATTGCTGATAATGAGGAATATACAGTGCTTGTAGACGCAAGTAACGTGGCTAACGTGCCATTGATCAAACAAGTAAAATCTGACGGAACAATCGATGATTCTGCCGTAGTACTAGACCGAATGGTTCTAAGTGCTGGTTCAGAAACAGCCGTACGAATCCTCGGAGACTTTACTGGTCAACAGCTTGCTGCTGGAGAATCTCGAACTTACGCACTCTTCTTGCCTGCGACAGCCCAATCAGGATCTGAAGCAGACGATGATGCAGTGTCTATATCTTTCGTTCGTGATACTTCATACGCAGCAGCCGCTGCCCGAGATACGGATGGAGACAATACGTATGACAACGGATCAGATCAAACTGGTAACATGATCTGGTCAGACGAATCTTCAACCGCTCACTCTGACACTACGTCAGACTGGCTAAACGGATATCTGCTTGACGTTGACACTACTGCCAAAGTTAACGCAGACTAGTTAACAAATAAATCTCTCCTCTCGATATTTCGAGACTTGGGAGAACAAATAAGTTAACTTAAAGCGAAACTCCCACTGGATATTCCAGTGGGGGTTTTTGCTATGATTACACCCCAGGGAGACGCAAAACCTTGCGTCTTTACCTTTATCACAAAAGAGATACGATCCGGATATGTCAGGCGAAGAACCGTCATTATTTCGGAATAAATACAGAATCAAATCAGCCAAATGTCCTGATTGGGATTATTCTTCGGATGGGGCGTATTTTGTGACTATTTGCACCCAAGGTCGGGAGGAATTTTTTGGCGATATGGTGGATGGAAAAATGATGTTGTCAAAAATTGGACAGGTGGCCGATAAATTTTGGACACAAATTCCAGAACATTTTCCATTTGTGGTTTTGGATGAATACATTGTTATGCCGAACCATGTGCATGGGATATTGTTTATTGAAAAAAACGATGTTGATTGTGGTCCGGTTGTAGAGACGCAAAATTTTGCGTCTCTACAAATGCAGGGAAAAACGCAGGGGATAAAAAATAAAAAATGGAAACCAAATAAATTTGGTCCACAATCAAAAAATCTGGCATCTATAATTCGTGGATTTAAGGTCGGGGTCAAAAAATACGCCACCACGAACGAAATTGATTTTTCCTGGCAACCACGATTTCACGATCGGATCGTCCGCGATGAAAATGAATTAAACAGAATTCGCCAATATATCATCGACAATCCAACAAATTGGCAAAAAGACAGAAACAATCTTGAAAATTTATTCCTGTAATTTAAGGTACGTCTCCATGAATGATTCAAATTTAAAGTACATTTTAGCCCTTCATCGGGTAATGAATCTCACTTTCCTGCGATATACGAAACTGAAGCATTTTTTTCAGGGAGATTGGAAAAAAGCTTTTCAAGCAAATATTTCAGACTTACAAGAAGCAGGAGTTGATGGGAAGGGCATTGAAAACTTTTTAACCGGGAAAGAAAAGATATCTCCAGATCAAGAATTGGAACAGATTGAAAAATATGAAGTGAAAGTTTTATTGTACGGAGAAAAAGGCTACCCAGCCCCCTTAGAAAACATTTCTACCTCTCCAGCTATTTTATTTTGTCGTGGTGAAATAAAAGAAATAGACTTCCCCTCGATTTCTGTCGTTGGGTCTCGAAAAATGTCTTCGTATGGACAGAGAGCAATCGAAAAAATTGTGGGCGAAATTGCTGAAGCAGGAATTACCATTGTTTCTGGATTGGCCATGGGGGTAGATGGAGAAGCACACAAAATTGCTCTAAAAAAAGGAGCCAGAACTATTGCGGTACTAGGAAGTGCGATTGACGAGATCTATCCCCGGCAAAATTTCGCCTTGGCTGAAAAGATTTTAATGGAAAATCAGGGAGCCATCATTTCAGAATATTTACCAGGAACTGAATCTCAGCCTGCCTTTTTTCCTATTCGCAATCGAATTATTGCCGGACTTTCCAAGGCCACCATTATTATCGAAGCGGCAGAAGAGTCTGGTAGCTTGATTACGGCCCAGATGGCCAATGACCAGGGGCGGGATGTTTTTGCGGTACCAGGAGAAATATTCCTTCCCAATTCCGCCGGGACCAATCAGATTATCTTGGATGGAACCGCCAATCCGGCCCTGTCTGGTGTTCAGATCCTTGAAGATTTGGGAATGGGAGAGGTTTCAGCACAAAAACAGGCAAAATTAGAAATCCCAGAGATGGGGATTGAGGCAGAAATTCTCAAACTGTTTGCCGAAGGAGAAAAAGTTCATTTGGACGATTTGATGCGGACTTCAGAGTTGCCAAATGCGACCGTGAGTTCCAATATTTTGATTCTCGAGGTAAAAGGGTTGGTGAAAAATTTGGGGAATCAGGTGTATGCGAGAAATTATTGATTTTTAGAACTTAGTTGGTAGAACTTAGAGCTTAGAAATAATGAATAATAAAATAATATTTTTACTTTCTGTTGTGGGGGCAGCGATTTTTGGATTTTTGGCCGCAAAGATGCAGATTGAGCCGGAGGTGCAGATCATCGAAAAAGAAATCCAGCCGGAAATTTCTCTCGTGCAGATCAAAAAAATTATCGGCGACTCCCTGGATATCAACATTTCTGGTCCGGTCCGGATCCTCTGGGGGGAAGAAAATTTGGTCGAAAATGATGGGGATTATCAGATTCCCCTGCCTCAAATCCCCAATGAAAATGATTTATCTCTGACGGCTTTTCCTTTCACCGGGAACGCGAATACGGGGAAATTTTATCCCTCAAGTTCTCATTTCGCTCGATGTGTGGCGGTGGAGCATAGGAGAAGTTTTGATTCAAAGGAAGCAGCTATAACAGCAGGGTTTATTCCATCAAAAAGCGTGAAGTAATTAATCTTTTTCGCTCGGCCTTGAAGCTCTTGAAATTTTTTCACAAACCCATTTATAAACGCGTGACACAGGGTTTGATTTTTTTTCAGGAGGGTCTGGGTAACAGCCTATTTTTCTAAAGTGGCGTTCCTGTTTCTTTCTTTCAGCTTCTGTATTTTCATTACTTGGTAACCGGTAATCGTCAGGACTGCGGTCTCTCCATCCCATTTGTTGTAATTTTAAAAAGATAAAGTATAAGTGTTGTATGCTCTGAATTGTTTATAGACAAAAAATGATAAAAAGTCAATACTTATTCATTCTTGGTCGAAACCCAGAACTCTCTCGGGCAGAGTTGAAGAATTTTTGTGATGAGGTGTGGTATTCTCCCGAAAAATCCCTTTTTATTGGTGAGAATTTACGATTCGAAAATCCTCGGAATTTGCCGAAGACTTCAGAGCAAATTTTTCTGGATCGACTCGGAGGTGTTGTTCGGTTTGGAGAAATTTTGGGAGAATTTCGATCAGAAAAGGAAGTTCAGAAGGCTGTTTTGGAACAAGTTCAGAAGGAGGAGAAAGAAGGCAAAATTTATCTAGGAGCAACGGCTTATGGTTGTGGAAAGAAATTTTTGAAACCTTTTCTTATGGATCTCAAAACACAGGTTGGTGATTGTCGGATCGAAAATTATCCATTGGACGAAAACATGACTTCGGCTCGGATTTTTAATGCCAAACTACTCAAAAAAGGATTTGAATTTGTGGTGGTGAAAAACAAAGATTCTTTTTTATTGGCTCGAACAGTAGCAAATCAAAACTTGCGAAATTATGAACTACGAGATCGGAAGAAAAATTTTCGAGACGCAAAAATGGGAATGTTGCCGCCAAAATTGGCTCAGATTTTGATTAATTTGGCGGATCCAGGTTTTGATGAAATAGTGATAGATCCTTTTTGTGGAAGTGGAACAATTGGGATTGAGGCAGCGATCATGGGATATCAGACGATTGGATCAGATTTGTCAGAAAAACACGTCCAAATGGCGAAAGAAAACTTTGCACAAATGGCAGAGAAGTTCCGCTACGAAAAAAGTAGTGGAGAGTTTTTTGCTTCTGATGTGATGAAATTTCCAAAGGAAAAATTAGAAGGGATTATTGTAACCGAGGGAACTCTGGGATTTAATTTCAAAAAAACACCAAACCGGACGGAAATTGATAAAAATGCTGAAGAAATTTTAAAGCTGTGGGGCGGTGTCTTTGAAAATTTAGAGAATTCAAAGATCCGAAAGGTAGTGTTTTGTTTACCGGCCTGGAATTTGAGGGGAAAAACAGTCTCTATTTCAGAAAATTTATTTGCCAAAATTGCAAAAAGTTCTTACACTCCGGTCGCTCTTTTTGACAATCAAAAGACTTTTCTTTATGCACGACCAGATGCTTTTGTAGCTCGTGAAATCTGTGTTTTGGAGAAAAGATAAAATCCAAAATTTTATCTACAAATTTAAACGTGTGTAGTCTTCCAGCGACGATCCCGGGTAGCTCAGCGGTAGAGTCCCGAGCAGTCGGGATTAACCACTTGGCACTTATCCCAAAAAAAGGTAGAAAAGAGATGATGTATTGTGTATACATTCTTGAGAATCAGAACGAGTCAATTTATATCGGTTCAACAGATAATTTAGAAAAGAGGCTTGAGAATCATAATGATCCAACACGGGTTGGATGGACACGTAAAAGGGGGCCATGGAAATTAATTTATAAGGAGGATTATGAAACACGATCAGAAGCAATGAGAAGAGAAAAGTTTTTAAAAAGCTTAAAAGCAGGACAGCGAATAAAAAAGATCTTAGGCATCGACGAGAAATGAGATCCATTGGTAGATCTTCAAGAAAGCCTAGCGGTAGAGTCCTGAGTCCTCGGGATTAACCACTTGGCCGATACTCCCGGGTAGCTCAGCGGTAGAGCAAGTGGCTGTTAACCACTTGGCCGTCGGTTCAAATCCGACCCCGGGAGCCATCCTCGGAATAAACGAAGTTTATTCCGTTTTTTGTTTCACAAAAAAACTCCACTACTTCGTTATTCCTCGTCTCAAAATTTCATGCCCAATCGGACATAAAATTTTGGTAGAAAAATAAACTTGCCTTGTTTTTATAATTTTTTATTTTGAGAGCATGAAAAAGGCTTTTTTGTTATTGATTCCGGTTTTCTTATTTGGTTGTGCGGCTGATTTTTCTGAGGAAAGGAGAGCCTGTATAGAGCAAAAAGGGGTTTGGAAATCCTGGAGTAACGATCGAAAAGGAGATCCGAGTTGTAACCTACCGACGGCTGATGTAGGGAAAGAGTGTACAGATTCTAGTCAGTGTGAAAGCTACTGTTGGGTAGCGGATCCTCAGCCAGAAATAGGAGCAGAAGCAATAGGGAAATGTTATAAATTTCAAAAAGCGATTTGTATGCGAGAGGTAAAAGAAGGGGTGGTGCAAGAGCAGTGGTGCCAGTGAATTTGGTGTCAAGTATAAAGTATCAAGTATTAAGGGGGATGAAATCATACTTGATACCTACAAAAAGATTTCTAATATGATTTTGTACCTTTTAAATCTTTTTTTCTCATGCAATTTTTTCTCGATACAGCGGACATCGAAGCCATCAAAAAATATGCTTCTTGGGGGATTGTAGATGGGATTACCACCAACCCGAGTTTGATCGCCAAAGAAGGTGTCGATCTCAAGACCCGAATTCTTGAAATTACAAAAGTGGTCGATGGACCGATTTCTTCAGAGGTGGTTTCTACAGATGCGGAGGGGATGGTAAAAGAAGCTCAAAATATGGCGAAATGGCACAAAAATATCTACGTCAAAATTCCGATGACCTCTGAAGGGCTGAAAGCTGTAAAAATCCTTTCTTCCGAGGGAATTAAAACCAATGTAACGTTGATTTTTTCCACTGCCCAAGCCGTGATGGCAGCCAAGGCTGGAGCGACCGTAGTTTCTCCTTTTCTTGGGCGGTTAGATGATATTGGGGTAGATGGGATTGCTCTGGTAGAAGAGATTGTGAATGTATTTGAAATGTATGATTTTCAAACCCAAGTAATTGCGGCATCCATTCGTCATCCACTTCACGTGGTTCAGGCAATGAAAGCTGGAGCTCATATTGCTACCATTCCGCCAAGCATCTTTGATAAGCTCGTCAAACATCCGCTCACGGACAAAGGAATCGAAGCATTTTTAGCAGATTGGGAGAAAGTGAAAAGCGTACAAAAATGAGTTTTACAAATTAAAAATTTAAAATGCAAAATGCAAAATGAAAGAATTAGTTCAGATCGACTTTGGAAATATTTTTAAGATTTCATCTGAGCATGGAATTGTTGAAAGTGAATTTCAAAAAAGTGGAGATTTAATTCCTGATTTTTTAGCAAAGATTAAAGCAAGAGATCAGGGGTTTTATCAGATTTTGGATGATGAAAAAGCACTTGATGAAATTGAAGATTTTGCACAAAAATGTGAAGGGAAATATGATGACATTGTTGTCCTCGGAATTGGTGGGTCTGCCCTGGGGACTATCACTCTGCGAGATGCTTTTTCTCCGTTATTTGGTAAAACAAACCCCCATTTGCATGTGCTCGAAAATATAGACCCAGACATGATTTCAGAAATTTTGGATCCCCTTGATTTGTCGAGAACCTTGTTTCTCGCAATTTCAAAATCCGGAGGAACACCTGAAACCTTGTCTCAGTACATGTTTTTTCGAAAAGCAGTGGAGGATGCTGAATTGAAAGCACAAGATCATTTTGTTTTTATCACCGATCCTCAAGACAGTTTGTTGTTAGAAATTGGAAAAGCAGAAAATATTTCTTTATTTTTTATTCCTTCAAATGTAGGAGGACGATTTTCTGTTTTGACATCAGTTGGACTTCTCCCGACAGCTTTAATTGGTATTGATATTCGAGCGTTGATGGAGGGGGCAAAAAATATGCGAGATCAATTTTCGTCTGAAAATTTTGAGAAAAATATCCCTTTCCAGTTGGCTACCGTTCAGCATTTGTGTGGTACAAAAGGAAAAACACAAAATGTTTTGATGCCCTATGCGACTAAGCTTCGAACTTTTGCAGGCTGGTTTGCTCAGCTTCTGGCGGAATCTACAGGGAAAATAAATAAAGAGGGAGTAAATGTAGGGCTTACCCCAGTCCCATCTCTCGGTGCTACTGACCAGCACTCACAACTTCAACTTTTTGCTGAGGGCCCAAATGATAAATTGGTGATTTTTTTACGCGTAAATAATTTTGACTCTGATCCAGAAATCCCCGTGATTCTGGAAAATAGAAAAGTAGATTTTTTGAAAGGAGTGAAATTTTCTCAGCTCCTCAATACCGAACAAAAAGCCACCGCTGATGCCCTGACGGAAAACAACCGGCCAAATTGTACCATTGAAATTTCTGAAATTTCTGAAGAAGTTTTGGGGCAGCTCTTTTTGCTTTTTGAAGGAGCCACGGCATTTCTTGGAGAGTATTTGCAGATTGATGCATTTGACCAACCAGGAGTGGAGCGATCGAAAATTTTGACGAAAGAATATTTGTCGGGGGAAAAGAAATAAGAAATAATGTGGGCACAAGTTTTTATTTCTTAATTTTAAATAAAATGACAAAATCTGATCACACCTTCGATGAAGAACTGGCTATCGATGAATTTCGAGTGGCGATTTTTGGTTCTGCTCGAACCAAAAAAGACGAAGAAATTTATAAAAATGTAGCCGATCTAGCCAAATCTCTGGGAGAGAGAGATATTGATGTAGTTTCTGGCGGAGGTCCAGGGATGATGGAAGCAGCAAACTATGGTCACCAGTTAGCGAAAAATGGAAATGCTCATTCCATTGGACTAACAATTGAATTACCTTTTGAAGCAGAAGGCAACAAACATATGGATCTTAAAAAACATTTTAATAAATTTTCCAATCGATTGGATCACTTCATGATGCTCTCAAATGTAGTGGTGGTAGTACCGGGAGGAATTGGAACAGCACTGGAGCTTTTTTACACTTGGCAACTGACACAGGTGAAGCACATGAAAAACATTCCCATCATTCTTCATGGGAAAATGTGGCACGAACTTATGGAATGGGTAAAGGATGAACCACTTAAAAGAGCATTGATGGACAAAGAAGATTTCCAAAATATTTTTTGTGTTTCCAATAATGAAGAAGCTCTAGAAATTATCGATGATTGGCAAAAAAAATATAATGAAAAAGGAGATGCTTTTTGTGCTAATTATCCGAAGTACAATGTGGAGGGAATTTAGGAAAGGCAAAAAGATGAATGCAGAGTTTTTTCGTCAAGATTTTTGTTGTCATAGAAGCTTCGGTTAGGCAGGTAGAGGATTTTAAATTATTGAGATTTTTTTTCGTTTCTTTAGGCTCCAAAAACTAAGTTCTATTTTTATGAAAAAAAATTTCACGATTCGAGTTTTTGGAAAGGTTCAGGGGGTATGGTTTCGTGATTCCACTCAAAAAAAAGCAAAAGAGTTATCGATCTTTGGATGGGTAAAAAATGAATCAGATGGTACGGTTTTGATCGAAGCAGAAGGAATCGAAGAAGATTTGAAACAGTTTTTTGCATGGTGTGAGGAAGGGCCAGAGATGGCGAAAGTTGGTCGAGTGGAAATTTCTGAAGGGGAAGTGCAAAATTTGGAAGATTTTAAAGTCATTTATTAATGAAAAAATATGAGCGACTTTTTCTCGCTATTCCAATCCCAAAGGAATTTGAAAAAAAATTGCTGCGTTTTCAGATCCAACATTCGGAACTGGAGAAAATAGAAAATATCCGTTGGACACCTGTGCAGAACCTACATGTAACTTTATTTTTTTTGGGAGCAGTAGATTCTGGTGTTATTCCAGATTTAAAAAAAGAATTGTGTGAAATTTTTTCTTCTGCAAAACCATTTGAATTGAAATTAGAAAAAATCTGTTTTCAGCCAGCTCAAAATCCAAAAATGATCTGGGCTAGATTTTTTGAAAACGAAAATTTTACCAAACTTTCACGTCAAGTTGCTGATGTGTACCAGCGATTTCAAAAAGTATCAGAAACAAATTTTAAAAAACAAATTCCACACATAACGCTGGCTCGAATGAAAAATTTTTCTGGAGGAGAATTTTATAAAAAACCCGGAAGGGAGGAAAAGATTTTGATATCAAGAGCAGAGCTTTGGCGGTCTGAGTTGCAAAAAGGAGGATCAAAATATACTTCTATTGCCACATTTCATTTTGGCTTGTATACTTTTTCTAGAAACAAATGCTAATGCGAAAATTAAAATTGATTTCAGTTTTCTTGAGTATCTGTGGAGGACTCTTTTTTTTCGTAGTTCATGCTTCAGAAACCCAAACACAATTGAGCCTAGAAATCTTCCCGGGAGCATTGCGAGTAAATATTGTTGATGAGAATTATGTGCCTGTACCAGAGCCTTATGTTTTATTTAGTGAAATAGATTTTAGTTTTATGAACCAAGAGACGAATGCCATATTGGGGACACAAGCTCAGAACATTTGGGTTGAAAATCCTAGCAGTGATCCAACCTGGGAAGTGACTATTGCAGCGACAAAAGGGCCCACTGCTCTCTGGGTGGATGACGAAGGGAATGATCCATGGGATGGTACTTGTCCTTCTGTTTGTGTAGATTACAACAGCGGGACAGGAATTGGGCAGCTTACTATAGATCCGACAGATGGTTATATTTATCGAGAAGATTATGGAGATGTAGAAGGAATTGTGTTAGGGCCGAAAGCCTCCTTCATAGAGGGATCGGTAAATGACATCACCCTTTTTCGATCTACTTCTGGAGAGCCATACCATGCTTATAGTTTGACTGGGGTGAAACTCAAACAAACCATTCCCGGAGGGCAGCGAGCCAATAGAAGTTATACACTCGATATGACTTTGACAATTGCGTAGGGAAGGAAGTTGGAATGTGGAAGTTAGAAGTTAGAACGTAGAATGGTTTTTTTGAGTTATTTTGTCAAACGATGATATTTGTGCGGTGAATCTATAAAATTGTGTAAAAAATGTGGAAAACTGCTTTGTGGACAATTGTCTTATTCTTCGCGTAAATAAGCTAATTGTGTAAAAAAATAATGCTGTTTTTTGAATATATAAATACCACAAAATTTTTTCAGCGAAAGCGAAAATTGAGGAAAAAATGTGAAAAAGGCTTGCATTGAAAATTGGTCTTTCAGTATAATATGAGACGATGAAAAATATTGAGAAGGAGCTCAGCTTTCTAAAAACTCTATGCGTGCGGGGCATGGGGCAAGTCAGTTTGGCTTTTTCTTTTTGTTTGTCAGTTCTTTCGGGCGTGTTCTTACGCCCCCCGATCGGCTCTACACGGGCGGACGAGAAAAAAGTTTTGACTTTCTTTTGTAATTATGTTACAATACTCGGAAAGCCAAAAATATGGACGTCCAAAAGAGCTTTCAAACTATTCTTTATTTCTTAACTTTTTTTTAAAAATGAAAAAAGTAATTGCTATTGCGTTGGCACTTGGACTATTCTCAGGTGTATACGCTGCAGACAACACCGACGTAACTATTACTGTTAACGAAGGTGAACTTACTATTGACATCACAGATGCTGATGGAAACACTGTAGCAACTCCAGGAGTTACAATGAGTGCCGTAACTTCAGCGTTCTCTGATGCTACTTCTACTGGAACACTTGGGGAAGGAGCTGGG
The DNA here is from genome assembly GCA_964344775.1 of uncultured Candidatus Peribacteria bacterium. GTDB lineage: Bacteria > Patescibacteriota > Gracilibacteria > UBA4473 > UBA4473 > CAYFMH01. Next base: position 26,983 of record CAYFOO010000002.1, read on the forward strand.
GGAACAAACGAACGGATTACAGCTTACAATCCACGAACAAATGGTGCTTTCACTGTTTCTATCCAATCAAGCGACACTGAGTGGCTTGGTGCTACTGATGTAGGAGACAGCCCATGTATTGCTGGTCAAACAGAAGTTGTACTTGATGACTGTCGATACAACATGGGATTTGCTAATGGGGGACTTGGTACTGGAGCTACAGCTGCTGGTGTAGCTACTTTGACTGTAGATCCTTCAGGAGGAACAATGGAACAAGCGACTCCAGATCCAGACCAAACTCCAAATCCATGGAGTGGTTTGACTGCACGTGGAACAGCTGGTGCTCCAGATAACGGACTTTCTCTTGGTGCTTCTACCGTTTTTGGAACTACAGCAGAGATTATCACTCTTTTTACTTCTACAGATGTAGTTGATGAAGGGAACGACCAAGCAATTCTTACACTTACTGGTGTAGGGCTTACTCAAAATGTTCCAGCTGGACAAGCAGCTGATACAGGAGGTTACAGTATTAACCTTCTTCTAACAATTGCTTAATTCTAAGCAAAACTAGTTAGAAATTTACCCGCAAAAAAACGTCCCCCTCACCAAATCTTGGTGAGGGGGATTTGTTTAGGCTGACGAGATTAAACGGAGCTCGATTCCTGGAATTTTTCTATTTTAAACGTTCTTGCTTAAAAACAAAAGATTTTTAGTCATTCTGTAATTTCGCTCCACAAATCTACAAACAACGGATTTCTTTCTTTTATTAATCCCAATTTTTCTTCTCGAGACATGTTTTTTAGCTGCTTTTCATAAATAATGGCAGACATTGGTGTTGTTCCTACTTCGTAATAAAGTAATTTATTGAGTTTATATTTTTTGGTAAATTCACAGCCTTTCCCTTGTTTATCGTGCTACTTTTACCAGATCCCGGTCAAGCCGGGATGACCAAGAAATAAAAAATTATTGAAAAGCAAAATAAAAACCCCACACCTGAAGGCATGGGGTTTGTTTATAAGCCCTTCCGAGCAAAATAAGAGAATCAATCAGTTTATTGGAACTCCGGGGGGAGAGCGGCTGGATTACCATATACTCGTACCGCCATTCGGGTGCTGAGTCGGACAAACCAGTATCCCCATCGTTTTCGGAGTGTTTTTTTTGCCACTACGATACCTCCGATCATATCTTCTGGTGCTACATCTTTTGGCACAGTCATTTTGAAAGGAATGACTACACTTTCTCCTGGTTTGAGGCGAACTTTGCTTTGAGCTAGTTGTACCCAAGATCCGAGACCAGTCATTTCAGCTGTTTCCAGCTTGAGGCCAAATCCTCCAATAGCTGAAGGAAAATAATCTGCTGCGTAAATAGCTGCGTCAACTGGAGTAGTGTATCTATTTGTTACGGTAATAGAATCTTGGATACTATCCCCTGGCTGAAGATTGTAATTGAACCAGCCAGTGCTGTCTACTGGATTAGTTGGGCGTCCTCCGAGGTAAGCGAAGGTAGAGCTGACAAAAAGCATGCTCATGGTCATAAGAAGTACAAATAATTTTTTCATGGTTAGAAAAGGATTAAAAAATAAATTTTAAAAAAATAAAAAAGTGATTGATATTTCTTTTTATTTTTTTGTTCTTGGAAGGCCTTTTTCCAAATTTTGTAGTCCCGAGCTCGAATATTTTCGAGGGGAACCAAAGCTTGTGTACTGTTTATATACAAAATGGACACAAATGTCAAATCTTTTTTTGTTAATACTTGGTAAAAACCTTGTTTTTTGGCTTAAGAAAGAGGAAAAAATTGGTTGAAAAAAATCTAGTATCTTCAACCAAAAACCCCTCTATCCTATTTTTTCGACAAGTATCTCCCCCTGTCAGGGGAGAAGAAGCGGGAATAAAAAAACTTTTGCTTTTTTCCCTCTGGGGCCCTAAACTTGCTTTTGCACTTTTTGTGTATTTTCTTGTTTCTTTAACCAAAATTAAAAATGAAAATGAAAAATCTGTTTCGTAGTGGGGTCGTATTATTGGGGATGTTTACTTTATTAGCTTCCCAGGTGTTTGCTTATGGAGGGGTAGGAGGAGCCCCACTCGTGTCGCTCGATCCGACCAAGAAAGGCTGGTTTGTCTATCAGCTTGGTCCAGGAGAGAGCTATGATGATACATTTGTGGTGAGAAATACTTCAGATAAACCTTGGATTGCCGTGGTGTACCCGGCTGATCAATCTCCGGCTTCTGGAGGAGGATTTGCCCTGAAACAAAAAGGGGCAGAAATGACAGGAGTTGGAAGTTGGACCAAAATGGAAGGAGCAGATGAAAATGGGATTGTAGAAGTGTTATTGGAACCAGGAGAACAAAAACTTATTCCTTTTACCATCACTATTCCCAATGATGCCGAAGTAGGAGAAATGGCGGGAGCTGTTATGGTAGAAAAAAAAGACCCGGCAACAGCAGAAAGTCCAAAGTTTAATTCTGGACGGGCAGGGGTGGTATTGAGCATGCGTACAGGGACTCGGATATACAATACCGTACCAGGGAATATTAACGAAGAATTAGTTGTGGTATCGGGAGAGTTTCTTAAAAAGGGAGAATTAAATGGGATGACGCAGTATTTGTTATCTTATGATATCGAAAATAAAGGTTCAATTTCTACCAACGCAAAAATGGTGACTACCGCAAAAAATGCTTGGCGGGGAGATGAGGTTTTTTATGATACCGCCGAGGAACCGCCAGAGTTTATAGTTTCTCCAGATACTACTTTTGACTACAATGGACGAATTTTGATGCCAAAATTTGGAAAAATAGAAGTCGCTTCAAAAGTGTTTATGGTGGACCGAAAAGGAGAAGAAACACAAATTGCTGAAGAATATTTCTCTGTCATTATAATTCCTTGGAAAGAGGTTGGATTGGGGGTATTGGTGATTGCCCTTATTGTTCTTTTCTTCATTTGGAGAAAAAGAAAGTATAGTGGCAAGGGGTGGAATGGTTATACGATAAAAACCGGAGATACTATTACGGCATTAGCAGAACAACACGGGATTGATTGGAAATTTTTGGCCAAGGTAAATCGGATCAAAACTCCATATATTTTAAATAAAGGGGATAAAATTCTTGTCCCACCAAAAAAGAAAAAATAGGCCCTTTGGTAAAACGTTTTTAGTTTTATCCTTGGACTACAAAGATAAAAATGAAAAAAAATTATTTATTATTCAGTGTAGCAGTGGTTTCTTTTGGCTTTCTTTTTTCCACCGCTTTTGCTATTGGGGGGGTTGGTGGTGCACCATTGAAGCCTTTGGACCCCAACCATAGAGGATGGTTTATGTACGAATTGGGACCAGGAGCAACTTACAAGGATGTTTTGGTAGTAAAAAATACCACCAAAAAAGATTGGTTTGTGGATGTGTATCCGGCCGACCAGACCCCTTCTTCTAGTGGAGGGTTTGCCCTGAAACAAAAAGTTGAAGAAATGACCAGGATGGGAACTTGGATAAAACTTGCAAAAGATCGAGTGTTTGTGAAATCCGGAGGAAGCGTACAAGTTCCTTTTACCATTACTATTCCCAGAAATGTGGACGTAGGAGAAACGGCTGGGGGGATATTGATGGAAAAAGTTGACCCAAAAAGTCTTCAAAAATCAAGACAAGCCACTCAAGCAGGAGTCCGGATTTCACTTCGTACGGGGGTGAGAGTTTATAATATTGTTTCCGGAGATATCAAGGAAGAATTAGCAATGACGAAATCTTTTCTCAGGCCTAAAAAAGCTAGTGATTGGCAAAATGGGCCAATTTATTTCTTCTCACAATCTGTAGAAAATTTGGGAACGATCTCTACCACAGCAAAGTTTATAATCAAAGTGAAAGAATTGTGGCAAGATGAAGTTATTTTTGATTCCAGTGAGGAACCAGGAACCTTTTTGATTTCTCCTCAGGATACATTTGATTATAACCAGGACTTACAGCTTCCGAAATTTGGAAAATTTGAAGTGACTTCAGAAGTTTCCATGATTGATCGGCAGGATGTAGAGAGTTTCATTAATTCAAAAACACATCAAATTATAGTGCTGCCACTGAAAGAAATAGCCGTGGGAGTAGCGATTATTTTTGTTGTTACTATTTTTATTATTTTGCACCATCGAAAATATAGTGGAAAAGGGTGGGTCGGTTATACGGTCAAAGCAAATGATACCATTGCCAGCATTGCTGCTGGGCATGGGATTGATTGGGAGTTTTTGGCTAAGGTAAATCGAATAAAATCTCCTTATATACTTGAAAAGGGTGGTAAAATAGTTGTTCCTCCAAAAAAGAAAAAATAACAAAAAACAATAAAATATTTTTTTATCATCCGAAAAATACAGAAAAAGATTTGTGTTCGAAAAAATGAGGTGTTAAAATTCAGTTGTTCAACATAGTTTCCTTTATCCTTTTAAAATTATTGAAAAATGAAAAACTTCAAAAAGTTACTGGCCGCGGCTTCTGTTACTACTCTTTCATTGGGGCTTCTGGCTGGTGTTTATGCTAGCGATCAGACAGAGCTATCAATTACAGTTAATGAAGGAATCCTTACGGTTTCCATTGTAGATAATGATGGAAACGTGGTAGCGAGTCCGACTGTTCCTTTTGGTGCTGTAACGACTCAGTTTATTGATCAGGAAACAACTGCTTCTCTTGGGACGCCGACGGATACATTGGCTTCTGTGACACAGCAAATTCTTTTGGCAAATCCAACCGATACGGAGGCTTGGACCGTGGCTATGGCGGCTACAGGTGGGCCGACAGCAGAATGGAGTGAGGGGACATTTACCATGGACTTCAATGGTGCAGCTGGGGCAAGTGAAGGGAGATTAACAGTAAACCCACAACACGCTGATGTAAGAATCCGACAAGCAGAATTTGATCCGACAACAGCAGCTATTACTGGTGAAAACACCAATACTACTGGGATTAGTGCTGGTACGGAAGATACTTATGATCAAGCAGGAGGGACAAACAGTATTACCCTCTTTAGCTCTACTACCGGAGATGATTATAATGGATATCTGATTCGGGGGATTGAGCTTCGACAAAACGTTCCAGCACAACAGGAAGCAGGGAACTACACATTGGATATGACTATCACCGCTACCTAAGCAGGATAAATTAAAGAAAAAATTGAAAAGTCTCGCATAGCGGGGCTTTTTTTTATTTAATTTTTGTTATAATGATTTTATGAGTGATTTGAACTCCTTTTTTTCTCCCAAAAACATAGCCGTGGTTGGAGTTTCCAATTCTTTATCAAAGCTAGGAACTATTATTTTGAAAAATATTCAAGAAGGAGGATTTAGAGGAGATATTTTTGCAGTGAATCCAAAGTATGCAGGAGAAGCTCTTTTTGGTGTTTCTTGCGAAGGACAGGTTTCTGACTTCTCCAATTCAATAGACTTGGTAGTGATTGTGGTTCCAGCTAGATTTGTTTCTGCCGTGGTAGATGATTGTATACAAAATAAAACCAAGAACATTATTATTATTTCTTCTGGATTTGCTGAGATTGGTGAAACGAAGCTAGAAAAGGAGATTGTTAACAAATGTCAGCAAAATAAAATTAATCTTCTTGGACCAAATTGTTTGGGAGCGATATTTCCACATGCAAAGATTAACACCAGCTTTTCTGATGGCTTTCCTCTGAAAGGGAACATTGCGTTTATTTCACAATCTGGAGCGTTTTGTACAGCCATATTAGATTGGGCAGCTCAAAAAGGAATTGGATTTTCTCATTTCATTTCTCTGGGGAATAAGGCTGGTTTGTCTGAGATTGAGTTCCTAGAAGCTCTGGCTGATGATCCAAAGGTAAAAATTTTTGCTTTGTATCTCGAATCATTGCGAGATGGGCGGAAATTACTCGATTGTCTCTGTAAAATTACTGAGAAGAAGCCGGTAGTGATCCTAGAACCAGGAAAGAGTGAAAAAGCCAAGACGGCTATGACATCTCATACAGGTGCCATGACACCGGATTTTCAGGTAGCGAAATCGGCTTTTCGAACTTCTGGAGCAATTCAAGTTTTTTCTATGCGAGCTATGTTTGGAGTTCTTGAACTTCTACAATTTACTTCCAAGAAAAATCACGGAAAAAATGTAGCAATTTTGACCAATGCGGGAGGGGTGGGGGTTTTGACCACGGATTTATTGAAAGAAAATAATCTTCTACTTGCTAATTTTTCTACAAAAACAGAAGCACAACTAAAAAAGGTGCTAACTCCCGAAGCCAGTGTAGAAAATCCAGTAGATATCGTGGGAGATGCCGACGCTGCAAGATATCAAAAAGCCTTAGAGGTTCTTTTGTCTGAAAAAGGGGTGGATCAGATTTTGGTTCTTTTGACCCCTCAGCGGACTACCGAGATTGAAAAAACAGCTTTTTTATTAACACGATACGCCAGACGAACAGACAAAAATATTGTCGCTAGTTTTATTGGAGGAGAAAGTGTTAGTTTTGAAAAAACCATGTTAGAGGCAGGCAAGGTTCCTGTTTTTGATTTTCCGGCGGATGCGATCAAGGTAATGGGGTTTGTCGCTAACTATCGAGAACACCAGAGTTGTAGTAGGAAACCAAAATTAAAACGAACAAAATCTTTGGAAGCTTTATTTAACCTGGCCAAAAAAGAAAAAACCAAAGTTTTGCCCCAAGAAATGGTGGATCAGATTGTGGGTTTTTATGGTTTTGATGTTTCAAAATCAGCTCATTTTACAGATTTTCAAAAGGCGAAACAATTTATTGAAAAAATATTTCCGGGAAAAGCGGTACTTAAAATCAGCTCCCCTCAAGCACTTCACAAGACGGAGATGAAGGGGGTATTTCTCAATATTAATTCAACCGAAAAATTTGAGCATGCCTGGCAAAGTTTAGAAAAATCGATCCAGTTTTATAAATTGAAAAATGCTCAAATTCAGATTCAAAAGCAAATCGAGGCGGGCACAGAAGTAATTTTGGGCATCAATACAGATCCAAACTTTGGGAAAGTGATGCTGTTTGGTTCGGGGGGAATTTATACAGAGATTTATGCAGACACGACCTTGGGCGTATTACCGGTTCAGAATTTCCAGAAAATGATAGAGACCACCAAGGTTGCTCAAGTTTTAGCTGGAGCACGAGATGATAAACCAAAGGCGGTGAAACAATTAATTCAGACGATGGAGAAGCTACAGCAGTTGGTTTTAGATTTTCCAGAAATCGATTCGATCGATATGAATCCAGTGATCGTGACGGAAGATCGAGCGGTGTGTGTGGATTTTAAAGTTCTTTTGTGAGTATTTAGTATATGGTATATGGTATGTGGGGATTTGTTTAAAAAGTTTTTAAGAAGATCAATCTTTCCCCATATACGAAATACTAAATACCATATACTATGATTATATTAGGTATCGATCCTGGATATGAGCGATGTGGATTTGCAGTTCTGGAGAAGTCCGGCTCACAACTTTCACTGCTGAATTTTGGGATTATCAAAACCTCTGCTCAAAAAGATTTCAGCAATCGGTTGTTGGAGATTTCTGAGGATTTTCAATCGCTTCTCGATAAATACAAACCGCAGGTGGTATCGATTGAGGACATCTTTTTCGTTCAAAATGTAACGACGGGGATCAAGGTGGCAGAGGTGCGGGGAGCACTTATTTATCTTGCAAAAAAGCAAGGATGCCAGCTTTGTGAACCAAAACCAGTAGAAGTAAAATCTGCTTTCACGGGAAACGGAAAAGCCAGCAAACCAGAGATGCAAAAGATGGCCCAGATGACGTTTCAGCTTGATCAGACGCCAAAACTTGATGATGCAGCGGATGCGATTGCGGTAGGATTTTGGGCGGTTCAAAACTTTCAGTAAACAACTAACAACAAACAACAATCAGTGAAAGTAATTTGAATTTTAAGTTTTTTGGAGTACATATCTGATTGATGTGGCAATCATTTCTTCAGCTTTTTTATTTTCCTTCGGACATTGCCGCGGCTTTTCGTGGAGATCCGGCACTGCGGGGCAAAGTCTTTGGCTTTATCGAAGTGTGTATGTATCAGGGGGTGTGGGCGATATTTTTTCATCGGGTGGCCCATTTTCTTTTTGCCTTTTACATTCCGGTGATTCCGCGGTTTATTTCTCAGGTGAGTCGATTTTTGACTGGGATTGAGATTCATCCAGGGGCACGAATTGGTCCTGGATTTTTTATCGATCATGGGATGGGGGTGGTGATCGGAGAGACGGCCGAAATTGGAAAGAATGCTTTGATTTATCACCAGGTCACCCTTGGAGGAACCAGTTTAAAAGCCGAAAAACGGCATCCCACCCTGGGGAATAATGTATTGATTGGAGCCGGAGCGAAGCTCTTTGGGCCGATCAAGATTGGGAATAATACGCAGATCGGAGGGAGTTCTGTGGTGACGAAGGATGTGCCGGCCAATTGTGTCGTGGTGGGGAACCCTGGGCGGATTATCAAACGAAATGGGAAAAAACTAGTGACCGAAGAACTCGATCAGGTAAATCTTCCAGATCCGATTTTGGAAGAATTGAAGAAAATTGAAGAACGTTTGATCCAACAGTATCATCATCAAAGTCCGAGGAAGTAGGGATAAAATAAAACTAGCTTTTTTGGGGCACACATTTTTTTTGTGTTTGCTCAAAGACACGATGGCAAATGGCTCGAATTTGTTTTTTTGTAACTATTTCAAAAACTAATTCATAATTTATTTTTTGCTCAGCCAAAGTCGTTTTATCCACGGTTGTATTAGCAATAGATTTTCTCGTTTTTCTTATTTGATTAAGCCCCTCGAGCACTTTTTTTGCAATTGTTGAACGAATATATAGTGCACATTGGCGGCCAAGAGAAGAATCAATTGAAAAAGAGATGGTATTTTTCTTTTCATATTTATGCTTATGAACTGCATCTACAGAATCTGTTACATAACCTGCTACTTCGGGGAATAAATCCAAGGAGGTCCCCAAAGCAATATTTTCCAAATACTCTTCGGGAGAAGCATCTTTATCAAGTATTTTTTCTGGAAAAAAATGTTGTGGTTCTTCCATCATCCATCTTCCGACTCGAGCAAGACTCTTTTTTTCTAGTTCTGGAAGATCGGTGAAACTATCAGGATTAGGATTTCTTCCACTCAAAACCAGAGCTCTGTTCAAGGTATCAATAATTGTTTTTTTGCCCCAGTAGGGTCGGAATTGAAAAAGTGCTTCATAATGTGGAGCGGTGGTAGTTCTTTTTTCAGGGGGAGTTTGTTGCCATTCGTATTGATGTAGACAGAATCTTCCTAGCTCTGCAGCTGGGCCAATAAATTTGTCTAAATCAAATTCTCGTACATCCTCTAGATTTATAGGATCATGCACATGTTTTTTCACTCGTTTATTCCAGATTTCTCCAACATTGCTATCAAAAACATTAAGTTCCCAGATTTTTATTTGTTCTGGTGAAAGCCAGTCTTTTAATTTAGTTAAAAAATATCTGTCCAAATGTACTTTTAAAACACGAACCGCATAGGCATTACTTTGATCAAAACTTAACCCGAGTTTTAATCGAAGAAAGAAGCGTTGTAAATTTCTATCAGAGGTTGAGGGCAAATTTTCTGGTAATAAATTATTTTCTTTTTGTCTTTCAATAATTTTATCGTCCAAACAGACAGGGCTGGATAAAAATACTCCTACATCTCTATTTGTTTTTTCCTGTGCTGCAACTACACGATCATCCTTCCAAGTGAGAGAAGGAAGTTTTTCTGGAGGTCGCAGATCTAAATCAAGCTGCTCAGTCATTTTAATAAAATAATTATAATTAAAAATCTAATTATGTCAATTTTATTCATTGGCCATATCCTCCATTAATACTAAAATCTCAAAAGGCGATGAATTTTGAATTTTTTGAATTTTCCGAGAAAGAAAAAGGTGCGTGGGATGATTTTGTCATTCATCATCCATACGGCTCTGTGCATCAGATTTCCGATTGGAAATCTTTCCAAGAAAAAATACCAGGACGGGAGCAAGTTTTTGGATTTGGAGTTCGAGATACAGATTCTGGGGCAATTTTGGCGACCACATTTGCCGTTCGGATGGAGATGGGCGTACTGGGGAAGTTTTGGTTTTATTCTGCTCGTGGGCCGGTTTTTGATCCAGATCAAAGTCTGGAAGCAGGGATTTTTTTGATCGAACAAGTTTCCAAAAAACTAAAAGAAGCAGGGGGAGTTTTTTGGCGAATTGATCCGTATTTTTCGGAAAATGATTATCATTTACTTTCAAAAGCGAGATTGGGAAATCTCGCTTTCCGGTTTCTTCCTGCCACGCAAAATTATCAACCGGAAAATACCCTGGAGATCGATCTTTCCAAATCTGATGATGAAATTATGGCCGGGATGAAAAGAAAAGGACGATACAACATTAATTTAGCACGAAAAAAGGGAGTAAAAATAAAAGCGATTTCCGGAAACGAAGTAACCGAAAAAGATATCAACGATTTTTGGAAGTTGAATAATGAAACCACTACTCGTGACAAATTTGCGAGTCACGGAAAAGATTATTATCAAAACTTTTGTCAGCTGCTTTCCGATTATTCAATTTTGTTTTTTGCAGAAGCGGAGGATGGCACTCGAATCGCTTCCGCGATTTCTACTTTTTGTGGCAAAAAAGCCATTTATTATTTCGGAGCCTCGACTTCAGATCCAGATTATCGAAACTTGATGGCTCCCTACCTGCTCCAGTGGGAGATGATGCAGTACGCCAAAACAAAAGGTTGTACGTCTTATGACTTTCTCGGGATTGCTCCAGAAAATGAGCCCAATCATCCGTACGCAGGAATTTCAGAATTCAAATGGAAATTTGGTGGAGAGAGGAAGGTGTATGCTTCAGGGAGAGAGATTGTTTTTTCATCCTTGTGGTACAATATTTATAAGCTGGCAAAGAGAATTAAAAATTAAAAGCAAGGGATTTTTACTTTTTTGAAATTTATTTTTATTTGACAATTAATAAGTTCTGTGGTACAAATTCTCTGAATTTATTTTTAAGCTTTCCTAAACATGAAAAGTACTACTGAAAAATTGTTTTTGGATCTTGTTGACGAACGAGAGCAAGCGAAAATAGAAAGACGTGAATCCCTGCGAAACAAATGCCTTTATGGGACATTTGAAACTTTTTTGAGTGTCGTAGTATTGATAGAAAAAATGAGGACAAAAATTCCAAAAGAGTTTTTGATTATTGCCGAAAAAGCAGAACCATTAGAAGAAGAGATAAAAGCTATTTTTGGTAATAGCATAGGTTTTCTTATCGAGAAAATGATGGATCGACAAGAAGACAAACAAAAATTTAAAAGTTATCAATACAGAAAATGGAAAGAATTAGTACCAGAAAAAGCAAAAGATAGAGTTGGGAATGAATGGGCAGGGCATTTTTTTGTGAAAAAAGTAGGCCTTAATTTTTTGCTTTCATGTGGAGTCATAGCTCCTTTCGTAGTTAAAATTTGCGAAGAAGCAAACCTTGATCAAGATACAACCAATGGAATTGGATTGGCTACTGCATTTTTTACCTTTATGGGAGTTATGGCTTCTGGATTTGCTGATGGTGCAAAGTTTGAAAAAAAAGCCGTTCAAAAAGCCGCTGAGATAAGATTTGAACTGGGACAAGATTTCGAGTGGCTGCAAGGTTTAATTAAAGAATGGGAAAAAGGAATTTATGGTTTTGAAACTATGCCAGAAGCCTTCAAAAGAATGGAGAAATTACTAGAAGAAGCTGAACAAAAAGCCAATGTGGATGATTTTAGAACTGGAGTAGAAGCAGTTAAAAAAGAAGTAGGAATAATTTAATAGAAACTCTTTTCCCGCTCTGATTCTTCTTCTGGGACATTTGATCTTCGCTGGTTTTTCTCCAAGCTTAGAGAAAAACCTTCCGAGGCAATATCCAAATTAGTAGCTGAATTATCTCGAGAGGAAAAGAGTTTCAAAATAGAATATGCGTACGGAAGTCCTAGAATGCGTTCGAGAGCTTAGGAAAAACTCAACTCCTGCTGAAAAAATCTTTTGGGAAATGGTTCGGGCAAAAAGATTTTTTGGGAAAAAATTTGTAAGACAGCAGGCTTTTATTTTTGATTATGAAGGAGAAAAAAGGTTTTTTGTAGCTGATTTTTATTGTGCAGAAAAGAAATTGATTATAGAAATTGATGGGAAAATTCACGAATCACAAAAAGAAAAAGATCTGATACGAACTGAAATTCTTAATTTATTGGGCTTGAAAGTGGTTCGTTTTACTAATGAAGAAGTATATAATGATCTAGAAATGGTTAAATTGCAGTTGGCAACATTAGTTCAATAAAATTTCATTTTTAATTTTAGCATGAACACACTCTTTGATAACATGGACTCGAAAGCTTCTAAAAAAACTACACGTGTAGGAAAACTTTTCTGCGACGGAGGAAGTCGTGGAAATCCCGGGATTGCTGGTGGAGGAGCGGTGCTTTATGACGAAAAAAATAAAGAAATTGGCCGAGATGGCGTTTTTTGCGGTATCACCACCAACAATGTGGCGGAATATTCTGGAATGATCTGTGGGATGAATTTAGCTTTGGAAAAGGGGATCACCGATTTGGAAGTATTTCTCGATTCCAAATTAGCCGTAGAACAAATGAACGGACAGTGGAAAGTAAAAAATGCCGGACTCAAACCACTTTTTGAAAAAGCCAAAATAACCGCTGATAAATTCCAAAAAATCACTTTTAAACACGTTCCCAGAGCCAAAAATGAAGTCGCCGATGCGATTGCAAACAAGGTGATGGACGAAAATTCATAAAATTCACAGTAAAACGCTTGACACGCCGACCCGAATAGATAGAATCGGCCAGCTCTGCCCACTGAATAAGTGGCAGGAGCGGTGATCTTTTACATGTCGTTTGTGTTTAAAATTAGTAAAATAGTAAAGTAAAGACTTCTAAATATGTTTTCTGTGATTTACTCACTGAAGCATAATCAAGTCTGAGTATTGAAAAATTAATAACAGGTGTATAACGGATCCCTTGACTGATGTTTCCGATAAAGGACGTTGACAAGTTACGATAAGCCTCGGCGAGCGACTAATCACGCTATGACCCGTGGATCTCCGAATGGGAAAACCCATCCAATTTATTGGAAACTATGTACCCAAATCCATTAAGTACATAGAGGAAAGTCGGCGAACTGAAATATCTCAGTAGCCGGAAAAAAGAAATCAACAGAGATTCCCTTAGTAGTGACGAGCGGACAGGGACTAGCCCAAACCTCACTTCCGTAGTGGGGGGTTGTAGGACTTCAATATCTCCTTTCATTATATAGAAAAAAACTCTGGAAAGTGTTGCCATAGAGGGTGATAGCCCCGTATTCGAAATGTATTGAAAGCAGTAGAAGTATCCTGAGTAGGTTCGGACACGTGAAATCCGGATTGAATCTGGGTGGACCACCATCCAAGGCTAAAGAAAACATCAGATCGATAGTGAACAAGTACCGTGAGGGAAAGGTGAAAAGAACCCCGGGAAGGGGAGTGAAATAGATTGTGAAATTGTACACTTATAAGGAGTAGGAGGTCGTTTCTCTCTGTGGTCGAAACGAAATTTCAAATTACAAATTACAAATTTCAAAAATAAGGAATTTCCTTTTTTGGATTTTGGTTTTTGGATTTTTTTATTTCCGCTCGAGCATAGCGAGAAGCGGCTGACTGCGTGCCTTTTGTAGAATGAGCCAACGAGTTAGCTGTATGGGGCAGGTTAAGGCAGTATCAGCCGAAATCATAGCGAAAGCGAGTCTGAAAAGGCGAAGCACGTCTCATGCACTAGACCCGAAACCAGGTGAGCTTACCATGGGCAGGTTGAACCCCGAGTAACATCGGGGGGAGGACCGAACCACCGACTGCAGCAAAAGTCTTGGATGACCTGTGGTAAGAGCTGAAATTGTTATCGAACCTGGAGATAGCTGGTTCTCTCCGAAATATATTTAGGTATAGCCTCCAGTTACTAGCAGAAGAGGTAGAGCACTGTTTGGGGAAGGGCGACAAACACTCGTACCAACTCTTAGCAAACTTCGAATACTTCTGTGATTGTCTGGGGAGTCAGGCTGCGACAGCGAAGTGCCGTAGCCGCGAGGAAAAGAGTCCAGACCGCCGTCTAAGGTCCCTAATATCATCTCAGTGGGAAAGGATGTAAGATTGTTTAAACAGCCAGGAGGTTGGCTTAGAAGCAGCCACCCTTTAAAAAGTGCGTAATAGCTCACTGGTCGAACGATTTTGCGCCTAAAATACAACGGGGCTTAAGATGATAACCGAAGACGCGGATCCCGACTTGTCGGGATGGTAGGAGAGCGTTGTGTAGCTGTGAAGCTTCGCCGTGAGGCGGGGTGGAGCGATCACAAGTGAGAATGTTGGCATAAGTAACTTTATGGAGATGAAAACTCTCCACGTCGAACACCCAAGGTTTCCGATCCCATGGCAATCAGGGTCGGGTTAGTCGGGCCTAAGGCGAGGCCGAAAGGCGTAGTCGATGGACAACTGGTTAATATTCCAGTACCATCAATAGATGTGATGGCGTGACGCATGAGGAAAATTTGTTTCCGGTTAATGAATTCCGGGATAAGCGATGAGTTTATGCTTTGGTAGGCAAATCCGCCAGAGTTCGCGAGTCGTTATGTATACTTACTCCGCCGCGAGGTGGGGTCAAAACAATGATTCTTGTGCCAAGAAAAGCGTCTAAACTTAATTTATTGGTGTCCGTACCGCAAACTAACACTAGTGGGTGGGTTGAGAATACTCAGACGATCGAGATAACTAAGCTTAAGGAACTCGGCAATACAGCGTCCGTAACTTTGGAATAAGGACTCCCCGGTTTTTCCGGGGCGCAGCGAAAGATGCCAAGCAACTGTTTACCAAAAACATAGGTCCGTGCTAACTCGCAAGAGGAGGTATACGGGCTGACCCCTGCCCAGTGCCAGAAGGTTAAGTGGATCGGTTCACGCTGAAAAACGAAGCCCTGGTGAACGGCGGCCGTAACTATAACGGTCCTAAGGTAGCGAAATTCCTTGTCGGGTAAGTTCCGACCCGCACGAATGGGGTAATGATGTGGCAACTGTCTCAAGCTCAGACTCGGTGAAATTGCAAAAACGGTAAAAATGCCGTTTACGCGCGGAAGGACGGAAAGACCCTGTGCAGCTTTACTCCAGCTTGACACTGAACTTTTGCATGTCACGTGCAGGATAGGTGGGAGACTATGAAGCGTCACGCTAGTGACGTGGAGTCATCCTTGAGATACCACCCTTGGCTTGTCGAAAGTTCTAACTCTGGCCGTTATCCGGTCAGGGAACAGTGTTTGGTGGGGAGTTTGTCTGGGGCGGACGCCTCCTAAAGAGTAACGGAGGCGCGCGATGGTTGGCTTGCGTCGGATGGAAATCGACGTGGACGTGTATTCGCATAAGCCAGCCTGACTGTGAGACCTACAAGTCGAGCAGGGACGAAAGTCGGTGAAAATGATCCGGTGTCTCCACGTGGGTGGGGCATCGCTCAACGGATAAAAGTTACGCCAGGGATAACAGGCTAGTCAGTCCCAAGAGTTCACATCGACGGACTGGTTCGGCACCTCGATGTCGGCTCATCGCATCCTGGGGGTGAAGAAGCTCCCAAGGGTATGGCTGTTCGCCATTTAAAGCGGTACGCGAGCTGGGTTCAGAACGTCGTGAGACAGTTCGGTCCCTATCCTCCGCACGCGTTTAGGAATTTGAGAAGTGCTACTCCTAGTACGAGAGGACCGGAGTGGACGAACCTCTAGTGTATCGGTTGTCGTGTCAACGGCATTGCCGAGTAGCTATGTTCGGACGGGATAACCGCTGAAAGCATCTAAGCGGGAAGCCTCCTTCAAGATAAGATTCCTCGCCTTCGGGCATAAGTTTCCTCAGAGATTATGAGGTTGATAGGCTTCAGGTGTAAGCATAGCAATATGTTCAGCCGAGAAGTACTAATCAAACGAATGAATTTTTCAATCATTCAAGCTTGATTTTGTTTCGGTGGGTAATTTTCAGAAAACAGTTTAGTTTTTACAGACACAAACGATGTAGATAACGCTCAACCAAAGAAGGTTTGGCGTTGGCATTTATAGCGAAGGGGGTACACCTGATTCCATTCCGAACTCAGCCGTTAAGCCCTTCAGCACTGATGATACTTGGGGTTACCCTGGGAAAGTAGGACGATGCCAACGTTGAGCCTTTTTTTATGTCGTCCTACTTTCCCAAAAAGGGGCCCCCGGACCTCGTCCGATTAGGCGAGGTTCGGGGAAAGGAGGAATAAACGAAATAAGTGAAGTCTTGAGCTTGTCGAAAGACGAAACGCATGTAGTTTATGACGACGCAGGATGATGCCAACGTTAAGCTTTTTTTTTACAATCATTATATATGAATCTTATATGATTTATATATGGTTCTTATATATAAAATTATCAGATTTTTCGGCGAGGTTGGGGAACCTCGCCTACGGTTTTTTTCAAAACAAATACCCGTCATCCCAACTTGTTCGGGATCAGATTGGGATTTTATTGTAGGCTTAATCAATATTAAATTTTTCGTAGTGCAAAAATTTTAATTTCTAATATTTAGAAAATAATTGCATAAGCGAAAAGATTCCGGGCAGGCCGGAATGACACAAATTTTTTTTTGGTACTTTAACTCTCCATCAACTTTTCAATATCCGCATTGGACACCCGCCGTGGCATAGAGTTTTTTCGAATATTGGAGGCCTTCCTGAGGCGGAGGTATTTCCACCATTGTCCGAGTGTTTCTGACTCGAAGAAGAGGAGGTAGAAGAAAACTTTGAAGTTGTACCAGAAAGTTGCACCCCGGACGTCAAAAGAAAAATCTGAAGAAAAGTTTTTTTGTAATAAAATTTGGTGATTGAGATAGGAAATCTGATTGACCTTGCTGTCTTTTTGCAAACGATTTCGAATGACATCCACCACCTTCCTTCCAATCGCTTTCGCCGTCCGATCATGGAATCCTACGGCGAGGGGGGAGAACCGACATTTCCAGCCAGCCCATTGTAACCGATAGGCCAGATCCACATCTTCCTTGTACATAAACATTGTCTCATCGAAGTATTCCTTCCGTTCATCCGCATTGGTAAAAGCAATATCTTCCAGTGCTTTCCTCCGATACAAAGCTCCGGCCCCTGAAGCTCCAAAAATATCTCGTTCATGAT
Organism: uncultured Candidatus Peribacteria bacterium; assembly: GCA_964344775.1. Taxonomy (GTDB): domain Bacteria; phylum Patescibacteriota; class Gracilibacteria; order UBA4473; family UBA4473; genus CAYFMH01. The sequence goes on from CAYFOO010000002.1 coordinate 44,143, forward strand.
CATACTGACCATAGTCCACTTCAGCTTGTCCGATATCCTCAAATCGATGTGATTTCAAAATTTTTATCCCCGCAGAATCAATGAAATTTGTTTTTCCCATATCTCGGACTGCTCCTGGGTCGCTTTCATAAGCGTCAAATTCCCATCGTTTCAGCTTCCCACCAGCACTTCCGTAGACTGGTTTTTCTGAGATAGCTTTGACCAGCTCAGAAATGAAATTCGGCTCAAAAATCATATCAATGTTCAAGCAGGCATAAAAATCTCCCTCTGAATTTCGAAGAATTTCATTATGTCCTCGGCCAAATCCCAGATTTTTTGGAGATTTTATGACCTGAACTTGTGGAAATTCTTGTTCGATTTTTTCCACCGTTCCATCGGTAGAGTGGTTATCTAGCACAATTATTTCTAAGTTTTCATAATCTTGAGCCATGAGAGAGTTTAGACAGGGAGTGACGTATTTTTCAGAATTATAAGTGAGCAAACCCACAGTTACCGTAGGAGAACGACTTTCAATGGTAGTGACTGGCACGGTCCCTTCATTTTTTATCGATTTTTGTTGGCGTCGGAGTTTTACTTTTTCCGGATTGAAGGCTTCCTGAGCGAGCAAGCTTGCTTCCAGCAAGGAATCATGTGTTCCCGCATCAACCCACATGCCGCTGATGGCAGAGGCCCGAACATGTTTTCTCTGGAGATAAATTTTATTTACGTCGGTGATTTCTAATTCCCCTCTCTTCGAAGGTTGAATCTGTCGAATAAAATCAAAAACTTGGTTGTCATAGAGAAAGAATCCTGTTTGTGCAAAATCAGATTTTGGGAAAGCCGGCTTCTCCTCAATAGAACGGACCGTTCCATCCTCTCGGATTTCCACTATTCCGAACCGTGAAGGATCTTCTACTTTTTTTACAAAAATTTGAGCTCCTTTTTGAAAATAAAAAACTTCATCAGAAAAATCTTCTTCAAAAATATTATCAGACAGGATAACCGCTACTGATTCCCCACTTGAAAAATCTTCTGCCAAACTCAAAGCCTGAGCAATCCCTCCAGCACCATCTTGGATTTTGTAAGTAAAATTTACATCAAAATCCATTCCTGATCCCAGAAGCTGCATAAAATCTCCCGCATGCTCGGGGCTCGAGATAATAAGAATGTCCCGGATACCAGAGTTTTTCAATGTCTGGATAGGATAATAAATCATTGGTTGATCGAAGACAGGCAAAAGGTGCTTGTTCGTCACCTTTGTGTTCGGAAAAAGTCTAGATCCAGTGCCGCCTGCCAAAATAATTCCTTTCATTTTTTCGTCCAGTATTTTGAAATGATTCGTCCGAGAAAGCAAACTTTTATTAGTCTGTTATTTGCCCATCCAGAGTCCCTTCGAGCCGGTTCCCCTTCCAGCTACGTTTATTCGTGATTACACGAGGTGTTCTTTTCTTTTTTATTTTTGTTCTTCTATCGAGTGGACTTTTCCAGTACGGTGAACTACCACCAACATTTCTTTCGCGAAAACGATTTTTTGTATTTTTGGTCCATTTTGTTTTTGAAAGATTTCCTACTCTTTTTCCAGTAGTTCGTGATCGGCTAATCGTAGCGGGTCTTCGTTGTCCCCATTTTTTCCATTTTTTGACCCGTTTTTGGTATTTTTCATTATTGGTCAATTCTCCTTCTTGTTTGTAACTCGCTTTTTGGCGATTTCTGCTTTTGTATTTGTTGAGAGCATTCCTAGTAAATCTTTTCTTTGTAAACGTGTTTCGAGCAGAAGTATCCACTCTTTTAATTTTTTGAGCCCGTACAGCGTTCGTTTTCGGTTTAGTTGACCTGGTATAACTTCCTGCTCCAAACCGTGATTTGGGAGCATTTGCTCTTGTATTTCGACTCCTATTTCTCAATTTTGACCAGTTTTTTCTGCTCAGTCTTTTGGTTGTTGCAGATCGTTTTTTCTTTTGGGCTATTACTTTTTTTACCGCCTCACAAGAAGAAACATTTTTCCAGCCATTTGGGACATCACAGGGGGTATCAAATTCTTCACAAACCCCATTTGAGTTTATCGCTGGTTGAATTACTTGTGCACAGAATTTCGATTCCGCGGAAACGTTAAACGGAATAAATAATATCAGTACTGGCAATAGAAAAATAAATTTTTTCATTTCTTGGATTTATCGGCGATAAGCACTTTTTTTGTAAGCATCCATGAAGTTGGAATAACTCCTTTTTCTTTTTCTGGTTGTGGTTTTTTTTGTACTACTTGTTCTAGAAGAACGGCGAGAACTTTTCTTTCTCAATTTTGCCTGAAGTGATCGTAGTTCTTTTTGTAGTCGTTTGATTTCTTTTTTCACTTCGGCGATTTTTTTATTAATTGCCGCTTTTGAAGCAGAAGAAGATACGGAAGTATTTATCGTAGAAGTAGTACTACCTGAAGAAGAACTACTTTTTGTACTAGTAGAGCTTCCAGAAGAGGAAGAAGTATCTTCTGAGGTGGTGCTGGTAGTATCTGAGTTAGAATCATCAGCACTTGTCGTACTGTTTGTAGTTGGTTCTCCCGCATCCACAGACTTGAGTGATTTTCTTTCAATTTTCTTAATATTTCGAGAAGCACGAGTACTTTTAGTTCGATCGATAGCTTTGATGGTTTTAACTGGTTTCATTGTTCCTCCACCAAATCTTTGTGTTTCTCCGGCTCGATTTTTGAAGAAGTAACCTTTGGCATAATATTGAGTACCAGGCGTGAGGCCGGTTATTCTTCCGGCATAAGTAGATCTTTCTGTTTCTAATATAGCTACTGGGTCTGAGAGATCACTATTTTTTGAGAGTACAATATGAAAACCATGATAGTCACTGCTGGTTAATTTTCTTGCTCGTGACCAACGAAAATCAATAAAATTATCATAACGACTGGTCCTTAGAGCTGTAAATGTATCGGTTGTTCCAGAAGAGGAAGAATTACTAGATGACGAAGGGGTAGGGTCATTTGGTTCTATTTCTGAACTTTCTACGGTTCCATCTGTTTTCCACTGCCATTTGATAATTTTGGATCCATTGGTGAGGATCCTTCTTCGCCCTTCTTTTTGATAGGTGTAGATCCGGAAGTAATAATCTTTATTCCTTTCAAATCCTCCAGCACGAAGAACTAAATCTTGTCGGCCAGCCCTGAGCCATTGATTGGCGAGTTTATCTGTCCTCATGTTTGTTTCATAAATACTCCATTGGATTGCATAACCGTTTGTCTGAGAAGCGACTTCAGCCGCAACGGGATCCCATTTTATATGAAGACTTTTTTCATCAGCTGTAGGAGTGACAGAAAATCCGGTAATTCCTGCAGCAAAAGCTTGAGAGCATAATCCCAAGACACCGAGAGCGAGAAAAAGAAGTAATTTTTTCATTTTTTTGAGGGGTTAGAAGATAGTTTTTTTTGGTTGTAAGTGGGAGGTTGTAGGGAATAAATATCCTTACAACTTATAACTTACAACTTCTCACCTGTCTTTTTTATTGTTCGTTTAGGGTTTCGTCAAGTGGATTTGTAAGCATTCTGACTTTCCAAGCTGGCCAAAGTACAAATTCTGCCTTTCCACGTATGTTTTCTTTAGCCAAAAAGGGAGAATGTTTCCCATCACAACCGGAAGTAGAAAAACATTGTCGAGAATCTAGACTTTGTGCTCGATTATCCCCAAAAACTAAATAAAAATCTTCTGGAACGATGAATTTTGTTTTTCCATCCGTTCTAGTTCGTCCTTCGTTTCGCGGAGAAAGGTAGGATTCTGGAATTTCATAATCCATAATTTCTTCTGCTTCATTCGTTAGATAAACTTTTCCATCTTTTATTTCCACTGTATCCCCGGGGATACCGACTACTCTTTTGATATAAGAGATTTTTTTGTCTGGTGCTTTGAAGACAATTACTTCGCCTCTTTTTGGTTCTCGGATGAAGTGGTAGAGAAATTCATTCACAAAGATAAATTCTCCTTTCCCCTGGATACAATTATCGTTGAGCACGTTTAGCGTCGGGCACATGGATGGTCCAGATACACGAAAGAGTTGAAAAATATAAAATCGGATAAAAAGCACGAGGGCAATAAGGATGATAATTTCTAGTAGGAACCCCCACCAGCTTTGGTTTTCTTCTTTGAACATAGTGGAGAAATTGTAGGAATTTTTTAGTAAAAGACAAACAGAAAGTAGTTGTTAGTTCTTAGTTTTTAGAGCTTAGATTTCGAGATTTGTAATTTAGGAGAATTTAAGGCTGGAGCGGATTTGTAATCCGGTTCGCAACGTTTTGGAAGTGCACAACGGAAAACGTTTAGGTTCAATTTACCATCCTACGTTAAAACTCTGGATGACAGGCAAAATTGAACCAGCCGTCTTTTTTTCCAGATCGTTCAATTCGCTTCGCGACCGAGCAATGAATTACTCGGTTAACAGCTTCTTGCATAGTTGCTTGTTGATAGTTTTTTACTGCTAGTTCTCAAGTATCTTCCCCAATTCCTGCTTTACTTCTTCTTCTTTGGTGTATAATGAGCAGATTTATTATTTTTTAATCAAAAATAAAATGCCAAAATCAAAACCGTCATCGGCTCCAGAGGGAAAAGAAAAAGCGACTCAAAAGCCTCAAACTTCAGAAGAACGTGAAGCAGGGCAAAGAGCTTCTGAAAAAATGTTAGGTGTTGAAAAAAGAGAAGATTTTCGGAAAGAAAGAAATAAACTTGGGTTTATTAAGAAAAAAACACCAGAGCAACTACAAAGATATCATTATTTGAATGCTCGACAAGAAGGAGTTAGTTTAAGGCTGGAGCGGATTTGTAATCCGGTTCGCAACGTTTTGGAAGTGCACAACGGAAAACGTTTAGGTTCAATTTACCATCCTACGTTAAAACTCTGGATGACAGGCAAAATTGAACCAGCCGTCTTTTTTTCCAGATCGTTCAATTCGCTTCGCGACCGAGCAATGAATTACTCGGTTAACAGCTTCTTGCATAGTTGCTTGTTGATAGTTTTTTACTGCTAGTTCTCAAGTATCTTCCCCAATTCCTGCTTAAACGTCTCCACATCTTTGAATTGTCGATAAACCGAAGCAAATCGGATGTAGGCGATTTCATCTAATTCTTTCAGCATGTTCATCACATCTTCCCCTATTTTTGAGGAGGCGACCACTTTTTCTTTTCCCCATTTTTCTTCCAGTGCAGAGAGATTTTCTCGGAGTTGTTCGATAGAGATGGGCCTTTTCCCGCAAGCGGTTAGGATCCCTTCTTCCAATTTTTCTCTGTCGTAGGGTTCAGAAGTTTTGTCTTTTTTCTCCACCATCAGGTTGGTCGTCTGAGGTCGTTCAAAAGTGGTGAACCGAAATTCACATTTTTCACATTCTCGTCTTCTCCGGATAGAACTTCCTGTGTCAGAGACACGCGAATCTATCACTTTTGTATCTTCGAAGCCGCAACTGGGACACTTCATTTTAAAAGGTTGTAGGTGGGAGGTTGTAAGTTGTAAGGATTTTTTTAATTTTTAGTTCCAAACTTTGGCGGACAGGTCGAACTTAGAACTTAGAGAAAAAAAATTCAAATTTTGTTGTTAAATTCTTTTAATGTTTTACGAGCCTCCTTTTCTGCAGCTCTGTTCTTTAGTACCTGTCGTTTTTCATGTTTTTTCTTTCCTCGGACGAGTGCGATTTCGCATTTTAGAGTCCTGCTTTTCTGATAAATTTTTAACGGTACGACCGAGAGGCCTTTTTCATTCAGCTTTGATTCGAGACGATGAATCTCTTTTTTTGTGAGGAGAAGTTTTTTTTCTCGATTTTTTGGTTGTTCGAGGCTGGAATATTTCCACGGAGAAATCTGGAAGTTTTCTAGAAGTACTTCTCCATTTTTTATCTTTACCCAAGCAGCCCTCATGTTTGCGGTACGTGCTCGAATTGATTTTGCTTCCCACCCATGCAGGACCATTCCGGCTTCAAATCGTTCCAGAACTTCATATTCATGCAGGGCTCGTCGATTCTCTAAAAATACCATTAATTTGATTATCAACAAAAAAACCAAAATTAAAAATGCAAAACACAAAGTTTTAGAAAATTCTGAAAACTAATGGTTTATCGTTTTGACCACTGTGGTGCACGACGAGCTCTTTTGAGTCCTGGTTTTTTTCGTTCTTTTTCACGAGCGTCTCGAGTAAGCAATCCTTCAGATTTCAACTGAGGACGAGTTTCCATATCTTTTTTGACCAAAGCTCGGGAAATTCCAAGTCGAATGGCCTCTGCTTGTGCCTTTTGTCCTCCACCAGAGGTTCGTATTTTTAGATCAATGTCTTTTCTCAGGCCCAAAAGATCAATCGGCTGCATAATTTTGAAAATCATTTCATCATCATTTGCCCAATTTCTTAAAGATTTTTCATTAACGGAAATGTCTCCTTTTCCATCCAGGTACAGACGGACGGTTGCCCGAGAAGTTTTTCTTTTTCCGTTTGCATAAAAGTATGATCTGTTATCAGTCATTTTGATTAAATATTTAATGTTTCAGGTTTTTGAGCTGTATAAGGATGCTCACTCCCTACCATCAAGAAAAGTCTTCTGAGTTGGTTTTTTCGATGTTTGGTTTTTGGAAGCATCCCAGCTATGGCTTCTTTTAAGATCCGTGTTGGATCTTTTTCTCGTACGGTTTTCAGGCTTTCTGTTTTTAGATGTCCGAGATAACCAGAATGCCTATAATATTCTTTTTGTTCCTCTTTATTTCCACTTACAGCAATTTTTTCCGAATTAAGCACTACAATATAATCCCCTCCATCAACGTGAGGGGTAAAATCTACTCGATTTTTTCCACGCAATGCTTTTGCCACTGTCACGGAAATTTGCCCCAAAGGCTTATCTTCTGCATCAATGACAAACCATTTTCGGTCTGCATTTGTTACGTTCTGTCTGAGTGAAGTTTTTTTCATCTTTTTAAATTAATTCAACCTGGATAAGTAGAGCATTATCGCCATCTCGCAACCCAATTTTTGCTGAACGAGTAAAACCAGAATCTTTTTTTGTTTGTTTAGTAATATATTCCAGAGCTTTTTTCGAGGATTCTTTTGTAAAAATAACTTTCTTCAATTCTCGTACAGCATTGGCAGCATCTTTTGATTTTACTTTGGTTATCAATTTATTTGCTTCCGAAGTTAAAACTCGTGCTTTTGGTTCTGTAGTTTTTACTTTTCCATAAAGGAAAAGAGAAGTTAATAGATTTCTTACCACAGCTTTTCGATGAGCTGCGGGACGGTTGAGTGAGATTTTTGTATTTCTGTGTCGCATTTTTTACTTTTTACCAATACTTGCATGTTGAGGAAGGTCGTATCCTCTTTCTGCGAGAACACGATCTAGTTCTGCTTTTGCTTTTTGACCGAAACCACGAAGCTGAGAGAGTTGTGACATGGAAGTTTCAAGTAGTTGTTCTACGGAAGTAACTTGACCATTTACCAATGCATTAAGCGTTCTCTGGGAAAGTCCCAAAATATCAATGGGAGTAAAAGGTTCATCTGAGATAGCAGCAGTTGCCATTTGTGCTTCTGCTTTTTCTTTCACGAGAGCGAAATTTGTAGTGAAATCTTCATCTCGATAAGCTTCTTCTTCATTAAAGAGAGCAAAATAACTTTCAAGAACTGAAGCACCTAATTTTAAAGCTTTTTCTGGGTCAATAGCTCCATTGGTTTCAATTTCCATCTTTAATTGATCCAAATCAATTTGCTCCCCTACACGTGCTGGCCCCACTTCATACTTCACCCGGATGATAGGAGAGAAATTTGCATCAATCAGAATATATTCAGGATCTTCTTCGCTCGCGTGGTCTTGATTGGATACAATTCGGAAACCAATATTTTTTTCTATCCGTAATTTCATCTTTCGTTTTGGATCGGCATTGTCGCAAGTAGCAATAATTTGAGAAGGATCAAGAATTTCAACATCATTGGATACATTGATATCTTTTGCGGTAATTTTCCCTTTCTTTACAAAAGCAATTTCTGCTTCTTCAACCCCTTTAGAATGTTTTTTTAAACGTAATTTTCGAAGATTCAAAGTAATATCAAGCACAGACTCTTTTACTCCTGGGATAGTGGTATATTCGTGAGCAACTCCATCTATTTTTATACCAGAGACAGCAGTTCCTGGCAGACTAGATAACAAAACTCGTCTAAGAGCATTTCCAATAGTCATCCCATATCCGGAGGGGAGTGGGCTCATTGTCAGAGCAATAACATTCTTTTCCTTTTGTTCGACTTTCAGCTTAGGAATGCCGATGACTTCATGGAGGATGTGCATTTTAAAAAGGGTTTAAATATAAAAACAGATTTATTATCGAGAATAGAACTCTACGATTAATCGAGGCTCTATAACTCTTTCAAAATCTTCTACAGAAGGAAGGTCTACAATTTCTATTTCCAACTTTTTATCGTCTGCTTTTAACCATTTCGGAGAAACATAATCTGCCAACTCTTCTTTATTTCTCTTAAAAACCGAAAGATCCTTTTTGGAAGGTTTAATTTCTATTTTATCTCCAACTTTTACCTCAGCAGAAGGAATATCAATTCGACGTCCATTCAAAAGAAATAGTCCGTGTGATACAAACTGTCGTGCCTGCATTCTGGTGAGAGCAAATCCGGCCCGAAAAAGCACATTATCCAATCGTCTTTCCAAAAAGTGAAGGAGCATGTCCCCCGTTACCCCTTTTGAACGAGCGGCTTGATCAAAACTTCTTCGAAATTGTTTTTCTGACAATCCAAATATACGTTTTGCTTTCTGTTTCTCTCTTAATTGTTTTCCATATTCCGTTATTTTTGCCATTCGTTTTCCTCCATGCATACCAGGAATATTTTGGTTTCGTTGCAAGAGTTTTTGGTATTTCGGTGACCCGAAGAGGTTGATTCCTTCTCTCCTACATAGTCGTGACTTTGGTCCAGTATATCTCATAATTTAGTTGTTAGTTTTTAAAAGGTTGTAGGTGGCCCGACCTTCGTCCCGAGGACTCGGGACTTCGGTGGGGGGACGAGGTGGTAAGTTGTAAGGAATTTTTAATTTTTAGTTACAAATTTCGGCCGACACGTAGAACTTAGAAAATATTTAAACTTTACGAACTTTTTTTGGTCGGCAGCCCCCATGAGGGACTCGTGTTTTATCTACGATAGAGCTTATTTCCAATCCACCGTTTGTAAGTCCTCGAATGGTTTGATCTCTTCCGGGTCCCATACCTTTTACGTAGATATCTACTGATTTTATACCGAAGCTCGCTGCTTTTTCTGCTACGGACTCTGCGGATATTTGTCCAGCGTAGGGAGTTGATTGTCGAGCTCCTTTGAACCGATTTGCTCCTGGAGAACTCCAGCCCAATACATTTCCTTCGGGATCAGTGAGCGTTACAATAGTATTATTGTAGTTTGCCCGGATATAAACTCGTCCAGTTTCAAATGATTTTCGTACTCGTTTTTTTGCTACAGCCATATTAATTATTTAGTGACTTGCTTTTTATTAGCAACAGTAGATCTTTTTCCTCGTTTTGTTCGAGCATTGGTCTTGGTATTTTGTCCACGGGTTGGTAATTTTCGACGATGACGAAAGCCACGATAAGAACCAATTTCTTGCAAACGACGAATGTTTTGAGTTGTTTCTCGACGAAGATCTGATTCCAACATAAAACCTTCTGTCGCTGCCCTCAGAGCATCTTCTTGGTCTGAAGTGAGATCTTTTGTTCTGATGTTTTCTTTGATTTTTGCTTTTTTGCAGATTTCTTCCGCTTTTTTCGGTCCCACTCCATATACGTATTGGAGAGAGATGATAATTCTCTTTTCTGCAGGGATGTTTACACCAGCGATTCTCATAGATTTTAATTATTAGCTTTTAAAGGGTTGTAAGTGGGAGGTGGTAGGTTGTAGGGAATAAATTTACTTACAACCTACAACTTATAACCTTTAACCTTTTCATCCTTGTCGTTGTTTATGTTTTCCTCTTGTAGATGGGGCACCACAGACCACTCGCACAGATCCTTTTCTTCGGATAACTCTGCAACTTTTACACATTGGTTTCACTGAGGCTCGTACTTTCATTATTTGAAGCGGTAAGTGATTCGTCCTTCTTCCAGATTGTAAGGCGAAAGAATTAGACGAACATGGTCTCCTGGGACAATTTTTATGAAATGGACACGCATTTTGCCAGAAACTCTGGCTTTTACCTGATGGGATTCAAATCCTTCTGTGGTCAGTTCAACGAGAAACCGAGAGCCCGGAAGCAACTCTAAGACCACTCCTTCGACTTCAAAATCTTCATCATTTGCCATGAAATTGCTCAGAAAAGCCGACGGATTATAGAAAACAGCCTCTTCTTGTCAAATTTTTTATAAAAATAGTGAAAAAGCTTTATTTCCCCGCATAAAAACAAGAAATGGTATTGAAATTTTACCTGAAAAAAATATATTCTTTTTACTTAAAAATCTTTAAAAAACAAAAAACTAAGAAGTATGATCATGATTAGCTCTGGATATATGAAAAAACTAAAAAGAAAGATCTTCGCCAATAAAGGCGATTTTCCCGAGGTTTCGTTCGCTAACACTCACTTCAACCTCGTGAATCGCCAAAAAGTTTTCCCATGTTTTTATTTTTTAGTATGTTTTATAGGAGTTTTTTATTTTTAATAATTAAATATTTTGAGCTATGAAGATCAGCATTAGCCCCAAAATTACCAAGACGGATGCCATTTTTATCCTACTTCCAGAGAAAAATTGGCAAAAACAATTTGAAAGCAATTTAGAAAAAAATTTAGCTACCCAAATTGCTTTGCATTTCAAAAACAAAAATTTTAAAGGAAAATTGGGAGAGATTCTTCAGATTTTCCCTTCTTACAAATTAGCCAAAAAGATATTTTTGGTTGGAGCTGGGGAATTAAAAGAAAAAATTGATATTCGAAAAACTGCTAGTTTGGCCATCCGTGAAGCAAAAAAGATTAAAACAGGAAATGTGGCTCTTTTGTGTCCAAAAGATTTTGACGTTGAGCGGGTTGTTTCTGGGATTTTGCTTGGGGATTATGAATTCAAAATTGGAGATCGGAGTGAGCAGTTTACTCCCAAGTCAGCAACAATTATTTCGTCACAAAAAATATCTAAAAAAGAGTTAGATTCTGAAATCGCCCTTTCTGAGGCTACTAACTTTGTTCGAGAATTAACCAACTTGCCGCCAAATATGATGACTCCAAAGATTTTGGCCACCTCTGCCAAAAAGGAAATAAAAACCAGTCCAAAAATGAAGGTTAAAGTTATGGGCGAGAAAGAAATCCAAAAGCTCAAAATGGGCAACCTTTTCGGTGTAGGACAGGGATCACACGAGGAATCACAATTAATTGTTTTTGAGTATTCCGGAGGGAAAAAGGGAGAAAAACCTTTGGCGATTGTGGGGAAAGGGGTTTGTTTTGATGCAGGAGGATATAATCTGAAGCCTACCAATCATATCGAGGATATGAAATGTGATATGGCTGGGGCGGCAACAGTGCTTGGAATTTTTAAATGGATTTCTGAGGTACAGCCAAAGAAAAACATAGTAGGAGTGGTGGGAGCAGTAGAAAATCTTGTTTCTGGAAATGCTTTCAAGCCAGGAGATATCCTTACTTCTATGAATGGCAAGACGATGGAAATCACAAATACTGATGCGGAAGGGCGGTTAGTTTTAGCCGACTGTTTGTACTACGCGGCAACCAAGCTGAAACCAGCTCAAATGATTGATCTAGCCACTTTGACGGGGGCTTGTATTGCGGCACTGGGACATGAGATTACCGCCATCATGGGAAATAATAAAAAACTCCTTGATTCGATCGAAAAAGCAGCCAAAGGAGCCGATGAGCCGGTGTGGGAGTTGCCGATCACGGATCATTTCCGAGAAAAGGTAAAAGGTGATATTTCGGATCTCAAAAACTGGACAGCGGGAGTTTCTGCAGGTTCTTCCATGGGAGGAGCTTTTCTCGAATATTTTGTCGAAAAAATTCCGTGGGCCCATCTGGATATTGCCGGGACAGCTTTTCATGGGAAAGCTGGAGATGAACTTAGCCCCAAGGGGGGGACAGGAGTGATGATACGGACTTTGGCGGGGATGATTGGGAAATAAGAAATCCTTCTTACGAAGGACTTCATTATTTTTAAGGAGTATTTCCAAGGTTTTTATTTTTCGTACCGTACAGCAGGGAGCAATCCCATAACTCGGGCCTTTTTGATCGCAGATGCGAGTTGTTTTTGCATTTTTAGCGACACTCCAGTGTGGTATCGACTTTGGATAGATCGATAATAGGTGATGTAGTTTGAGAGCAATCGTGGATCTTTATAATCAATGTATTTGATCCCTGATTGAGCAAACGGACAGATATATTTTTTGGGTCGTGGAGGCATGGCAATCAATTAAAAATTAAAAATGCAAAATTTAAAATTAGAGGTCGAGGGAAGAATCGTTGATGATGTCGTCGAGTTTTTTGTCTACGTCATCTTTTTTAGCTACTGCTTCCTTTTCTTTCGACTCTTCTTTTTTGGCTACAGCTTTTGGTGCTGGTGTTTCCTTTTTTTCAGAAGCTTTTGTCTCAGTTTTTTCTTCGGTAACAGTACTTAGTTTTTTTCGAGATGGAGCTTCTTTTTTCTCTTCTTTGATTTCCTCTTTCTTAGCCTTTTCATCATTCGCTTTGTAGGTAGCTTCTAATTCACTATATTTTTTTGGTGCTGGTGCTTTGGGATCGACCAATGAAATTAAAAATCGAAGAATTTTATTATCTAGGTTCCAGTCACTTTTGAGTTCGGTGATTTTATCCGCTTCTGCTTCAAACTGAGCTACAAAATAGTATCCCCATTTTTGTTTCTTGATAACATAAGCAAAACCACGAGCCCCCCAAAAATCTTCGAAGGTGATATTCCCTCCGGCAGATTTAATCTTTTTCTTGATAGATGTGTCGATTTGTTTTTCCACTTCAGCCTCTTTCAACTCGTTTGTGAAGATGGCCATTACTTCGTATTTCTTCATGTAGGGGCGGAAAAATTTAAAAATTTATAAATAAATGCTGTCAAAAGCCTTGGGACTGTAATAAAAAAAATGGGTTTGGCAAGTTTTTTTCAGGAATTCAAATTTTCTTTGAAAAATTTTGTAATTTTTAATTTCTAATTTTGTAAATAATTTTTTAAATTTTAATTTTTAAACAGTTTAAAAATTCTGTTTATTTAGAATTTAAAAATTGGTGCTTATTTAAAAATTCAAAAATTATAAAATTAAAAATTTAGAAATTTATGAGAAATTTTTATACTTTTTTTAATAAAACCACTTCTTTCAGCAGATCTTCATACCAACTGACCGGAAGTTTTTCTACTGCTAGTTTTATCGCTGTGGCGGTGATGGTCCATTTTTTTGTAGAATTTTTTATCAGTCCAAAAACCTGATCCGGTTTAAAATTGATCCCCATGCGGAGTACGATTTCATGACTTTTGTGTGAGGTTTTGTGAATTCGAACCCCCGAAATATTGGCTTCTCGCAGCAGCATTTTTAGTTTGATCACCTTACAGAGATTTTCAACTTCCACCGGGAGATGTCCGTAGTCTTCGAGTAGATCGTGCCGGATTTCTTCCAGATGTTTGGGATTTTCGGCCGAGGCAAGTTCTTTGTACACCTGGATTTTTTCGTTCGCATTGGGAATGAAGCTTGGAGGGATGTAGGCCGAGAGAGGAATTTCTACGGTAATAGTCTCTTCTTCTTCAATTTCTGAGGAGATTTCTCCAGACTTCATTTCTTCCACCGTTTTATTGAGCATTCGCATGAAGTGAGAGACCCCCACATTTTTCATCGCTCCAGACTGTGAAGCACCCAAGATTTCTCCGGCTCCTCGGATTTCCAGATCCCGCATGGCGATTTGAAAACCGGATCCCAGCTCAGAAGCTTCTACGATGGCACGAAGCCTTTTTTTGGCTTCTAGTTCCAACTTTTGTCCATGGTACAAAAAGAAAGCGTATGCTTGGGTTCGACTTCGCCCAACTCGTCCTCGCAATTGATAGAGTTGAGAAAGTCCAAATTTTTCTGCTCGATTTACGAGCAGCGTGTTTGCATTTGGTAAGTCGATTCCATTTTCAATTATGGTGGAAGCGACGAGTACATCAGCTTCTTTGTTTTTAAATTTTTTGATCCTTTCTTCTAGATCTGAGGTAGAGAGTTGCCCGTGGGCTACGATAAATTTAACTTCTGGAATCAATTTTCTAAACTGTTCGGTCTGAGCTTCAATTGTCTGTACTTGATTGTGCAAAAAGTACACTTGTCCACCTCGTTTAACTTCCAATAAAATCCGTTCTCGGATGAGATTGAGATTATATTTTCGCACTTCTGTGACAACGGGAAGCCGACCAGGAGGGGGAGTAGCAATCGTAGAAATATCTTTCAGTCGATTCAGGCTCATGTTGAGCGTCCTCGGGATGGGAGTAGCTGTCATTGTGAGGATGTTGGCCGCGGTTCGGAGTTTTTTTAATTTTTCTTTTTGTTGTACCCCAAATCTCTGCTCTTCATCAATAACGATCAGGTTGAGATTTTTAAACTTTACATCTTCTGAAAGCAACCGATGGGTTCCGATGACTACATCAACCAATCCTAGCTCTATGTCTTTCAGAATCTTTTTTTGTTCTCCTGGGGATTGAAATCTGGAAAGTAATCGCACTTCTATCCCATATTTTTTATCTTTTATTCGTTTCAAAAAACTCTGATAGTGTTGCTCTGCCAGGATCGTGATGGGAGCCAAAATAGCACTTTGTACACCTGATCGAAAAGATTTGAACGCGGCTCGCATGGCGATTTCTGTTTTTCCAAATCCTACGTCTCCACAGACCATTCGATCCATTGGCCGATCTCGTTCAAGATCTTGTCGAACTTCTTCCCAGGCCTGTGCTTGTCCAGGGGTTAATTCATAGGGGAAGCTTGCACAAAATTCTTCCAGCATTTCATCATCTGGTTGAAACTTTTTTCCTTTTACTAATTCCCGACTGGCATAGAGTTTGAGTAATTCTTTTGCGATTCGTTCTGCTTCTTTTTTTAATTTACTCTGGGATTGTTTCCAATCGGCGGCTCCTAATTTGGTCGGACTTGGCTCTTCTTCTCCAATAAATTTTGTAATTTTTTCTGCGGATTCTACCGGGACAAAAAGTTTATCATTTCCGGCGTAACAAAGTTTTAGATATTCTCGAGTTCCGAAGTGCTCACCGAGATCCCGTCGGACGATCCCTTCAAATTTTGCCACCCCATGATCCAGATGAATTACAAAGTCTCCAGATTTTAAACTCGTCATCAGGTCGAGATTGATCCCAGATACCGCTTTTTTTTGTCGTGATGTTCGAGCAAATTGAAAAATCTCCCGATCGGTCAAAAAGAGGAGTTTTTTATCATTGTTTTGAAAAGAATGCGGAACAAAATCTTCTTTATTCAACTTAATAATTTGTACGGTTGAAGGATTTTCTTCTTCCGGATTTTCCGTAAACATAATCTCGTTTTCCTTGAAGATTGAAATTATTTCATCGAATTTTTTTGTAGCCACGACCACTTTGAATTCTCGTCGGAAACGCTCTTTTATTTCCATTGTAAAATCTGGAATGGTATAAAAGGGGAGGACCGAAAAGAAATTTAGATGAAAAAAGGTTTCACTTTCTTTTGGGAAGGTGGTGAATTTGAGCTTAAAAAAGTTCCCATTTGGACAAATGTCCTCATCCAAATCATCAGAAATAAAAAGAGATTTTTCTGATCCAGAAATAAGATCCAAAAAATTTCCAGAAACATTTTCAAATTGTGCCGGGAATACTTCCAGTGTTTTCAATTTCTTTTTTTCTACTTTTTCTTCTGTGTTTTGAGTAAAGGGCTCAATACTTTCTATTTCATCTCCGAAGAGAGAAATTCTCACACAGTGATTTTCATTGAGTGGAAAAATAAAAAGATTTTCTCCTTTTCTCAAAAATTCTCCTGGCTGCAAAACTTCATCTTCAGCCGAAACATAACCAATAGATTCTAATTTTCCAAAAAATTCGAACATTTTTATCGAGTCTTTTGGGGCGAGTTTTATTTTTTCTGCTTCGATTTCTGCGGGACTGGGGATAGCTTGAGACAAAACATGAGCCAGGTCTTCAAACAAAAATAGATTTTGTTCTTCTGATTTTATATTTTCGGCAAGCTGATAAAAATCTCGAAAAGTTAATTCACTGGGGATGAGTCGAATTTTTCCATCAAAAAAGAACTCGGCAGAAGGGAAAAGGTTGTCGGCTCTTTCTTCTGTGGAGGCCCAAAAAACATTTCTGAAATCACTATTTTTTAAAGCCTGATCGATCAAAAAAGATTTTGCCGTAGAGTTTCCCAAATTTACTAAAGTTAAACTTTTCTTTTCTTTAAGAGCTTTGAGTTCGGCAGATAGATCAAGAGAAAAAGGAAGCTGAAACATTTCGTTTTTAGTTTGGTGGTTTTTGCTTAGTAAAAAATAATGAATGCTATGGCACAAAAACACCTTATTCAAAAGTAGAATTCATAATTTCTACCATCGAACAGATAGATTCCAAGTATTGCTACCTAGAACGCAAAAATTCCCGTTTGACCTTAAGGGGGAGGGAGTCAAACGGGAATTCCTACATTTTAAGCGGCATGACCAGGTGGACAAAATCATTTGCTTTTTCTTTTTTGATGACCGCGGGAGTCATTTTCCCTTCAAGTTCAATTCTGACTTTCTTTTCACCCGGGATGGCACTGAGGATATCGAGTACATAGTCTGCATTGAGAGCAATAGTATTTGGTTCTCCTTCCAATTTCACTGAGACGGTATTTCTGCCTTCTCCAATCTGTGTTGAGTCTGTAGAAACTACGAGTGTATTATCACTTAGAACTTCCCATTTCATATGTTGATTGTTTTCTTTGGCAAAAATAGAAACTCGTCGGACGGCCATGGCCAGATCTTCTCGATCTACTTCTACTAGGGTGGTGTGAGATTTTGGGATGATTTGTGTGTAGTCAGGGAATTGTCCCTCAATAAGGCGAGAAATAAGTTCGGTGCCATCCACAGAAAACATCACTTGGTTCTCTGCAATGGTGACTGAAATTTCTTTCCCTAGTGTTGCGAGACGATCCGCCTCAAAAACAGCTCTCACGGGAATAGCACAGGTTACTTCCTCTACAGCAGTTTTTAATTTGATTACTTTTTCGCTTAATCGGTAAGAATCTGTTGCGGCAACTTTCAGCTCAGATTTCTTCGCCGCAAAATAAACACCAGAAAGAATCGGTCGTGAAGAATTTTCTTGAGAAGCAAAAGCCACTTCGTGGACCATTTCTCGGAAATTTTCACTTGGGATGTCCAGTTTCACTCCACCTTTGACTTCAGCAATCTGTGGGAATTCATCTGGAGCAATTCCTTTAATTTTGGTTTTTGAGCTTTTTGATTCTACTTGAAGCGTGGTACCATCTACTACATTCAGAGACACGTCTTCCTTCTTGTCCAAGAGGGAAGTGTAGGAAGTCAAAATTTTTGCAGGAACAGTAATAGCTCCTTCATTTTTTACCGTGGCCTCGGTCGAAGTAGAGATAGAGATCTCCAAATTGGTAGCGGAAAGGTAGAGCTTTTTCCCTTCTGCTTTTATCAAAATATTCCCCAGCACAGCTAGGGTGTTTTGGCTTGATACCGCCCGGGAAACAATTTTTAGACTTTCCAAAAGTGCCTCCTGAGAAATAACTACTTTCATAGGGCACTTAGGTTGCCTGAAAAAGGGATAAATGTCAAAAGATTTTTGGGATTTTTGCGGAGACTAACAAAGATTTGATAATGTTTAGCTCTGGCAGGGTGAAAATCAAGGGAGAAAGATATTCGCTAAAAAAGGCGATTTTCCCGAGGGCTCTCCCGATAAATCGGGATCACCCTCGCTTGGCCGCCGAAACGTAGTGAAGGGGGGTGAATCGCCAAAAATTACTCCCGTGTTTTGGTGTTATTTGGGAGTTTTTTATTTTTTAAAAAGGTGCGGGACCGTGAGCCGCAAAAAGGAACAGTTTGGAAATAAATGATTTTTAGTGATCTTTTGGTCGGGAGATGTTTTTCACAATTCGAATTTCGGTAATTTTTTCTGGGAAATCATAAGTAGCAAAAATTTCTAGTAATTCATTGGTCCTGAGAAAAAGTTCTGAGCTAGCAGCGGCATTTTTACAGGCGATGGTGAGAATGCCGTTTTCAAATTTTTGTGGGTTCCAAAGATCCGCAAATTGTCTGTAATTTTCCTTAAAAATATTTCGGATTCGTTCTCGGATGATAGAGGCGGTTACCTGATCACCAAGTTTATATTTTTTTGCTGCTAGGAGGAGGAAGTTACCAGCTTTGTCGAAAGACATTTGAAAAACAAGATTACGAGACTACGAGATTACAAGATAACGAGTTGGAATCAAGTGATTTTTAGGGATAAAAAAAGAGAACCTTGCGGCCCTCTTTTTCATGAAAAAACAAAACAATTTCTTGTTTCGTACTATTTTAAGATCTTAGTAACCACTCCGGCACCTACGGTTCGTCCTCCTTCTCGAATAGCGAATCGAGTTTGTTCATTGAGTGCGATAGCTGCTCCGAGCGTTACTTTGAATTTTGCGTTATCACCAGGCATTACCATTTCT
Source organism: uncultured Candidatus Peribacteria bacterium (assembly GCA_964344775.1). Taxonomy (GTDB): domain Bacteria; phylum Patescibacteriota; class Gracilibacteria; order UBA4473; family UBA4473; genus CAYFMH01. The sequence goes on from CAYFOO010000002.1 coordinate 62,755, forward strand.
ACTCCATCAGGAAGGATGATTTCTCCAGTCACATCTGTGGTTCGGATGAAAAATTGAGGTTTGTATCCTTTGAAAAAAGGTGTGTGTCGTCCTCCCTCTTCTTTTGTCAAAATATAAACTTCTGCTTCGAATTCTGTATGTGGAGTAATAGTCCCTGGTTTTGCGATTACTTGTCCTCGTTCAATATCTTCTCGTTCAATACCTCGGAGGAGGATACCTACGTTGTCTCCAGCTCGTCCTTCATCAAGCATCTTTTTGAACATTTCTACACCAGTCACGGTTGTTTTTTGTGTGTCTCGAATTCCTACGATTTCTACTTCTTCTCCTACTTTTACGATTCCTGACTCTACACGTCCGGTAGCTACGGTTCCTCGTCCTTTGATAGAGAAAACATCCTCTACTGACATAAGCATATCTTTGTCTACTGGTCGTTCTGGTTCTGGGATTTCTGAGTCCAGAGCAGCCATGAGGTCCATGATTTTTGTTCCCCAATCTCCTGCTGGATCTTCGAGTGCCTTAAGTGCGGATCCTCGAATGATTTTTGCGTTGTCTCCGTCGTATTCTCGTTTACTCAATTCTTCTCGAACCTCCATTTCTACGAGGTCGAGCATTTCTTCATCGTCCACCATGTCACATTTGTTCAAGAAAACGACAATATTATCCACTCCCACTTGTCGAGCAAGAAGGATGTGTTCTTTTGTCTGAGGCATTGGTCCATCGGTAGCAGCTACTACGAGGATAGCTCCGTCCATTTGGGCGGCACCAGTAATCATGTTTTTTACGTAGTCAGCATGCCCAGGACAATCCACATGAGCGTAGTGTCGAGCTTCTGTTTCGTACTCTTGGTGTGAAGTTGCGATCGTGATACCTCGAGCTTTTTCTTCCGGAGCGTTATCGATCTGATCGAATGCTACCGTTTTGTTAGCTGGGAGATCTCCCAATCGGTTTGCTAGGGTTGCCGTGATAGCGGCGGTGAGGGTGGTCTTTCCATGATCCACGTGACCAATAGTTCCCACGTTTACGTGTGGTTTGTTACGGACAAATGCGTCAGCCATTTTTTCTAAAGTTAAGAAATAGAAAAGCTGGGGCATTGTAGAAAGGTGAAAGGGGATGTCAAATTTTTTTTTAGATAAGGAGGGAATCTATTGCACTCGCCCCTCTGTTCGCCGAAACCTTCTTGTTTTCTAAAATTTTAATGTGGGGGGAAGCGTAATTTGAAGACTACTCACTCTTTTTTTTAGCTACAATCTAGAGTCCGAAAATAGAAGAAATTAAAGAAAATTTGAAGAAAATGGTGTGGATTTATGTTAAGGAAACTCTGTGAAAGTCGTTTATAGCGAGTGTGTAAGGATTTTAGCTG
>CAYFOO010000003.1:0-55912 GCA_964344775.1 uncultured Candidatus Peribacteria bacterium
TCCTTACACACTCGCTATAAACGACTTTCACAGAGTTTCCTTAATAAATAAAAATGATCGACAGTCATAATTCAGAAGCTTTTTTTCTTTTGTACGCAGATACAAAAAACAAACTTTATCTCTTTTTTCACACAGCCCTGAGAGCACTTGGAGTGGCTCTGGTGAGAGTATTTCTTCCAGTGATCCTTTTTGTAGAAATGCAACAGCCCCTCTGGGCAGTATTTTCATTTTTTGCTATTTATTCACTTGTTACCTTGCTTTTATTACCGGCGGCAGTTTGGCTGATCAGCCGTTTTGGGAGCAAATTAGCTCTGGTAGGAGGGATCTTATTTATGATTCCCTATTTATTTTTGATAAGCCAAATTGCCACCTACCCAAGTTTGATTTTTATCATCCCCGTTATCGGTGGGATTTATGAGGCACTATTTTGGCCTGCTTTTCATTTCGATATGTGCCACATCGCCAAACAAAAAAACAGCGGAAAAAGAATTGCACTGCTTAACATTGTGGTAATCACAATGACCGCTATCGCCCCTTTTATTGGAGGATTGATTGCGAGCTACATCTCTCCCGGATTGATCTTTTGGATTGGGAGTGCTTTTGTTTTTCTTTCTATGATTCCTCTCGCTCTGAGTCCACAAAAACACAAACCTCTCCCATTTTCATTGGGAGATGCCTGGCAACGAAGCCAAACGGTGAAGTGCAACAAAGGAATTTTTAGTTCTTTTTTTGGAGGATGTATCGTCACCACCATTGGAGGGACGGTCTGGCCCCTCATCATGTATCTCCATGTGGAAGAATACGCCAAACTAGGAGCCGTCACCGCTGCAACTACGCTTTTGATTGTTGGTTTATTACACCTTGTCGGCAAAAAATTGGATAAAACCACGGGAAATCAAAGTGCTGTCGGAGCTATCTCTCTTCAGAGTATCGCTTGGGTGGGGACACTTGTTGCCTTTTTTGGTTCTTGGCTTTCTATTATTGTTATTACCATCTTGGACGCCATTCGTAGGATGGGATCTTCAATTATCTGGATGTCGATGGATCATGCAGTCTATGTCCATGCTGCTCATCACCTCAAAAATCCTCTCTACACCATCTTTATTCGACAAGTAGGGATCAATATCGCTATTTCACTGATGAATATCGTTTTGGCACTTATTTTCTTTTATCAACCCGATACCAAATATTTAGCTTATACGGTTATTGCTGCCATTATCTTTGCCCCACTTCAAGGGATGATTTTTAAGTATGATAAAAAAGTAAAAACAGAAGTCTTGGATGAAATTCAAGAGTTGGGAGACGCTTCACAGGTATAAAAATTTTATAAAATTTACCGAGAGATAAGATAATTTCCTTTGACTTTTTTGTCTTAGCACTCTATACTAATGAGTGCTAATTTCAAAAAAAATGAACTTCGACCGCTGGACCACCGCCGCTTCTGCCGCAATCGTAGAAACGCAAAAAATTGCTGACGATGTTTCTGCCGCGGCCATCGAAATCGATCACTTTATCCTCGGACTTCTGAATGATGAGAACAGTTTTGCCCGAAAAATATTCCAAAAAATGGGAATCAATCCGGAAGCCGTGCAACAACACTTTAATGAAAAAATTAAAAATATGCCCAAAGTTGAAGGTGGCACTCGCTCCCCTTCTCGGGACTTCAGCGACATGATCCGAAACGCTGAAAAGGTGCAAAAAAACTTCGGCGATGATTTCCTGTCGATCGAGCATTTTTTGCTTGCGATCTTCGATGGTAATTCCTCGGCAAAATCAGCCCTCGAAAATATCGGCATCAATAAATCCAATCTCAGAGAAGCCATAGAGAGTTTGCGTGGCGGAGAAAAAGTCGACTCCGCTGATGGACATGAAAAGCTCGAAGTCCTCGAAAAATACTGCGTCAACTACACCGAACTTGCCGAAAAAGGGAAAATTGATCCCATCATCGGCCGAGATGAAGAAATCCGGCGAACCATCCAGATCCTCTCTCGACGGACGAAAAATAATCCCGTCCTGGTCGGAGATCCCGGGGTGGGAAAAACTGCGATCGTCGAAGGACTAGCCCACAAAATACACAAAGGAGAAATCCCGGAATCTTTGCGAAATAAAAGAGTCCTCGGACTCGATCTCGCCGCCCTGGTCGCAGGAGCGAAATACCGGGGAGAGTTCGAAGATCGGCTCAAAAATGTACTAAAAGCGATCGAAAAAGCCGAAGGATCAATCATCCTTTTTATCGATGAATTGCACACGATCGTCGGAGCCGGATCTGCGGAAGGATCTATGGATGCCGGAAATCTACTCAAACCCGCATTAGCCCGTGGAACTCTACACTGTATCGGAGCCACCACCCTCACTGAGTATCGAAAATATATCGAAAAAGACGCCGCACTGGAGAGACGATTTCAGCCGGTCCCGGTGGAAGAACCGACCGCCGAAGAAGCCATCGCCATCCTGCGAGGAATTCAAGAAAAATACGAACTCCACCACGGAGTGAGAATCACCGACGATGCACTCATCGCCGCGGCAGATCTCTCCCTTCGTTATCTCCCGGATCGAAAGCTGCCGGACAAAGCGATTGATCTCGTGGACGAAGCCATGTCACGGCTAAAACTAGAAATGGAGTCCGAACCAGAAGTGATCGCCGATCTCAAACGAAAAGTTCTCACCCTCGAGATCGAACGTGCCGCACTAAAAAAAGAAGGGCTCAAAAAAGAAAGACTCAAAGAAGTCGAAAAAGAAATCGCGGATCTCAAAGACGAACTTAAGAACCTCGAATCCGAGTGGAAACTTGAAAAAGAAGCCGCTGAAGGAATCCATCACGTCAAAGAAGAACTCGAAAATGCTCGGTTCGAAGCCGAAAATGCCGAAAAAGAATCAGATTTTGCTCGTGCAGCAGAACTCCGGCACGCCAAGATCCCAGAGCTAGAAAAAAAACTCGCCGATCTAGAAAAAAAAGATGGTGGCAATCTAATCCGCGAAGAAATCACCGAAAATGACATCGCCGAAATCATTGCGAAATGGACCGGTATCCCGGCCACTAAATTGACCGAAAAAGAAAGTGAAAAACTCACGCATCTCGAAGAAAACCTACACAAAAATCTCATCGGCCAAGACGAAGCGATCAATGCAGTAGCTAATGCGATTCGAAGAAATCGAGCGGGCCTATCGTCTGAAAATCGACCAATTGGATCCTTCCTTTTTCTTGGTCCTACAGGAGTGGGAAAAACTGAACTGGCGAAAACGCTCGCCAAAAATCTTTTTGATGACGAGTCGGCTATGCTTCGGTTCGACATGTCCGAGTACATGGAGTCTCACTCGATGGCAAAGCTCATCGGGGCACCTCCTGGGTATGTGGGATTTGATGAAGGAGGACAACTCACGGACAAAGTCAGAAGACGACCGTACTCTGTCCTGCTCTTCGACGAGGTTGAGAAGGCCCATCCGGATGTGTTTAATTTGTTCCTTCAAATATTGGACGAAGGTGCCCTCACCGACTCCAAAGGACGAAAAGTGAACTTCAAAAACACCATCGTGATCTGTACTTCTAACCTCTGCCAGGATCTGATCGCGGAGAATAAAGTCGTCGAAGACAAACGCATCCGAGAAGAACTCACCAAGTTTTTCCGACCAGAGTTCCTCAATCGATTGGATGAAATTATTCGATTTCATGCGCTCGATAAATCCAACATCATGGACATCCTGACCCTGCAGCTGTCTGAGGTGAGCGAACGGTTGAAAGCACAAAACATCGACCTGGAAGTGAGCGAAAAAGCCAAGAAATTCTTGGCAAAAGTTGGCTTTGATCCGACGTTCGGCGCTCGTCCACTCCATCGAGCCATCGAGCGAGAACTGCTCAATCCATTGGCTCTGGCCTTGCTCGAGAAGAAGATGCATGGGACAGTGAAGGTGGAGGAAGAAAAAAATAATTTGACTTTTTTGCAAAAATAAATATTTTATAATCATGAAAGATTTAACATTTACATTTCATGAAGGTCCCATCCATGACGAGGGAACTGAAAACGAAGTCAGAACCTATACACACCCCCTCATGTCAGATGATCTAATCTATGTTCGCCCATGGGAAGATCGAAAAGCGGTAACTAAGGAAACTGTTATGGCAAATCTACAGGGCCCCCTAACAGGAATTTGTCCTCCTCTAGCCGGAGTTCTTCAAACAACTTTAGACGATGTAAATATTGTTGTTGAGTTTAGATAAACCTTCAGCCAACACAGGTCTTTTCTCTTTTCCGGAGCAGGTCTCCGACCTGGTCCGAAACGTTTCTCTGGTCAGCGTAGCAAAAAATAATGCAGGATCAATGTATTCGTAAAATTTACGCAGGGGCCTCTCAATTGCTAACTTTATCTAAAATGACACAACTTAAAATTCCTAAAGCAAATAACAACGAGCATCCTTTATCTGAAGGACTAAGAGAAACTTTTGGTTTTGGAATCCCCGTAATTTCAAAAGACACTCCCGGCGTAGTATGTGATAAATCAGGAAATCCCATTGGAATTAATTTGGTATCATCCCTGACAGAAGGGACTTCTCACGGAATAACCTATCTTCTTACTAAGTTTGATCCCCGTTTCTCCCTTCCTCCAGAAGATCGAAAAGGCCATACTTTAGCACCTCTATCAGCTCCCCTTCCTGACCTCAAAGAAATAGAAAAAGAAGTTGCCAACAAAATTTTACAACAAGGAATCCCCATCCACACTATCACTCCCAAAAAATGAAAAACTTCACTTTAAAATTATCAGAAATCGAAGACCTCCGAAAAAGTCTAAAAAAAACAGAGGCTCCAGAAGCTCTTTTGGCGATCATTTCAGATACACAAATGAGAGCTCTATGGACAATAGAAAGTCAGAAAAGTAAATTTCAGGAGGCTCGGAATATCCTTCTTGAAAGCATTTTTCAAGAGACAATTTTATCAGAAAATTTTTTCCAATTGACCAATGATCTGAGATTAGGAGAATTTGGAAAAAATGAAGAAAAAAAATGGCAAAATCATTTTGGCCTGTTGGTTGAAACCTTAGAAAAAAAAGAAGAAATAGTGCAATGGGTAAAAAAACAATTAGCCACTATGAAAGGAATGTCTGAAAGAGAAGTGGAGATAGGTTTTGATTTTGAAGGGGAATTTTTTGGATTTGATGGTCCTATAAAAGTTTCATTTACAGAAAGAGATTCTTTGTAATTTATTATTTTGCCAGAACTTGGCGTTATTGGAGAAGAAGATGTATGGAAAGGTGAAAGTGGAAGAGGAGAAAAATAAGTTGATATTTTTGCAAAAACAAAATAAAAAAAAATTGTTTCCATTACCAATAACTCAAAAGACCCCAGTTTTTTAAACTGGATTTAATTAGAAACACCTCTGGCTGCTTTGGTCGTCTCGACAGAAGCTTAACTAGTTCGGTAGTGCACAACCAGAACTTCTTTGTTTCAAGCGAGGACACTTGAAACAGCCTAGTTTTTTCACAACGTTTAAAAAATACTTTTGCCGGAGCAGGTCTCCGACCTGGTCTGAAACGTTTCTAGTATCACAGCAGAAAAAACATCTTGGTTCAATTTTCCGCCCTACGCTAAAATTTTAAATTTTTACAAAGCTTCAGCCTTCGCCAAGGCTTCGGCAGACAAGTCGGAGGACCGGCCAAAATTGAACCTGCTTTTTACCTGCTTTTTACCTGCTTTTTGTTTAATCCCTACAACTTACCACTTACAACTTCCCACCTATTTCACCATCTTCGCCAAAAACTGCCCGGTATAACTCTTCCCTTCTTTCCCAACTTTCTCCGGTGTTCCCGTAGCCATCACCGTCCCGCCTCGATCGCCCCCCTCAGGCCCCATGTCGATGAGATAATCACAAGACTTGATCACATCCAGATTGTGCTCGATCACGATCACAGAGTTTCCCTTGTCCACCAGCTGCTGAAGTACATCGAGGAGTTTTTTGACATCGGAAAAGTGGAGTCCGGTCGTCGGCTCATCCAGGACATAAATCGTCTGTCCCGTGGATTTTTTCATGAGCTCTGTGGCCAGCTTCACTCGCTGAGCCTCACCTCCGGAGAGCGTCGTCGCACTCTGCCCCAAGTGGATGTATCCAAGCCCCACTTCCACCATCGCATTGAGCTTATGAGCAATATTGGGGAAGTTTTCAAAAAACTGTGCTCCCTCCTCTACGGTCATCTCCAGAACATCCGCAATAGACTTGCCGCGATAGGTCACTTCTCGTGTTTCTTCGTTGTATCGTTTTCCTTTACATACTTCGCAGGGAACGAAAACATCTGGTAAAAAGTGCATTTCAATCTTTTTGATCCCGTCTCCAGAGCAGGTTTCACACCGTCCTCCTTTTACGTTGAAAGAGAAACGTCCGGAATTGTATCCCCGGATCCGGGCCTCTGTCGTAGAAGCAAAAACCTCTCGAATATCGGTAAAAACAGTGGTGTAAGTGGCTGGATTTGATCGTGGTGTACGTCCGATCGCTGACTGATCGATGGAAATCAGTTTGTCCAACTGATCTACTCCTTCGATTTTGTCATGTTTTCCAGGTTTTTTCTTGGCTCGATTGAGATCTCGAGCCAGAGTTGGAACAAGGATTTTATTGATCAACGAGCTTTTTCCAGATCCAGAAACCCCCGTCACGCCGAGAAATATTCCCAAAGGAATCTCCACATCCACTTTTTTTAAGTTGTTCTCCTCTGCCCCCAAAACCTTCAGCTTCCCCGTAGGTTTTCGACGAACTTTTGGAGTTCTTATTTCTTGTCGGCCAAAAAGAAAATCAGCAGTTTCTGATTCCACCTTTTCCATTTGCTTTATCGGGCCAGAAAAAACCAATTGCCCCCCATGAAGCCCAGCTTTGGGACCGATTTCTACGATATGATCTGAAGCACGGATCGTGTCCTCATCATGCTCCACCACGAGCACCGTGTTCCCGAGATCTCGAAGATGTTTCAGAGTTTCAATGAGCTTTCCGTTGTCCCTCTGATGAAGCCCAATCGATGGCTCATCTAGTACGTACAAAACCCCCTGAAGCTGTGATCCAATTTGGGTGGCTAAACGAATTCGCTGTGCTTCCCCTCCAGAAAGGGTGTTCGCCGCTCGCTCAAGAGAGAGATAAGAAAGCCCTACTTTTTCCAAAAAACTGAGACGACTGGAAATCTCTTTTTGAATGGGGGATAAAATAGCTTTATTTTCTTCTGGGATGGTGAGTTTTTCGATCCATTTTTTGGCTTCTGATACGGACAAACGAGTAATGTCGGAAATGGATTTTTTATCGATTAAAACATGGCGGGCATAGATATTCAAACGTGCTCCACCACATACTTTGCAGGGAGTTTCAACCATAAATTCTGATAATTTTTTCCGAACAAAATCAGAGTCACTCTCGTTGTATCGTCGCTCGGTCTGCGTCACTACCCCCTCGAAGGTCGCATCCGTAGTCCTGCCTCGTAAATTCCCCCGCAATCGAACCTCAAATCGTTCATTTCCAAATCCTTCAAAGATTTTTTCTAACGTTTCTTTTTTTATCTTTTCCATTGGCTCGTCCACCGAGAATTCATATTTATTTCCGATCGCTTCCAACAAAGAATAATACCAGTTTTGGGTGTTGGTTCCCATCGACATCCAAGGGAGAATTCCTCCTTCTGCAATGGAAAGATTAAGATTGAGAGCTGTTTTTCGGTCAAGTTCAAGCCGGTACCCCAATCCGTGACAATCAGAACAAGCTCCGTGAGGAGAGTTGAAGGAAAAAATACGAGGCTCAATCGGGGGGAAAGAGAATCCCGTCTTCGGATCCGCTAAATGCTCTGAAAATAAATGATCTTTCTTTTCATCCACATTATGGATAATCATAATCCCCTCTCCAAATTTCAGAGCTGTTTCGAAGGAATCCAAAACTCGCAGTCGTTCATCATTTTTTTCCTCTACTTCCTGTCCTGAATTAAGTTTTACAAACTTTTTGGCATAATCTTTCTTCACCAATCGGTCCACCACAATTTCGATGTCGTGTTTTTTGTTTGGATCAAGCTCAATTTCTTCATTTACAGTGTACAAATGCCCATCTATTCGCATACGAACAAATCCGGCTTTCTGAATTTTGTTGATCACATCCTGGTGTTCTCCTTTTTTCCCCCGAACCATAGGGGCCAAAACCATGTATTTGGTTCCTTCTTTCCATTCCTGAAGTCGATCAAGAATCTGGCCGGGAGATTGTTTTTCCATTTTTTCTCCCGTTTTTGGGTTTACCGGAGTCCCTATTTTGGCAAAAAGAAGTCGCAAGTAGTCATACACTTCTGTGGCTGTTCCTACAGTTGAACGAGGATTTCTCGGAGCCGTCTTTTGGTCAATGGAAATCGCTGGTGATAATCCATCGATGGACTCTACTTCAGGTTTTTCTTGAAGCTGGAGAAACTGCCTCGCATAAGTTGAAAGTGATTCCACATATCTTCGCTGCCCTTCGGCATAAATGGTATCAAAAGCCAAACTAGACTTTCCTGAACCGGAAACTCCGGTCACGACCGTCAATTTGTCTCGAGGAATCTCCACATCGATGTCTTGAAGATTGTGCATACGAGCACCGCGAACCGTGATTTTGTTGGACATAAAACTAAAAATTTAAAACTAAAAAATTTCCTCGGCCAGCAGACCGGGGCCTGCACCCTAATGATTTGATTGCTTTTTGTCAAAAAATTTGGTAGAATAAGGAGATTAATTCAATAAAAATCATGAAAAAAATCGTTTTCCAAGCATCGATTCCAAAAACAAAGTTTTTATTTCGTAGTATTGATTGTATGCCAGATGGAGATTCTGGAGATACTACAGAAGCAAAATTAAAAGCATTAAAAATCGAAACAAAAGAAAAACAAACAAAGACTCGTTCCTCAGCTGAAAAGCCAGCCCCAACAAAAAAAGTGGAAATTAAAACTCGAAAAGACATTGAAACAGCAACTAAAACAAGTAAGGCCAAAAAAGTAGTTTCGAAAGGGCCTGAATCAATTTTGGATCAAATAGAATCAACTCTAAATTTTCCAAAACCACATGATGACCATCCGGCACTAAAAGAGGCTGTAGCACTTGTTGGAATTTTTGGAGAAAGTTCCGCAGAAACAGGATATAATCAAACACTTGCTGATCTAAAACGACAAGGATGGGGTCCAAATCGATCTAATAATTTAGGCTAATTTTTAATTTTTCACTTTTAATTTTTAATTGATAAGGATGCCAGGAATAGCTATCGGAACCGGACTCAGCCCAGAAGAAGAGCAAAATCAAAATAAACTTCCAGAAGAAAACAAAGTAAATCCAGATCTGGAAGATGAAGAGATTGCGATGCAAACTTTTGTGGACCCCAGCCTGGCTGGATCTGGAAAAAACCCCACACAAATAAGTATGAGATCTGGCCCTATGGATTGGGCTGATGCGGTAAAATATGCTCGTGATCTACGAGAAGGTGGACACAGTGATTGGAGGCTCCCAACTATTGAAGAATTGGCCACTTTTGTGAATCTTTTGGATGATGACCACTTCCACTGGACTCGATCTATCCGGGACGACAATCTAGGGACTTGGATTGCCGTCAGGCTCTCTGATGGAAACTGGTATTCTAGTCACTACTACAACGATTGTTTCGTGCGTTGTGTCCGATAGATATTAAAAAGATTTTGCCTTAAATCTTTAATGTTTAATTTTTCAATTCGTTAAAATAGCGTATTTAATTTTTAAAATAATGCTTTAAATCTCAATTTTTAAAATCTGCTAGGCAAGAGCCAACAGTAAAAAAATAAGAATTTAATCATTAAAAATTAGAATTTATTTAAAAATTACAAAATTACCGAAGACCCCGCTTTTGATTTTGTGCGGCGGTAAAATTAAAAATTCACACCTATTCCTTTATAAAAGCCATTTTTCCAATATAAAAATTCCTTTAAAATTTCCTTTTCTTTTTTTTTGAAAGGGGTATATTTCATCTGAACTAAAAAAAAACTTGTTATTTAACCAACTATTTGGTGTAATAATGAGAGGAAAAAATAAATTAAAACTAAGAAAAACAAAATGCCCGACATCCCTCCTACACAACCGCCTGCCGAAGGTGCAACTCCTCCGGCAGCCCCCCCACAAAATCAACCAACTCCTGCTGCTCCAAAACCAGCTTCTCCTGCTCCAGCAGAAGTACCCCTTGATACAAAGACTGGAAAAGCAGACAAAAAGGCTAAAGAAAAGACTCCTTCAGCTTCTGAAAAAAAGAAAAAAGCATCAGCAAGCTCAAAATTACCGCTTTGGTTTCAGGTATTGAAGCAAGGATCTGTGGCCTTTACCATCTTTGTCTTTGTTTCACTTTTTGCACTGAAAGCCACTCTTGATCCAACAAACCAATACCTCTCTGTGTTTGGGATGGAACAAAACACTTTTTTGAAACACAAACACCTCAAGAGCAAAAAGAACATATTGGAGCAGGATATTTCGAAGCTCTCGTTCAAAATTGGAGAGCTACAAAGTCGTTTGGAAAATAAAGAGTTTTTTGTGCACAGAAAAGCTGTAAAAGAAATTAAGGATGCACGGCTCAACTGGGTGGATAGAACTTCTAATGAAGGAAAACAGATCTTTGGAATACTCGATGGTGTGGAAAGAATCAAAGATTACTTTAATTCTTCCAAATACTTTCACCCGATCTTATCAGGAAACCAAATTAAAGTGGAAAAAGTTTCTGCAAACCGGAAACAAGCAAACTTTAGCGTCACTGGTAAAAATATATTTGGTAAAATTTTCTTTTTGAATACCGAATTCGTGGAAATGATAAACGCTTTCCCATTTTTTAAGAATGGAGAAATTAAAAGTTTTAGTCGAAAAACCACAAAGGGGGGGGATGATGAAATGCAATTTTCATTGAGTGTAGCCATTCAACAAAAAGGAGAAGAAGATGCTGCTGATATTCGATTGGAAGAATACAATGCCTGGCTCAGAGAAGCAGCAACAGAAGAAACCAAAAAACCAAAAAGAAGGGTTTCTACAAAGAAAAAATAAAAAGGTAATATAAAAAATAATATAAATTTTTAAAAAATGGACATTTTCAAAAACGACCAACTAGCTAAAATCATATCCCGAAGGGAAAAAATGCGAAGAAATCCTGTTCCCTGGGGAATTTTGTGTTTTATTTCTACAATAGTGCTCGTAGCACTTGTTTTCCCAAAGTTTTCAGATTGGAATACAAAAAAAAGTGAAATTTCTCAGATGGAATTGGAAATGTCGCAACTGGAAACTGAGCAAAAGAATAAGAAGTTGGAACACAATAATTTGAGCATAGAATTTGAAGAAAAATCTAAACCTTATTTGGTTCGTGAATCTCAGATTTTCCCGAGAAAAGTGGATGCAGCCAAAGTAGCACGAATTTTAGAGTTATATGCCTTGCAACTAGAAATGCTTGATACTCCAAGCCGTGATTCTCATTTTCGACTTAACAGTGTAGGTTTCAGTGCTAGAAAAAAGGAAAAAAATAAAAATTATACTTCTGTGGAAGCAAAATTAAGTTTCAGTAGTGATAAAGAAAACCTAAAGGAATTAATTTGGTACCTACAGACTGGAGAATTATCAGATCGTTTTGATGAGGGAAAAGAAGCAGGACTTCTGGATACCGCTGATTTCAAATTTTTACAAGACAACCTACTTCCGCTTGCACACATTGAATCTATATCTGTGACAGAAGAACGTTTATCAAAAAACCCAGATCATTTGAAGGTGCAAATAAAAGTAAAATTCTTCTCTCAATTAGCTAAAATCTAAAAATGACCAAAAAAGCAGACGAAATTTTAAAGAAATTAAAAGATGCTGTTGTTTCTGGAAGTATTCCAGAAATGCTGGAGGAGACCATGGCTTTGGCACTTGAAGAAGATGCCTCCGATATTCATATTGAGCCACGAAAAAACATTGTCCAAATAAGACTTCGGATAGATGGGCGGCTTCGGGTAATGGTAGAATATCCGCTTAATGTACATTCTGGAGTGGTGTCAAAAGTAAAACTTATGTCCAATCTTAAGATTGATGAATCACGGATTCCTCAAGATGGACGTATTTCTACTTTTGTCGGAGAAAAAGAAGTAGATCTGCGTGTTTCTACTCTACCTACAATTAATGAAGAAAAAATTGTAATGCGTGTTTTGGATAAATCTAAAAAGATTTTAACACTGGAAGAACTAGGTCTGACAGGGAGTAATTATGATGAATTCATGAAGGCCATTTCTATGCCAAATGGAATTATTTTGACTTCTGGGCCAACTGGATCAGGAAAAACGACCAGTTTGTACTCGGCTATGGATTATCTGAACGATGCGGAGATAAACATTTTGACACTTGAAGATCCGGTAGAAAATCAAATGGAAGGCTTGAACCAGAGCCAGATGAAACCCATGATTGGCTACAGCTTTGCAACAGGTCTCAGAACCGCACTCCGACAAGATCCCGATATCATCATGGTGGGGGAAATCCGTGACAAAGAAACAATCGATGTGGCCGTTGAGGCGAGTTTGACGGGACATCTGGTACTCTCCACTATCCACACAAATTCTGCCGTAGAAACCATTACGCGTATTTTGAACATGAAAGTGCCGGACTTTTTGTTAACCGCTTCGGTGAATTGTGTTATTGCCCAACGTTTGGCTAGAAAATTGTGCCAAAAATGTAAAAATCCAGCTCCGCCAAGTCTGGATGCCAATAAAAAAATCCAAGAAGCCTTTACCATTTTTAAACCTTATCAGGGGTTGGATATGAGTATTTTTAATAATCCAATCCTCTATGAAGCAAATAAAGATGGCTGTAAGGAATGTGAAGGTCAGGGATACAGAGGACGAGTTGGAATATTTGAAGTGATGCTTCTTGGGCCAAAATTAAAAAAAGCCATCCTTGATCAAATGCCTTCCAGTGAATTGCAAAGGGTTGCACAAAAAGAAGGAATGGTAACGCTTGAACAAGATGGTATTATAAAAGCTCTAAACGGAACCACCTCCATGACAGAGATTTATAAGCTTGTAAAAAATTAAGAATTAAATTCTAAAATTACTCATTATTGAAAATTGAATGTACTTCCCTCCTCCCCCAGGTCAAACCGGTGATCCAAACGCTCCCGACTCGTCGGGAGACGAGTTGATCCTGGACATCACTGATGAAGGGAGTAAAACCAAGAAAAAGAAAAAAAAACAAATTCCGCTCACGGTACGAGGGATTTATCAGGCAATGGATGATTGGCTCATTGCCAACTCCACTATTAGCACCCAAGAAAAACTTTTGTTTTTTGAGCTTCTCGGATCAATGATCAATGCTGGTTTACCTATTTTGGATGGCCTAACGCTGCTCGAAAAAGAAACTAAAAACATAAAACTACAACGGGTCGTGAAAGATATGAAAACTCATATTGAAACAGGAGAAAGTCTTGCCACGGCCATGAGACGAAACGACGATGTGTTTGATGAAGCTTCTTGTGCAGTAGTAGAAGCCGGAGAAAAGTCCGGAAAACTTAATGAAATTCTAAAAGAATTGGTAGGACAATACGAACGACTGCACAAATTGAAAGAACAAGTAAAATCCGTAATGACTTACCCTATCGTAGTGATTACCGTAATGATTATTTTGGCGGGTGTAGTAATCGTATTTGTAGTACCAAAACTAGAAGACCTTTTTGGTGGAGTAGCAAATCTCCCACTGCCAACACGAACATTGCTAGCTATTAGTGATTTTGTGTTGGGCAAATGGTGGATTTTACTTCCAGCGGTCATTGCAGCGGTAACTGGTTTTGTCTCTTGGAAAAAAACAGAATCGGGAAAAAGACAATGGGGCGGACTATTGCTTTCTACTCCGATCGTCAGTGGAATCATGAGAAATATGATTTTGAGCCGAGTAACTCGAATTTTTGGATTTCTTATCTCTGCGGGAGTGCCAATTATGGATAGTTTGAAGATTTCGGCCCACATTGCGGAAAATCAGGCCTATCAGGAAAAATTACTCCTCGCTGCGGATGACCTGTCGAAAGGGATCCTGATTGCCGAAAACATCTCTGATGATCCTAAGCTTTTTCCAACCATGCTCGTGAATATGATGTCGATTGGTGAAAAAACCGCCTCACTCGATGTCGTGATGGAAAAAGTGTCTGGATTCTACGATGAACAACTAGAACGAAGTATTAAACGACTATCAGAAATAATGGAACCAATCAT
Source organism: uncultured Candidatus Peribacteria bacterium (assembly GCA_964344775.1). GTDB lineage: Bacteria > Patescibacteriota > Gracilibacteria > UBA4473 > UBA4473 > CAYFMH01. The sequence goes on from CAYFOO010000003.1 coordinate 14,194, forward strand.
CTTGATGCTTATTGCCGTAGGAGCCGTATTTATGATCTTGGCGATCTACTTGCCGATCCTGAAGATGAACGATCAGATTTTGGGGTAAAATAATTTTCTCCTTTCCAAATCACAAAACTTTCCTACACTCCTGTTTGAAAAATGGAAAACTTCATTGCCGAATACGGACTTTTTACCATCGCTTTTTTCCTTTTTATTGATGATTTGGGAATTCCTTTCCCTACTTCTACCATTGTTTTTTCTGCAGCGGTTTTGGCTCGAGCCACCGGAGAGATTCCCCTTGTGACACTTTTTTTGATGTCCATTTTTATCCCCCCTATCAGCAACGGTATTCTTTTCTTTTGGGGACGTCACGGAGCGAGGAGGTGGCTCCAAACACATGGTCATAAATTTTTATTACCTAATTCAAGATTAAAAAAAGCCGATGTTTTTTTTGAAAAATATGGAGAAAAAACCATCTTTTTTGGCTCAATTTTCACCACTGTCCGAGCAGTCCTCGCCATCATTGCTGGATCGGCCAACATGCATCCTTTCAAATTTGTGATTTTTAATGTTTTGGGGATTTTTGTTTGGGCCTCGGCAGTTGTAGGGACTGGTTACATTTTCGGGGAAAACGTCTGGCAAGTAGTAAAAAACAACTGGGAAATCACTCTTGGTATAGTGCTACTGATTATAGCCGCAAAAATCTACTTTTTCCCTCTATTTAACAACAATAATAATGCTGTGAAAAAATGATTTTTAAATTTAAAATCCCTATAACCTTTCACCTACAACTTACAACCTTTACACAATGGCTAAAAAAATTCTCCTCGTCGGAAACGGTGGTCGAGAACACGCAATCTGTGACGCACTCGCTCGTTCTGATCAAAATCCGGAAATTTACAACTTTGCCTCCGCGATAAATCCAGGGATCAAAAAACTGGCAAAAGATATTTTTGTCGCGGACATTATGGATTTGGAAGCGATGAAAAGCTATGCTCAGCAAATAAATCCTGATTTTGCTGTTATTGGACCAGATGATCCGATCGGTGCTGGAGCCGCTGATGCACTCCTGGAATTGGGAATTAAAAGCTTCGCTCCGAACAAAAAATGTGCTCAACTTGAAAGTTCTAAGAGTTTCACCCGGAATCTGCTCAAAAAGCACCACATTGATGCTTCTCCCGGGTTCGAAGTGTTTACGGAGATCCTAGATACCACGGGACGAAAGGCTTTCTACGATAAGTACGAAGGCCAAATCGTGGTAAAAGCCGATGGACTGCTCGGCGGAAAAGGCGTGATTGTGGCTGGAGACCATTTCGATGATTTTGACGTGGCCGAAAATTTTGCGAAACAATCGATTGAGAAATTTGGTCGGGTTGTACTGGAAGAAAAAATTGTGGGTGAAGAATTCTCTCTTATCTCTCTCGTGGATGGAAAAACGGTGCTGGACACGCCAGCCATCCAGGATCACAAAAGAGCCTTTGATGGAGATACTGGCCCAAATACGGGAGGAATGGGCTGTATTTCTGATGAAAATAACTCGCTCCCCTTCCTTACGCAGAAAGATCTGGACGAAGCCCACGAGATCACTGTGCAAACCATGAAAGCTATCAATGCAGAGCTCGGATGTCCTTTTGTCGGGGTGATGTACGGAGGGTTTATGGTGACCAATCAGGGCGTGAAACTGATCGAGTACAATGCCCGATTTGGAGATCCGGAGGCTCTGAACATTTTTCCGGTGTTGAAAACAGACTTCGTAGCGGTTTGTGAAAAAGCCATCTCAGGGGAACTTGATAAAATCGGAAAATTAGAATTTGCTCCGCAAGCCACCGTGGTGAAGTATCTCTGTCCAGAGGGCTACCCTACTGACTCGGTGAAAAATGTGCCGGTCACTGTTTCTCCGGATTTGGAAGAAAATACGAACCAAAAGGTGTACTACGCCTCGGTCGGCGAAGAAAATGGTGAAATATTGCTCAAAGGCTCACGAGCCATCGGCTGTGTGGGGATTGGGGGCTCTCTCGCAGAGGCCAATCAACACTGTGAAGATTTGATTGGAAACTTCGATGGCCCGGTTTTTTATCGGAAGGACATCGGTACAGATGAATTGGTGCAAAAACGGGTGAAAAATATGGAGAAAGTACGAAAATCATAAAAGAATAGGCTAAAAATTTATTTATATTTATCTCCTTTCAAATCTTTAAAAAATGCATCCGTTGACTCATAGGGACCTAAAAGTCCCTCTTCTTCAAAAGAAATTTCCTTCATCGTTTTTTTCAACTTCTTTTCATCCAAAACTTTTCCTTTTTTTACATCTCTCAACATCATTTCCAATTGATGGGTAATAGCTTTCTTATTTTCACCAGTAAAAATATCTTCTGAATAAGCAAAACTCTCGCCACCTTCATCATAAAAACATTCTACTAGAGCAAATATTTTTTGTCCGGCTTTTTCTCGTTTCAAAATACGATAGTTCCAAACCATAATCTAAAAAATTAGAAATTATTGGTAGTGCTTTTTGTTTGCAATGTTTTTTTTAAAACCTTTTTGTAAAACACCTTTTTTCACAAACTGTTACAAATTTATTTTGAAATTCACTTTTCTTTCGCCTGTTCCCAATTTCCATCAAAAAGACTCTGCTGGAGATCAGCAATGATCTGATTTTCGATAATGCAGGCAAAAAAGGAATTTTCTTTGAATCCACAAAGTAAAATTTTATTTTCACAAATAAATAGATCCCCAAATCCTTTTATTTTTTCTTTGGCCCGAATTCGTGTTTCTCGAAGTTCTGCTTTGTCTTTTTTTTGTTTTTCGGCACTTCTTTTTGTGGCATTGGTCAGTAGGTGTACGGAAATTTCTTTTTCAATTCTGACTTTTTTCGCTTGTTCGAGGAAGTTGGGATATTTCTTTTTGAAGTCATCATCCAGCAGGTTGGTATAACTCGAAACGGTGCTTTTGGGTGGCAAACTTCGGATAAATTCTTCATACGCTTGTTCTATCCCTTCCTGTTTTTCAAAAAACTTCACTTTTGGCAGTACGGAGTGCGGATTCATGATTTTATTCATTTCTCCGATCACGCGATTTACCTCTTCTTCTCGGTCGCTAAGCTTTTTTCTTTCTTGATCGATGAAATACAGTAGTTTTTCTGGTGGTGCAGCCGTAAAAATTAGTACATTGCCTTTTGTGATAAAGCTGAGGAACCCTCTCGTGATGAGTTGATGACAAATGTGGTGGGTCGTAGTTCGAGCCACGCCGCTTTTGTTTGATATCGCGGTAGCATTTGATGGACCGAGTTCGAGACAGGCCAGATAGGTATCGATTTCTTTTTTGTTGAGGCCGAAGCTAGCGAGAGTTTCTTTTATCATGATTTAGTGTTTAAAAGTCTCCCTTGTTGAAGGGAGATTTAGAGGGTTATGAGGACCACCGATGGTTGTATCAGTAATCCCCCAACCCCCAAAACCCCTCTAAAAAAGGCTTTAAAATAGTATCTCCCCTTACGAAGGGGAGCAGAAAGGGGGCTTTATTCTTGTGAGTTTTTAATTTGTAATTTGCCTGTCGGCCGAAGCCTTGGCGTAGGCTGGTCATTTGAAATTTGTAATTGAACAAGTGTCGTCCAAAACTTTGAACATTTTAAGTGTAGCTTACTTAAGCTAAAAAATCAAGCTTTTTGTGATTTTGCTTTCTTTTTTATTTGACAATATTTATAAAAAATATTATAACACAGGTCGATCATTTTTATTATTTTTTAACCCTTTTAAAAATGAAAAAAATGCGAGAATTATTGCCACTTGCTTCGGCTGCTTTTGCTCTAGGAATGGCGGCTGCTCCAGAAGCAAAGGCTGATCAACCAGTCCAAGCTGAAACAGGAAACATTACTTGTGCTGTTGAAGCACAAAAACCGGTAGTATGTACAAATCCTAACGGAGAGGTTCTATTTAGGATTGATGGTAAGCTTTCTGCTCTTCAACGACAAGCTTTATCTAGGCTTAATCTAAATAGACAACAAATTTTGGATCGACTCATCCCGCCGCAAGCCAAAGTAAACCGATCCTCTGTTGATCGTCCAGAAGTTTCTGATAAGACAAGGCAAAGCGGTGAGGGATCGCATGAATGGCGTAGGCCATTTAAAGCATTAATAAGTGGTGAAAAGCTTTACCTTACTCCCGAAGAAGAAGACTGGTTAAGGCGTATGAGAGAAGAATGAAACACAACACCCAAGCTAAGCCAAGTCTTCTCGACTTGGCTTTTTGCTAAAACACATCGGCATGGGGGCGGTTTTTTTATACCTAAAAATTCTCACACAAATAATTTATTCCTCTCAATACTTCAAAAAGTTCTTTTTCCGTGATTTTTCCTAGCTTTTTTATAACTCGCTTCTGATCTACAGCTCTCATTTGCCCCACGAGTATTTCAGATTTTTCTGTGAGCCCATTTTTATCTGTCGGAGTCAAAATCACATCTCCGAAGTAATTTTTTATTTTACTGCTCAGGGGACAAACAAAACACATTCCAGACACATGAAATGCATCACCAGAAATAATCACGGCTGGTCTTTTTCCTGATTGTTCATGACCAGATGTTGGATCCAAATCTACAATAACAATATCTTTTTGATTTATTTTTCCCATCTTTTGAGGTTATCACTCCAATCATCAATTCCCATGTTTCCTAGTTCCTGCCATTCTTTATCAAGTGAAGCATCTTTGTAGCTATTTTTAATTTGTTGCCGGAGGAAATCTTTTCGCCACTTTTTGAGAGCTAGTTCAATGATCTTATTTTTTGGTTGATTTAGTTTCTTTGCTACTTCATCAAGCCAGATCAAGACAGGGGCAGATAGGGTGGTAGTAAAATTTCTTGTTTTCATGTACTCTTTAATGTTAAAAATTTAAAAGTGTGTACAATGCACCGAAGCTAAACTCTTAAGAAAGATGTTTTTTGGAATTTATCAAATATTGTTCTAGGATTGCTTAGCGAAGGCGTATATGTGCATTCTACATGTGTAAAACACAAAAGTCAAAACTTTTTACAACTTCCCCTCCGCCTCCAACTGCTGCAAATCACTAAATCCTCCGATAAACTCTCCATCAATGAAGATCATCGGCACCGTCCGATAATTGTACTTTTCTGATAATTCTTCACGCAACTTTTGATTATTTTCCACATCAATTTCCTCAAATGCCAGATTTTTGGACTTGAGCAGCTCCTTGGCCCCGGCACAGTACGGGCAATAGCTGGTGGTGTAGATCTTTATTTCTTTCATGAGTGCAGTCTAGACAATTTTGCAATAAAAGTCTCCCTTGAGAGGGAGATTTCCTGTCGGTCGAAGCTCTGTGAGCGAAGACTGAAGAGGATTTTTGAGAACAATTTATGGTTGTGCAAGAAAATCCCCCAACCCCCAAAACCCCTCTTAAAAATTTTTTCCCTAGTATCTCCCCTTATGAAGGGGAGCAGAAAGGGGGCTTATTTTAAAAAATTTTGAATTTTAGCCATTCCATGGTATAATAAAGGGATATGCTTGAATTCATAAGCCGGTTCCGAGAACATTATCGCCAAGAAAAAGCGATCGAAGAATTCGAAGGAGAAATTCTGAGACTTACTACTTTCCTTCTTCTTGTGCTTTTGGCCGGATGTATCGCGAGTCTCGGACTACTCCGTGGAAACCAAGCCGTCGTGATCGGAGCGATGATCATCACCCCCCTGGTTTCCCCATTTGTGGGGATTTCTCTGGGAATTACGACGAGACACAGAGCACTTTTTTGGAAAGCTCTTCTGAGAGCCTTTTTTGGAACTACTATCTTTTTTGCTATTGCCTTCCTGATGGGAACAATTTTCCCACACTCTGGAGACAACGGACTATTGCATTTCCTTAGTTATTCCACCGTAGGGTGGCCAGAAATCATCATCGCCCTGGCTGCTGGAGCCGTAGCCGCACTCGCTCTCGCTTCAGAAAAAATCTATAATCGGTTCTCTGGAGCAGCTATCGCACTCTCTCTCGCTCCCCCACTCGCAGTGTCAGCCATTGGACTGGCAGAAGACAAAATCGAAGTATTTTGGAATGCTTTTACGCTTTTTGGGATAAACGTGGGAGGAATCATCGGGATGAGTTTCCTCGTATTCCTGCTTTTTGGATTTAGGAAAAAGGAAAAAGCCGAAGTCACGGTCTAAAAAAAGTTTGTATCTTTTTTATCGCTGTTTTAAAATGACAACAGTATTTTTTAACAAAAATAAAAAATGGCAGAAAATGAAGAAAACATGAATGAAAATCCGGCACAAAATGCCCCAGAAACGGTAGCAACACCACCCCAAAACGAAAAAGAAGACATCGAAAAAACGATGCAAGAAGCTCAAAAAACTCGCACAGAAGAAGCGGCAGAAATCGCCCGATACCCAGGACTGAAACTGGTTATTCAATTTGCCAAAGTGATTGGTATCATTTTGGCCGTAATTTTCTTTCTCTTGGCTTTTATTCAATTGTTTGTGGCAGACGGCTGGGGAGATAAATTTATTGGGTTTTTGGCCTGTTTGGGATTGGCTTTGATCTTCGGAGCTGTTGGATACTCCATCGGAGACTTCCTTCAGGTGTTTATCGATATCGAAGAAAACACCCGAAAAAAGAAAAATTAATCTTTGACATTCCAATTCCAGGTTTTACAATTCCTCCCGTGAAAAATCTAATTACTACAACTACTACCACAACCGGATAATTGTCCGGAGGTAGTTGTGTACATTACCTCTGAAACAATCGGAGTTTTTTGAAGAAATTTTAAACTCCCCCATATACCATATACTAGTCCCTAACTCCTAAATAATGAACGATCTCGAAACTCGGCGTCGACACACCGCTAGTCACATCATGACCGCGGCAGTAAAAATGATTTTTCCGGAGATCAAACTGGGAGTCGGGCCTTGGACGGACGAGGGATTTTATCAGGATTTTGACTTCGGAGAAGCGAAAGTCTCGGATGAGGACTTCAAAAAAATCGAGAAAAAGATGCGCTGGATTGTGAATAAAGATTTTCCAATTGTGCGACAAGAAGTGGATTATGCAAAAGCCAAAGAAATCTTTGCCAATGACCCTTTTAAGCAGGAATTGATCGAAGATCTGCACAAAGACGGAGAAAAAGTGTTTTCTTTTTATGACTTTGGAGACGGAGAGAAGCCTTTTTATCGAGATCTCTGTGCGGGACCACATCTAGAATCCACCGGCCAGGTGGGGGTCTTTAAACTGACCAAACTCGCCGGAGCCTACTGGCGAGGTGATGAAAAAAATCCGCAACTTACTCGGATCTACGGGGTGGCGTTTGAAAATGAAGAAGGGCTCGCAGCGTACGAAAAAATGATCGAAGAGGCGGAGAAGCGAGATCATCGGAAATTGGGAAAGCTACTGGAACTCTTTACTTTTGATGAAGAAGTGGGTCCAGGCCTCCCTCTCTGGCTCCCAAAAGGGGCTGTGATCGTGGAACAACTAGAAAAATTAGCAAAGGAAGTGGAGGAAAAGTACGGATACGTACGAGTACGGTCCCCGCATATTGCAAAAGAGAAACTCTATATCAAATCTGGACATCTCCCCTACTACGCAGAAGACATGTTTCCTCCGATGGAACTGGATAATGAAAAATACTACCTCAAAGCCATGAATTGCCCGCACCATCACAAGATTTTTGATGCTACACCCAAGAGTTATCGCGACCTACCACTTCGATTTGCGGAATACGGACACTGCTACCGATATGAGGATTCTGGGGCACTTTTTGGACTCATGCGAGTGAGATCTCTCTGTATGAACGACGCCCACATCTACTGTACCGAAGAACAGTTTGAATCAGAATTTCAAAAAGTGATCGAAATGTACCTCTACTACTTCAAACTCTTTGGGATTGAAAAATATGAAATGCGGCTGTCTAAACACCACAAAGATGGACTCGGAAAAAAGTATGTGGATGAGCCAGAACTCTGGGTGAAGACAGAAGATTTGGTACGAAAAGCACTCGTAAATCTCAAAGTACCTTTTGTGGAAGCAGAAGATGAAGGTGCTTTTTATGGTCCAAAGATCGATGTACAAATCTGGTCTGCTATCGGCCGAGAGTTTACGCTCGCAACAAATCAATTGGACTTTGCCGTACCAGCAAGATTTGGTCTCACCTACGTGGACAAAGATGGAAAAGAAAAAACCCCCATCTGTATCCATCGAGCCCCCCTTAGTACGCATGAGCGAATGATTGGGTTTTTGATTGAGCATTTTGCTGGAGCCTTCCCCGTGTGGCTGGCTCCGATACAGGCACAAATCCTCCCAGTGTCAGAAAAACATGAAAAATATGCTGATGAGGTGGCGAAAAAAATAAAAGACATCCACGGACGTGTAGAAATCCTGGACCCAAACTCCGAAACACTCTCCAAGCGAATCCGAATCTCACAAACACACAAAGTCCCCTACGCTCTGATCGTGGGAGATGACGAAGTCAAAAACAACACCCTCACGATTCGAAAGTACGGAGAGAAAAAAGACAAAACGATAAAAACGGAGGCATTTTTAAAACTACTGGAAGAAGAAAGTTTCCCAAAAATTTAAAAAACTTTCGATACAACTTTTACAAAAATACTTATTTTTTACTGTTAGTTGCTAGTCGTTCGTTGCTCACTGCCTCTTCCCCATTGAAATAAAGATCGCCTCCAATAAAACCAAAAAAATGATGAGCAGTGCCGCTTCCAGAATCCCCAACATCCGAAAAAACTGAAGAAAAAGCAACACCACGACCAAAGTCGCCAAAAGCCCCCCCCGACGCATAGCTGGGAAAAAATACCTCAGTCCGAGGCTTCTTCGAGAAATAAGTTCGGCCAAAAAAAAGAAAAAAAGCGTAAAAAAAGAAGCAATTCCAAAAAAAGCAGAAAGAAAAAAGGTGAAAAAAGCGATATTCTGCTGCTCTCCGAGAGGATCCAGCTGGGTCACCGTGACGTAAAAAATCGCCGCACTGAGCAAAAAAACAATGATGGTAAGGATAAAATTCCTGGTCATTTTCAACAATGAAGGTAGCAGAAAACTTTCAATCAGAAAAGTTTTTTAAAAAAATACATATTAATGAATTGACAAAAAGTCAAACATCAATATAAAAGCGATAATGAAAATGGGAGTAGTGGATACATTGGGGCCAAGCCTTGAGGATCTAGCCGTCGGATTTGGACTAAGTGAAGCAGATCTAAATGAATTCGAAGCGGCTCAAGCTGAAACAATCCAAGAATGGCTAGAATTTTTCCCCAAGTCCCCAGTTTTTCATCAAAATCTCCATAAAATTGCTCCAGACAGCAAAATTTATCCGAAATTTACAGAGGAAGGAGAAAAAGGATTTTTTTTGGTTCCTGAAAATTTAAAAAAACTAGAAAACGCTTTTTTATTTCTTCCAGATTCTGATGGAACGAAACCTTTTGCTGATACTTTTAGAGATGCCAGTGATTATTTTCATCTTCTCAGAAGTAATATTTTTTTCCATTACTTTGATTCTGAGGGACAATTGAGAAACATCAGTCAAGAAAAAGAAAAAGGGGGAATTTTGTCAGAACAATTTTTAAACCATTGCATAAACAATGCCGTCGTCGCTCCATTTTTTACTACTGCTGACCTTCCTCAAAAAACAGAATTAAAGGTCGGTAATAGAATTTTGACTCCTCGTAAAATTCCAAAACCTCATAAAGCAAGGATGAATGAAATAAGAACTATCGTCCAACAAGAAGGAGTCAAACAAATCACGAGAGACCCTTTCCAAGATTTTCGTTTTTTATTTTTACTCGGAACCAATAAAGCCGGAGATGAAGAATTAATTGAATATTTGGCACAAACCATTCCCTTTTGGCTTTTTCGAGAAAAAATAGGGGCAGCATTTCCAGTGAAAGATATTCTTACAACCTCAAATTATTTCCAGGCTTGGACTGCTTTTATAAACCAACACAAAAAACGAATCCACGAAGTTGATATTTTGCAAGATAGCATCAAATCCATGTGGAAAGGTGCAACAAAAAAACCAAAAGCTGTTAGTGATTTATTGAAGAGCTTAAATGATGGAAGGAGAAGAACCAGCTCTTTGGCTAGTGCTACACAAAATAGGACAAGAGATATCACTGAATCAGCCACTGAAAACCCTCTTCACCGCCTCTCTGAAGAATTAAAAATAAACTGGGGAAACTTCCGGAAAAATCAAGGAAAAGCTGAAGAGGCTGTGGAAAAGTTTGATTTAATAAAAAAAGCAACCGCCGCAAATGTAGAAATTCTTTATGCTCCTCATGAGGACCTTCCAAGAATCCTTCAAAGACATGAAATAATAGATCTTTTAGATCACAACTTGGAACAATTTGCACTTGTCTTTTTTTATTTACCTTCAGATTTTCCTGACAAAAACGAAGCATTAGAATCCCTTTTTATAAATATAAACACGCTTTTTCAACACTTTGAAAGGGAGGGGGAGGAATGGACCATGAAAACAAATATTTCGAAAAATGATGAAAATCTCGCAATTTTTACCACTTATCAATCCCTATCATCAATTGTCAAAGTTCTGGCTAAAAATCCAAAATCTAAAACAGCAAAAAACCATCAAGAAAGCAAAAAACAGGAAGCTATTGGTACTATTTCTGATCTCCTCTATAGGGAACAATTTTGTCTTATACCTTTAAAAAACAATTTCAAACAAGAGGAATTGTTATCACTCTGGAAACTCTGGTGTGAAAAATATAAATCACTCCTCGGCCATCCTGGATCAGCTACTAGAAGTGCTTTCTTGAATTTTTGGGATGGCATGGAAAATGTACCCGACCAATTACGACCATTTTTGGCTCAAGCACCTCTGTCTGAACTTCACAGAAATGAAACAAAAAAAAATGGAAATGGAATTAGAAATAATCATGGAAATGGAAAGAAAAAAACGCCCCCTCCTCCCAGACCTGTCCTCTCTCCACTTCTTTCAGAAAAGCCAGATCCGTTTATGAGACCCCTAGTCGAAGCAGGAGAGGGACAAAATGCTTTTCGGATCACAAACTTGTCAGCAGCACGAGCTGAAAGAGAAAACGTTGGTTTATGGATAAAAATAGGTCGTGGAGACTGGCAAGAAGTAGCGGTAAGTATAGACGATGAAGGAAGTTTTGCTTTCAGTGAAGCTCAGCTTCGAGATCTGGGGATGAGACCTGGGTCCCAAAAAACAATATTCCGCTTTGCTCCAGAAAAAAGTGCCCCAGCAGATCTTTATCCAGCTACTGCTACTGAACTTTCTGTCTTCATCCCAAAAGCACCAAGATCTCCTAAACCTAATGCCAGTGATAAAAAAAATAATGGTAGTAATAATCCTTCCACATCACCCACAAATTCTTCTATCACTCCAGAAAAAGAATCTAGAACTTCTGCTGCTGAAGAACATCTTTTCTCCGCGATTGAACTTTTTGAATCAGACCACGGTCTTTTGGAAACCATAACTGATGCAGTTGTTTCTAGAGCTACTACTTCTTTTCAACTTGAACCAGAGATTTTGGAACTAGCAGAAATCGCTGAAGGGCAACTAACAGGGGTTTTTGAAATAAAAAATGATCAAATAATTCCCGCCATAAAAGACCACAAATTACGTCAAAAACTAACTCAAATTGCACAGGCCATTCAGGCGGAAGAAGAGAAAAAACAAGCAGAAGCAGGTGTCCAAACAGAAATCCGAGAATGGGAAACAAGTTGTCCAGAACTTCTTGCTCGTTTCCGACAAGCCCGACGAGTGTACAACAAATATCTGGGAGAGTGGATGCAAAATACCGAAAACAAAAAAGATTACTGGTGGAATCTGGTTTGGCAGACTCCGATGAGAGGTTTCTCCGAAGAGCTGTCAAAACTACAAACAGAATGCCAAAATGCTGGTATCACCTTCCAAGTATCTCCAGAATTGAAAAAAGGCCCTATCAAAAGTATTCAATTTGATTTCGCTCCCTCAAGTGAAAAAAAGATTTCAGGTACGGTCAAAAACATTGGTGAACATCTAGAAGTTAGACTGAATAACGAAAGTCAAATTCCACCACATTGGCAAAAAGAAGCAAAGAATATGGGAATTGGAATTTTCCAGGCAATTATTGAGTTGGCCCATAAAACCGGACATTTCAAACCAAGAGTAGAAGCAGAAAAAGCTGAAGGACAAGAAGACTCCCCAAAGGCTAAAGAAAGAAGGATAAATCTGGTGCGGGCAGGCATCGAAAACATTTCCAAAAAAAGCGGAAGAATCGCTCAATACAATGAAGCAGGGACCTACTGCGGTAGAATTCCTAATATGGGATGGCGAGATCTTCTACAAAAAGCAAAAGACGAAGGAGAAATTGAATTGGTTTTGCGAGATTCAAAAATAAATATTTCTGAAAATGGAAATGGCTCCAAAGAAAAAATTTATGCCAAACTACGAGCCGTTTTGGACACCAGATTAAAAAAATACTTAGCACTTCGCCTTTTGGCCACTGTCAGACGGGCAAATAACAAAACCCCATTTTCAGGAAGGGCAAAAGATCAAGCTCTAACAGCAGTAGAACAATTTGGATTATCCGTGGAATATTTGGAAGATCGAAACACAACCCCTTCAGACCTGTTGGGAATAAAAACAAAAGATCCTCATGCTGGAATAGAAGTGGATCTAATCGATTTTTTATTGAATCGTTGGGAAGAGGAAAATGAAAGTCCAGAGTTTGCAGTACCAATTCTTGCCAAGTACGACTCCGCTGTCACAATAGATCTTCACGATATGCTTTTTTATGCGGAACAAAATAAAATACCTGTGCCTGCCAATAGTGATGAAGCCCAAATCCTTTTGGAGGAATTTCCAGGGCTGATTATTGAAAAACAAGCTGCCTAATCCTCTATCTCCACACTATCCCCCACCCCTCCCTGGAACTCATCCGCATTAACCTCCAGCACATATTTGGCCTGATGCTCAGGCTTGTAGACCGGACACACCGGGATATTGCAGGGCGGGAGTGTTTTTACTTCCACCACTTTTTTGTCCGCAGAAATCCAGATGATATCCAACGGAATAAAGGTATTTTTCATCCAAAACCCCGCGATTCTTTCTTTTTCGAGCGGAAAAAGCATCCCATGCCCTGCTTCTAATTCTTGGCGAAACATAAGTCCCTGCCTTCGTGCTCTGGGCGTATTGGCAATTTCTACTTGGAAAGTTTGATTCCCTATCGTCACCTTCCCTTCCGGCAGGCGAGAATTCGAATTCTCGCCTTCGATATAATTATTCGATAAAAATTCGCATCCCGCGAAAAAAAGTGTAAAAATGATGATACTCCATCTCATATGACACACGATAAAGATTTCCTCAAAAACCTCAATACGGCCCAACGCCAGGCGGTAGAAAAAATATTCGGTTCCGTGCTGGTAATCGCCGGTCCTGGGACAGGAAAAACGCAGATGCTCACCGCGAGAATTGCGAATATTTTGAGCGAAACGGATACCAATCCGGAGAACATTCTCTGTCTCACTTTCACGGACAGTGCCAGTGTAGAGATGCGAAATAGATTGCAAAAGTGGATCGGTCCCCTTGCCTACAAAGTGCAAATCGTGACCTTCCATGCTTTTTGTGAAAAGGTAATCCAGAATTACCCTGACCTATTTTTCTCCCCTGACAAGGGGAGATGCCCGAAGGGCAGAGGGGTTTTGAGTAGGAATAATAATGAACTCACCATCGCCGACGACCTCGACAAAGCACTAACCTTTCGAAAAGTGATCGACAGTACCCATTGGAAAGTTTTGAAACCTTTCAACGATAACTATCTCTGGCAGAGGTCTTTTCTTTCGGCCATCTCTCATCTCAAACGGGAGAATATCACCCCAGATCAGTTGAAGGAAGAACTGATTCCCAAAGAAAAAGAACGGCTCGATTCCGATCCCGGTAATTTTTACCAAAAAGATACCAAATACGGCAAGAAGGGAGAATTTAAACCATCCACGCGAGAAAAGATCGATGGAAAAATAGAAAAAATGTATGAATTGGTCGAGATCTGGAAAGCCTATGAACAAGAATTTTATTCACAAGGGTTTTATGATTTTGACGATCAGATCCGCTGGGTGGTGGAGAAAATTGCAAAAGATCAGGGACTCAAATCAGATCTCCAAGAAAAATTTCAGTTCATCCTGGTGGACGAATACCAGGATACCAACTCGGCTCAAAATCAAATTATTTGGCACCTGACCGATTTTTTTGAGGATCCCAATCTTTTTGCGGTGGGAGATGACGATCAGTCGATTTATCGGTTTCAAGGAGCAAGTCTGGAGAATATCTTGGAATTTCGGAAACATTTCCCGAAAACAGAAATGATCTCGCTCACACAAAACTACCGCTCTGCACAAAAAGTCCTGGATGGAGCCTTCGCAAGTGTTGGGAAAAATCTCGAACGAATCGATCATGAAAAAATGCTCCACGCCGCAGGAGACAATCAGAAGTTCGAAGGAAAAATAGAAAAAGCCACCTTTCCAGCTCGATTCTCGGAGCTCATTTTCCTCGCAGAGAAAATACAATCTGAGATCAAATCCAGCACCAAACCGGCAGAAATCGCCATCCTGGTGCGGGAAAATAAAGAGGTAAAAGAAATCACCGAACACCTGCAAAAATTCAAAATCCCCGTGGCAACCAAGATCGCTGAAAACATCTTTGAGGATCAAAATGTAAAATTCTTGATCCAAATGTTGAAAATTTTTGATAATCCCACACTGGATCACGAATTTTATGAGCTCTTGCACGCCCCCTTCTTCGACATTTCTGCACACGAACTGTACGAACTATCGATCGCTACCGAAGGCGGAAGAAAAAGACTCTCGAAAGTCCTCTTCTCTCCCCTTGATTCAAGGGGAGATGTCCTGAGCTTGTCGAAGGACAGAGGGGATTGTCCCGACATTCAAAATGTACACAAACTCTTCGTCCAAGCCAATAAAGAACTCCATCATCTCCCCCCCCATATTTTGGCGGAACGATTATTTCATCGGTCCGGGATGGCTAAACACCTCGGAAAAGAAGACAACCCCACCCGCATCCCCGACCTCCTCAAAATTCGTAAGTTCATCGAATGGATCGAAAAATCATCCCTCCCCCCTGTGGGTTCGAGCTCGAGCTCGAACCTGCCAGAGGTGCTAAAAAAAATCGATCTCCACCAAGAACTCAATATCCCCATCTTCCCCGATCCCACTCCTACCGACAATCACGCCGTACAAATCATGACTGCCCACAAATCAAAAGGACAAGAATTTGAAATAGTGTTCCTTCCCGGACTTCTGGATAAAACCTGGGGTAATCCGAGAAAAAAAACAGGACTCCCCCTCCCCGAACTCTTTGTCCAGGATCACGATGTAAATGAAGATGAAAGGCGACTCTTTTTTGTAGCACTGACGCGGGCAAAAAAGAAAATTGTACTCTCCTACGCAGAGAAAGACTTTTCTGGACGAGATCGAGCTCCTTCGCAATTCTGGCATGAGATCCCAGACGATCTATGTGATGAGCTGAAAACAGAAACGCTGCATGCAAAAGCCCAAGAATTACTCCCCGTTTTCTTCAGCACACCGGAAACACCCCAACTGACGAATGATGAAAAAGCGATTCTAAAAAAGCTTGCGGAAAACTACATCTGGTCGGCAACCAGTTTACAAAACTTCATTGATTGCCCGCGGAAATTTCTCTATCTCAACCTCCTCCGCATTCCCACACCGAAGAATAAATTTCTCGGATTTGGATCCGCTACGCATGAAGCACTCCAGCACTTTTTTGAGCAGTTCAAATCGACGGAAAAATTGCCTGATAAATTGTATCTGCTCGAACAATTTGAGGTGTCTCTCAAAAAGCAAAACCTCACCTCCGTAGAATACGAAAATGCCCTGCATCACGGAAAAGAACTCCTGGGCAATTATTTCGAAGTGCGGAAAGCAGAATTTCACTCGAATGCGGAACTAGAGTTCAACTTCCGGAAATTTGGAATCAAAATTGACGGCATTCCCGTCACAGGAAAAATAGATAAAATCGAGTTCTCTTCCCCCGATTCTCTAAACGAAGCAACTCACTCCTCCGAGCTCGCCATCACCTCTCCTACTCCCCTTAACAGGGGAATTCATTCCCCTAGAGCAAAAGCCACTTTCATTGACTACAAAACGGGCAAACCCAAAAAAATCGAACACGGCAAACGCCTCTGGCGACAATTGGTATTCTACGATCTACTCGCCCGGAATGTGGACAATCTTGGCTGGAAAGCTGACAACTTTGTGTTGGAATTTCTCACTCCTGATACTCGAGGGAATCTGGTACAAGAGAGTCTGGAGATCACCGATGAAGATCGAGCACAGGTTCTGGCAGAGTTGAAAGACGCGAATGAAAAACTCCAAAATCTTGACTTTCCGATGGTGGAGAATCCAGAGCAGGATCTCGAGATTGATTATTGGCAGGGGTTTGGGAAGTGAAAAATTAACGCCAAAATCTAAAATTGGGAAGTCTAAATATAAGCTGGACGGGGTTTGCCATTCTCAACACAAAAAAACTAACCCCGTCCGAAACGTTTTGTATTTAAATTTCGACTGAACGGAATATGTCCTGTCTGTCGACTTGTCTGCCGAAGCCTTGGCGAAGGTTGATATCCCATCTGAAACTTTTTGAGAGTGCACACTCTAAACATTTCAAAGCAATTTACAAAATTGCTCCTGCCTTTAAATTCATTTAATTTCTACTTCCGCATTCCAAATTCCGAAATCCGCATTCAGATTATTCCATACAACTTCCCAATAAACAAAATATACAGAAATGTCATCGCCAGCCCCTCCTGCCGCGTGATTTCTTTGTCCTTGGAGATCGCCCAGTAGATAAAGAGCGTCGCCACCATGAAGGGCACGAGAATCTTGAGAGTTAGATCAGAAACAAGCAATCCCCCACCAACCAAACTTCCCGCTCCAAAAATTAATAAAATATCAAAAATATTCGATCCCAGGACATTTCCCACCATCATATCGAAGAGTTTCTTCCGAATCATCGTAAATCCTACCATAATTTCCGGCAGACTCGTCCCCACCGCTACCAAAGTCGCAGAAAGTGCGGTCTTCGCCAGTCCCAAAAGTCCCGCCAGATTAATAATGGAACGAACCACAAATTCCGAAGAAATCGCCAATCCCACCAAACTTACGGCCGGAATCAGAAGAAAACGCCATTTAAATTTCAACTCTTTCGGATGATCCTCTTTGTCTGCAGAAAAAAGAAACCACAAATAAGCAGCCATTACCCCCAAAAAGAAAATCCCTTCAATATTAGTAATTTTGCCATCCCAAATCGTCAGCACCGTCAGCACGATGGAAAGAATGAAAATCGGAAAGTGTACCTGAAACACATCCTGTTTGAATTTGATATTTGAGCGAGTGAGTACCGCTACCAGCCCTAGTCCGAGAAAAATATTAGCAATCACCGTCCCCAGGACATTCCCCGCCAACATGTCTGATTCTCCCTTGAGCACAGAAGCCATCGAGGTCGCAAACTCCGGCAAACTCGTCCCTATCGCCATCACCATCACTCCGGTGATGAAGTGCGGGAGTTTCCAGCAAATCCCAAGCTTTTCCACGCCGGTGATGAAATAGTCCGCAGACTTCACAAGTCCATAGGTCGCGATAACGAAGATGGCAAATTGTCCAATTAAGTCCATGATTTTTAAATTATGTTTTAAAAAGTGGGAAGTTGTAGGTTATAGGTTGTAGGGATTATAAAGACAAAAAACCCAGTTGTAAATTTTTGCCCTACAACTTAGCCTACTCCTCCCGACGAGTCGGGATACGAAGGCCGGACAACCTCCCACCTACAACCTTTTACTTAACATCAAATCCCCCAAACACCTCATCCACATCTTCCACTTCCTCGATCGCTTCGATGAAATTCTCCATTTTTTCTACTTCTGACTCATCCAGCATTTTGGGATCTTTTGCTCGATACTGCGGCTCTGCTCGCACCACTTCGACGCCTTTTTCTTTCAACGTATTCTGAACTTTTGCCAGATCAGCAAAGTTCGTCACCATTTCTGATTCTTCTTCATCAAAATCTAAATCTTCGGCTCCGCATTCTACTGCGAGTTCGAAGAGTTCCTCCTCGCTTTTCCCTCCATTTTTGATCGTAATCACTCCGGGGTGGTCGAACATAAACATGACCGATCCAGAAGATCCAAGATTCCCCCCATTCTTATTGAAAGCGGTTTTCACCGCCGGGAAAGTACGATTGATGTTGTCAGTGATTGCCGTAACGATAAAAGGCACTCCGTCCGGCCCAAATCCTTCGTATACTTGTTCGGATAATGCCGCCGCATCTTTGTCCGCTCCAGAAAGTTTCTTGAGCAGCCGATCAATATTGTCTCTCGGCACCGAATCTGCTTTGGCATTTTCGATCGCCGCACGCAGAGTAGGATTGTTATCCGGGTTAGGATTGTCTCTCCCCACGACGAGAATGATTTTGGAATGTTTATTCAACACTTTTCCCCGCTTTGCATCCGTGAGAGCTTTTTTGTGTCTGATCGAGTGCCATTTGGAGTGTCCGGACATGATTTTAGTTTAAAATTACGAATTAAGTATCCTCCCTGTACTCGTTAACCGGATAATTCATTACCCGGTCCCGATGAAATCGGGAAATAAAAAAACAAAAGTTAAAAAGTTAAAAATTTAAAACTACAAAATTAAAAGTTATAAGAGTAGTTTAAAAAAATTTGACGATTTTTCAAATATTTAAATTTAATTTTTAGAAACTTATTGACCTAACTTTTGGAAGAAGTATAGACTTCCATCAGTGGTCACCGTACTGGCCGTCAGAAGTCACTCCGGTAGCCCAACGCCTCTGTTCTAACCCATAACGTAGGGGGATCTGATGGGCAACCATCAAACACCAAACAAAAAACCAAAACGCCTGTGGAAATTCATCCTTCCGATGATACTTTTCTTCGCAGCGTTTTACTTTCAGCGGGGCTTTTATACCTCACTCTTGTGGTGGGAGTATGGAGTCCTAGCGAGTAACCCCGCCTTGTTGGCAGCCATCTTCCAAAGCTGTGGAATTTGGGCTCTCATCGGCCTGGCCATCTGTTTCTGGAGACATAAACACCTGTTAATCAGGGGGGTCTGCCAAATCAACCCCAATTGCCCATGTTGTCGGGCTATAACTTGAACAGAGGAAACGTCCGAGGCACCCCGAGTAAAATCGGGGCCGCCTCCAACTTTCCCGACCCCATTCTACGTAGCTGTATATAAATTACCCGAATCACGAAATTAGTTTTTAGCGAAAGAAAGAGAAAAAGCAGAGATTGTGCTAAAAATGCTTCAGCCTTCGTATCTTTTAAGCCATGTTTACAGACTACGGCCGACAAGCAAAATATTTTTTCTTGCTAAAAAGATAGATCTTCGCATTTAAAGTGGCTTTTCCCGGGGGCTCACCTTCTCCCGATAAATCGGGATTAGGATCTCCCTTCGTCTGTCCTCCGAAATATGTAATTACATGCAATCCAAATGCAGGGGGATGAAGCCGCAAAAAACACGACTGTATTTTGTGCTACTACCTTTGTTTAAGCACAATTTTAATTTCATGATTCGGATACTTACTACTTGACCTGTCCGTCGTAGTTTGAGAATATTTTAAAAAACAACGTAGGTGGATACTTGATACTACTTTTAACTTTTGCCTTTTGACTTCTTAAAATTCAATGCTAAACAAACCATTAATCGTCATCAAACTCGGAACCTTCGCCATCACCGACGAGAAGGGGTTTTTGCAGCCTCATATTTTGGAAGAAATCGTAAAGCAAATCATCGAACTGCATAAAAAATTTCGGATCGTCCTCGTCTCCTCCGGAGCCGTCGGCTGCGGAAAAAGCTACATCCCCCACTACGCCAAAAAAACCTCTCAACAAAAAGCCGCTGCCGCCATCGGAAATCCACTTCTGATGCACCACTACCAAACACTTTTTTCCAAAAATAGTGATATCCCCGTCGCCCAAACCCTCTGCGAAAAACACCACTTTGCCAATCGAGAAAGCTTTTTGCAGCTGTCGGAAACTTTTCAGATGCTCTGGTCAGCCGGTGCCATCCCGGTCGCCAATGAAAACGATGTCGTTTGTGACTACGAGATTCGTTTCTCTGACAACGACGAACTCGCCAGCATGATCGCCTGTGGTTTCTCCGCCGCTCAACTCCTCCTCGGGACTACGGTGGAAGGTCTACTGGATAAAAATGGGAAAGTGATTGCAGAAATCGATGACTTCTCAGAAGACATCCTGTCTCACATTACCAACGAAAAATCAGATCTTGGCCGAGGTGGGATGTCCAGCAAAATCCAGTGTGCCAAAAAAGTCGCCGAAATGGGCTGTGAAGTGATCCTTTTTGATGCTAAAAAAGACGGTAATCTCCTCCGTGCACACAGACATGAGACCGGAACCGTCTGCAAACCAAAGTGCTGCAACCTCAATGCCCACCGACGATGGATCAGCATGGGTGGAAAAATTGCCGGGAAAGTGATCATTGACGACGGTGCTGCAAAAGCTGTGAAACAGAGAAAAAGCCTCCTACTCGTGGGAGTGAAAGAAGTACTCGGAGAATTCAAAAAAGGCGACCTCCTCGAGGTCTTCTGCGAAGGGCATGAAACCCCACTCGCCATCGGCCGTGCCCATATCGGGATTGAAGAAATCAAACTTCTTTCCTCAAAAGAAGGTCAGGAGCTAATCCACACGGATGAATTAGTAATCAATTAGCCAAATGAAATTAAAAAAATCCCCAGAACCTCTCTTTCATCATTGTATACCACTAGAAAAAGTGTCACACGGAATCATCTGTCCAAACCCAAAACATAGTGACGAAGATTATATTGATGCTTATCGATGGTTAGAAAATGAAACAGGGTTTTACCCTTTATTTTTGGCAGTTGGAAATACTGATGATGATTTTCGTATAACCGGATATGATGATAACTGGAGAGTGAGAACTTCTAGCTGGTTTCGTGATGGGAAATCAAGTGGTAAATATCGAAAAAAAGGAGAATTTCCAAATCATGTTTTATTTTCTTTTTCAGAAATGGACGGAGTTTTTACTGATTATATGAATTGGCATATAATCCTAAATGGAATTCACTGGGGAGAAATTAGTGATTATGAAAGAAGATTGGTAACAAAACCTTCCTGGCCAAAATCAAAGTGGCTCAGAAAAATTAAGAGAGGCGAAGTTGCTGGACAACTAGTAACTCCTCAAATAGATTTAAGAGAAGCCGAAAGAATTTGGTGTAGAAATAAAAAAACAAAAAAAATATTAGAAACAATGGGATTCACCCAAGTCGAAATAAAAAGAGTTTTATTGGATAGATCTTAACTTTTTCCTTCCGACTTTTAACTTTTAGCTTATTAAAAAATGCTTCAAAAATATTTCACTGCCGCTCAAAAAGCCAAACGCACCATCAGCCAATTATCTGATGAGGAACGCAAATCATTGATCAAAAAAATTGCTCAAGAAGTTTTAAATCATCAAGAAGAAATCCTGGCCGCCAACCAAAAAGACGTTGAAAACTTCACCGGAGAAGATTCTATCCGAGACCGGCTCACCCTCACTCCGGAAAGGATCCAAAATATGGTCCAACAAGCCAAAGACATCGCCGAACTCTCCGATCCCAGCGGTCACATCGTGCTAGAGCGAACCCTCGACAACGGCCTGGATCTCAAAAAAATCACCACCCCGCTCGGCATCATCGGCATGATCTATGAATCCCGACCAAACGTCACGCTTGACGCGGCCGTCCTGGGCCTGAGATCTGGGAATGTGATGCTACTCAAGGGCAGCAAAGATGCCATCGAATCAAACAAAGCGATTGTGAAAGTGATCCAAAACACCCTCGAATCAGAAAATCTGCCCCCAGAAGGCGTCCAACTCCTCCCTCCCGACCGAGAAGTGGTCGGGGAATTGCTCAGAGCCGATAAATATGTGGATCTCCTCATCCCTCGAGGAGGAGCGGGGTTGATCAAATTTGTGAGAGAAAACTCTCTCGTCCCGGTAATTGAAACCGGTGCCGGCGTCTGCCACACCTACGTGCATACCTCTGCCGATCCTGAAAAAGCGGTAAACATTGTCGAAAATACCAAAACCCAGCGACCATCCGTCTGCAATGCAATGGACACGCTCTTGATCGATGAGGAGGTAGCAAAAGATTTGCTCCCAAAGATTGCGGAAAAGCTCGCTGCACACGAAGTAGAAATCTTTGCTGATGAATCTGCTTTTGCAATTCTGAAAGATAGCTATCCACACCTGCAGAAAGCAAAAGACGAAGACTTCGGACGAGAATATCTGGATCTCAAATGCTCCGTGAAGGTGGTAAAAAATCTGGAAGAAGCCCTCGATCATATCGAAAAATACTCTTCTCGACACTCAGAAGCGATCATCGCCGATGATCAGGATGTTTGTGATCAATTTTTGAGAAAAGTGGATGCTGCCGCGGTGTATGCAAATGCTTCGACCTACTTCTCTGATGGAGGTTGCTTCGGACTGGGAGCGGAAATCGGAATTTCAACGCAAAAACTGCACGCCCGAGGCCCTTTTGCTCTAGAAAAGCTCGTCTGTGAGAAATGGGTAGTAAAAGGAGATGGTCAAATTAGAACTTAAACCCATCTTGCAATTAACAAATTTATGAATTAATTTTTAATCGAAATGAATGAAATACTGCCACCGCCTAACGATTTAGATGCACTTATGGAACACCATCTCTTTGATTTAGATGATACATATCATTTTATCGCGACAATGGGATATCCATCTACTTCTGAAGACAGAGAAGTAGAAAAAGCAAATAACATTGCTGAAATCGCAAAACTAGTATCTCAAGGAGTACAAGGTTTTTCAGTAGATTCCCCTCAACTACCTCCACTAATTAAACAATTAAGTACAAGAATGGATGAAAGACTTTATCACGCACTTTATACCGCTTGTGAAAAACTAGGCTGTGCTGACCGTTTGCCAGTAGTATCTATTGACCAAGAACAAACAGGAATAACCCAACAAGTTCTAAATCTTTTGGGAAACTCTGAAAACTCCGCAGGTTCAATTTTGTAAATTGAACCAAAAAATTTCAGTTGTGCACTACTGAACCACCTCGAAGCAGATTTCAAATCTGCTCCTGCAAAGCAATGGACAGGTGAAAACATAATTCAAGTTCTCCCCCTTGCCGGGGGAGCGAGAGGGGGTATGATAAAATCATTCCTAATAACTTACTAAAAATGAAAATTGGATTTTATGGATGTGGGAATATGGGAGGGGCTATCCTCCGAAGTATTATTGCACAAAAAATTTGTTCAAACAATGAAATCCTCGTGATCGAACGAGAAGAATCCAAATGCCAAAAACTCAAAGATGAACTCGATATCCACACCAGCACCGATCCCACAGAACTCGAAAATTGTGAGTTTGTGCTTCTCGCTTTCAAACCACAAGCACTCACCGACATCCCCAAGTTTGATGCCAAAAACAAAGTCCTGATCTCCATCCTCGCCGGATCAAAAGTGGAAAAAATCACAAACGCCTTCCCAGGGAGCCGAGTCGTCCGCGTCATGCCCAATATTCCCTTGCTCTACGGCTACGGCATGGCCGGAGTTTACTTTCCGGATGATGTAAATTTCACAAGTGAAGAAAAAGACTTCGTCACCTCCATCTTCAACTCTGGTGGACAAACCATCGAACTAGCGAAAGAATCCGACATGGACAGCTACACCACCCTCTGTGGCAGCGGACCAGCCTATTTCCTCTACCTGGCAGGGCAATTGTCTCGGATTGCGGAGAAAAATGGATATTCTGCCGAACAATCCAATCAAATGATGTGCCAAACCCTCATCGGAGCTGCCGAAATGGTAAAAAACTCCGATCTCACCCTGGCCGAGCTCAGACGACAAATCACCTCTCCCGGAGGCGTTACGGAAGCCGCGATCGAAGTGCTGGAAGATCCGAAAAATAATGAAATATTTGACAAATTAGTAAATATAGGTATCAAGAGGTCACAAGAATTATCTTAATTTTCAGTCAAAAAAACAAATAACCCATATTATTTTAAGTAAAATGAAAGTTTTAAGGACGCCAGATTTCTTTAGAAACCAAACCACACCAGTGGAAGCGAATTATGATTGGATTCAGGTACCTACTTCTGGTAATAAAACACAACTTCCTCAATTCCCAAAATTCAATCCTCTCGTTTTAAGGGCAATAAATAATAACGAAAAAGGTCCTTTTTCGTTTGAATAATTTTTTTATTCAATCATTGTGTTTTTGGCCCAGTACTCGGCAACTCCACCACTTCGTCATCATCGAGATGAAAAAACTCTTTGATCTCTGGCATCAGAGCTACTTCTTGTGGTTCTTCTGCCACTTCTTCTGGTGCCTCAAGCAAGGAAGCTTTGAGATAATCTGCCATCTCCGGAAAAACAAATCCCGCTGATCCAACCAAAAGCCCTACCAATACGGCGATTTCTGCCGTATCTTTGTGCAGATACTTCTTTTTGAAGTTCCGAAGCCGGGTTTTTAGATTTTTCATCTTAATTAAAAATTAATTTTCAACTGATTGCTGTTAGTTGCTAGTTGTCAGTTGAATTTAGGCATTCTCCCATAATACTATCTCCTACCCATTTGCCCCCACCTTCTTCACAAAACTGCCGCTCAATTTCAGTAAAACTGGAAGTTTTGAGATTTTTGAGGAGATCTGGAGAGGTAATCGCAATGATAGCTCCGAGAACAACCAGAAATGCAATCCCCAGCACTTGTTTCCACGGAAACACTTTTTTCCGCTTTTTTAGGAAAGGAATATATTGAATAAAGTTCATTTTTTATAGTTAAAAACAAATCAGAGAATTATACTTGAAAATCAGTCAAAAATCAAACAATTTTACGCTCCCTTCTTCTCCCCTGAGCTCCCCCTTCTCCCCTGACAAGGGGAGATACTAAGGAAGAAGCCATTAAAGAGGGGTTTTTTAACTCTAAAAGACGTACCAAAATCCAGGTCCGGTATCTGACAATTCTTCTTTGAGCGGTTTTGGGCTAGAAAGTTTGAGTTCTTCCTCATCCGCTTGAACAATTTCTTCTTTCACTACCACCTCCCAGGGGGCTACTTTTTTGGAAGCATTCAAGACGTCTGCCTTGAGCTCCACAGCCAGATCAGAAAAAAGCATTCCCCCCACAGCAGAGCAAGCCACGAGCACTCCCACGAGGCTTTTTGAATCTATCTCCAGATTGCAAAACTTTTTACATTGTTTTACACACTGGCAGAATTTTTTTCCGAGGCCGGTTTCTTGATTTTTCATTTTGTAAAACTTAAAAATCTTCTAATTATACAATATAAAAAATAAAAAGTCAAATACTATTGGCTTTTTTCATTTAAAAATCAAAACCACCTATAAAAATCAGCTTCCTCCCCACACCACCCCCCCTACTTTTCTTCTCGCTTCTTCTTCTCCCTTTCCCACTTCTTCACTTCTAGGAAATTGATTAAAAGCAGTGGCTACTTCATCACAAAAAATTTCCAAAAAATCATCCAAATCTGCTTTTTGTTCTTCTTTTTCAAACCGATCAGGCCAATTTCTTTTAAAGAAAGCGATTAAATAGGATTTAAATTTCGGATGTTGTGGGGGGATTTCTTCTCCCTTTCTTGCACACAACCTAGCAGCTGATTCGACCATGACTGTATAAAATCTAGGTTTTTCTTCTTCAGGTGCATCTCGGTACCGAAAAAAAGCAGGAAAAAAACTCGTTGCAAAAGTACCTACACGCTCCATCACCGCTGCATCTGAAACATGAGGTGTATTTCTCAAATTCGATCCCAAAAGTGGTTTATCCATCTTTTAAATTTATCCTTTTTTACTTCTGAAAGGATCAAAGTCAAAAAACAAAGGTAGACAAATTATTAAATTTAGATTTAAAAATTACTATGAAAATGGATAAATCTCCACAACATACACAAGACGAAATTTTGACCTGCGTATTTAACCATCTGAGAAAAATGCTCGACCCAGGGGACAAAGATGGTTTTACTCATCATTGCAACCACGCCATAGGATTACTAAACCTGCACCCAACAACTCAAAATCTGACACGAGCACAAATGGAGGCAATTAGAGATCGAATAGGAGGCATCGAAATTCCAAATTCTTTTACAAGTTCCGACTCCACTTCTCCCCAAAAAGCTCGAAAAACCATCAGAGAGTTCACTAACTTAATAGAAACAAGGATCGCCGAACTTTCTCCTCCTTCTAACTAAAACTACTTCACAATCCGCCCAAACTTCCGTTTTCCGACCTTGAGGATCTGCGGATCACTGGTTATTTTTACTACCGCTTGAGGATCGGTCACTTTTTCGCCGTTGAAAGTCACGCCTCCCTCCTGCACCAGCCTCCTCGCTTCAGAATTGGAGCTGGCAAACTGAGTCACCTGAGAAATAAGTGTCAAAATCCCAATCTCTGATTCTCCGGCCTGGAATTCTGGCATCTCGTCCGGCACTTCTTTCTTAACAAATTTGGTGATGAAGTCCTGCTCTGCCGCGTCCGCTGCCGCACTGTCATGCAACCAGGTGACAATAAATTTGGCCAAATACACCTTTGCATCCCGAGGATTGTCGGCAATTTTCTTTTTAACATCTGCTAAATCTTCCTCGGTAAAAATCTCGTAGTACTGTGTCATCACTTCATCTGGAACCGACATCATTTTTCCAAACATTTCTTTGGGTTCTTCGTTCAAGGCGATGAAATTTCCGTACGATTTACTCATTTTTCGTCCATCAGTTCCATTGATGATCGGGGTCGAGAGAACATATTTTTCCCGATCATTGTAAATCCGCTGCAAATTTCTCCCCATCAGCATGTTGAAGGTCTGGTCGGTACCTCCGAGCTCTAGATCTACATCCATCACCACCGAATCGTATCCCTGCAGGAGGGGGTAAATAATCTCGTGTCCAAAAATAGGTTCCCCATCCTTGATCCGATCCTGAAACATGTCTCGCTCGAGAAGCTGCTGCACCGTGACTTTCCCCATCAGTCGGACCATGTCCGAGTAGCTTAATTTGTCCAACCAATCCCCATTGTATCGAACCTCAATTTTATCGAAATCGAGGATTTTACTCGCCTGCACTTTCCAATTTTCAAAATTGGCTTTGATTTCTTCGTCCGTCAAAACTGGGCGAGTACTGTCCCTTCCCGTAGGATCCCCGATCCGCACGGTCCCATTTCCTACGAGCAAAATTACTTCGTGTCCGAGATCGGCAAATTGTTGCAGTTTTTTCAAAACTACCCCATGACCGAGAGTGAGAAGAGATCCCGTCGGATCAATCCCCAGGTACAACCGAATTTTCTTTTTCGCCATCAGATCTGCCAGAGTTTCCCTCTTGGGCAGAATTTCTGCTACTCCACGGGTCAGTACGTCTTGGATTTTATCGTTTGTCATAAATAGAATCTTTTTTTAAACAAATTCTCCTTTACTAATTTCTTCCACAAATTTTCAGGAAATTTTTTCTTTTCGAGGCTTTTGATTACTAGATTTACCATATATTCGTCATTCCGGCTTGCCCGGAATCATTACCAAAATAAAAAAAGCAAAAGGATTGTATGCCCCCAAAATAAAAATTCAACTTTTGTTTTTTCTTCTGCTAAGATTGGAATGTGAAATTCCTCAGAGAAAAAGTCGCCGAAATTGATCTCACACCCGTCAAAAGAGAAGCTCTTTGGTGGATTGGTGCCGGGATGTTTCTCCTAGCCGTGGGGAAGTTGCTCGATGATTTTGCTTTTGTATTTTTGCAAGGCGAATGGCGACATCCACTCCTAGATCAAGGAATTGTTTTTTTGACGGAAAGACTCATCTTTTTTATCTTGGCATTCTTTGTGATGGTCACGGCCCTACGAGTCTGGCAAAAACCCGATCACAAAAGTCAGCTCGTCCCCGCGGCCTTCGCGGTGATCACCGCAGGGATTTTGGCCTTTGTACTGAAATCTTTTTTTCACGTCCCTCGACCGTTTCTCATCTATGAACTGGAACCACTCGTACGAGCTGGATCCTACAGCTTCCCCTCGGCACACACAGCGGTAGCATTTGCCCTCTTCATTCCGTTTTATCGAATCTGGAAACCGATTGGAATTCTCTGGGTGATCTTTGCAATCATGATCGGATTTTCGAGAGTTTATGAAAATGTACACTTCCCCTCAGACATTGCTGGAGGAATCCTCCTGGGAGGGATGGTGGGGGCGTTCTTCTCGCATCCGGAAGTACGAAGGATGGTGACACTCCTCTGGGAGGAGCAAGAATTCCGTCGGCAGAGTTTTCATTTTGCGTTGGGATTTTCTTGCGTTTTCATGCACTGGGCGGGATTTCTCAGGCTCTGGCAGATCGGGGTATTGCTCGTGGTGGGACTTGCGATTTCTTTCATTTCGCAGTACAAAAAAATCCCCCTCATCTCTGATATTCTCAAACACTTTGATCGCCCTCGAGACAAGGACTTTCCCGGAAGGGGGGCTTTTTTCTTCATGTTGGGCGTCTTTTTGTCCCTTTTAATTTTTAATCAGGAGAATATCAAAATCGCCTACGCCGCGATCCTCATCCTATCCGTCGGCGACTCGCTCAATCACCTGTTTGGGACGAAGCTTCAGCGAGTGCGATTCCCCTGGAACAAGCGAAAAAACATGGTCGGGGTCGGCATCGGCATCGCCAGTGGGACTTTTGCGGCACAGTTTTTTGTGCCCTTGCTCCCGGCTTTCATCGCCTCAGCCGTAGCCATCTCCATGGAGACCATCCCCGTCAAGGTCGGGAAATTCTACCTCGATGACAACGTCTTCGTGCCGCTCCTAGCCGGCAGCATCCTCTGGATCCTGACTTAACCCCCTTTCTGCTCCCCTTTTTTAAGGGGAGATACTTGTTTAAAAATCAGGTAAGAGGGGTTTTGAGTATAAAAATGCCAGTTCAAGGTTCCCACCTTGAACTACAGAATTCTCAGGACCAGGGCACCAGCTTCTTGCCCTAATGCAGGCTCCATAATCCTTTGCTTTAAGCTGGTTCAATCTTGGCCTGTCCGCCATAGCTTCGTAAAGATTTTAATTTTAGCGAAGGGGGAAGATTGAACCAAAATATTTCATTAGTAGTACAAACAAAAAGTTAAGAAGCAACCTTCCGACCTACGCTAAGGCTTCGGTGAACACGACAAGGTTGCTCCAGCACTAACCATCTCCTACCCCTCGCTTGTCCTGGTCTTTTTGACCTGGACATTGGTGCACTATCCGCTCGAGTCAAAAAGACTCGACCGATCGGGGGAATTAAATCTGAAACATTTTTCTTCTCGTCATCCGAATGGAATTAAGGTAATGCTTTATGCAACATTAATTACAGCATTTCTCCTCACTATTTACAAACAAAAAAACCAGCTCACAGGTTATAAAATCCCTAAAATCCAATTTGTTCAGGAGTTGGAGATGGAAGTTATTAAAGAAATTGTTTTATTCTGTGGTGGTGATACTTCACGCCTTCTTAAACTTACTAAACCTCCTCCATAACTTGATTAAACATGGGTTTCGTACACTCGTGCGTAGAACATTGAACCTGCCTAGCTATTCAGTATATCTAAAATTACAATAAACCTTCCCTCCTTCTTCTATAATCTCTGTATTAGTATTTCCCGTATACATATCTTCCTCACAATAGTCTCTACATGTTTCCAAATCTGATATTTCTTCCCTATCCTCAAAATTGTTAATACTGATAGAATTCTTTTTGCGGACCATTGCTCCTTCTTCAGGGCATTCCCGTTCCGCTTCCCTTCTGGCAGCCTCCTCTCCTTGCCTTATTTGTTCCTGCATTCTCTCTCCTCCTGGTGTAGATTTTGGTGGAGGGAAACTATAAATTAATGATCCTACCACTTTATACCTCTTGCCGTTCACTGTATTAAATCCTCCTCCTCCACCACTTGAAGGACCAGTCATTCCAGAAATCTGAGGAACTTGAGATATTGCATTGTTACGAGCAAGATTACGATCAGTATTATTAATATTTAAAAATTGAAAAGTTAACTCATTTCCTATTTCTCCAATTTTCCTCCCTCCTTCTATTTGGACCTTCCCCCCTAAACCACTTATTAATTGTGATTTCTGCTCCGAAGTCGTAACATTTCTCACTCGAACACGAAAAGCATAACCATCAAATTCTTTTTTTACCTCCTTCAGTGGCTCTGAACCCGACTCGACCGCACCACCTGTCCCCACAGCAGGCACCTCTGCCGATTCCTCACCTGTCGAAGCAGTACCTCCACCAGATGACACTTCCGCATCCCCCGTATCCTCTCCAGGACGAGCCGGTGGAATTGGCTTTCTTGGCGGAGGAGATATCACTGGGGTCTTATCACCTCCAGAAGCCCCCGACTCCTCAGATGGAGCTTCTCCCCCTTCTGTCGCTGTCTCATCACCCCCAGCAGGACCATCTCCTGCCCCTGTACCATCTGCTTGTCCTTCTGCAGAGCCTCCTGGAGCTTCCCCTTCTCCGTCTGGCTCTCCTTTTTTATCCTCCTCTGACTCCGGCTCCTCTTTTTTCGGAATACAACACCTCCCAGCTGTACAATCATCAGAGTACGCATCCGTATCTCCCGCATCACAAACCGCTCGACAAACCCCTGTATCTGTACTTGCTTCATCCGTACATTCTGTTCCTTCGTCCTCAGCTCTCTGCCTCTCACAACAAATCCCTGCACAATCACTCGATTCATCCTCTTCTAGAGAATCATATCCAGTCGGACAACTACTAGCCCCTGCGAAACATTCTCCTGGAACACCACTGTCTGTTTTACATTCTTTCCTCCCTTCTTCCTTCTCTCCTTCTGCCTTTCCTTCCCCCTTTCCACTTCCCTTCTCACACCCCTTCCCCTTGTAGAAATGATCGAGAGCCTGTTTGGTACATTTCCCATACTTCCCATCCACCGCAGAACAGTTCGCTGGCAACGGTTTGTCTTTGTCATCTTTGTAGTGATCACCAGATTTGAGTGCCTGCTGGATCGCCTTCACATCACACTTACCACTCACTCCCAGATCCGCACAAAAAGGCTGCAATTGCTCGAGAGCCTTACATTCTCCTGCCTTGGAGTTTTGCGTTCCACTGACATCCCCTTCGTAGCAGGATTCTGGTGGGTTTTTCAGCGATGCGGGAGCAATATCACATTTTTCATCTGACTTTTTCGGTGCTGGTGCTTCTACTGCTGGTGGTTTAGGTGGTTTTGGCTCTGGGCCGAGGTAATCGATATTGATGATAAATTTCACGATCGTGTAGGAGAGGATCGCAATCACACTTCCCACGATCGCCCAGGCGATGATATCCCGTCCCTTCGTGAGCATCTCGGTGTTTCCCATACTCGTGAGATACACGATCCCACCTACGATCACCATGAGCACCGAAATCCCGAGTAAAAAAACTAAAACCCCACTCGTGACCGAGGGGAGCAATTTTTTGCCCACATAACACACTGCATCGTCACTTGCTGCCGGTCCCGGCAAGAGTCCCTGAAATATCGGCGGGGTATTTCCTCCCCCTTTGCAGAGCGGTGGACAGCCTACCCACCCAGCATCCACGGCCTTCTTGGCAACGGAAGTTTTGGCATCAAGAAAACCACTTGGGTCCAGGTCCTGAGGGGGAATCGGCATCTTCTCGTGATCCCCCTCGATGGTCGGTTTCGTTTTTTTCTTCTCGTACCGCGGGAGCACCTCACAGTTATCATTGTACCACTCTTGAAACTCTTTTACTTTCTCATCTGGACAGATCAGCCAGCGATTTTCTATTGAAAGTCGTGCCGTCTCCGTATCTGGACCGTGTTTCCCATCCACATCAATCTGTTTTTTTGGAGCTCTTTTGAGCGTCACTGGCTCTTTCCCCGGAAAGTTATAGACCAACTCAATTTCTTCAGTCCGATCTTCTTTGATCTTACATTTTCCACCCTTGAGATTGTTGTACCAGTCCTGAAACTTGCGAACCTCTGTCATCACAGTCTCGTCATCGCTGTATCCCTCTCCTCCCGCATTGAGGCTCAGCTGCTTCCCGGGAAGCTTGAGCTTGGCCTTCTTATCGTAGGCCGAGACATCCACTGGACGCAGGTCCACACCTCCAGTCGTCAGAATCTCGATGGTGAAGTCGGCCGTACCAGGGCCTCCTTTTTCAGCACCATCTCCTGCACTGGCGGCAGCAAACGACTCGGCAACCCGACTTCCGGATCCTTCTCCCGGCTTGTCTTGCCCCGGAATAGTCGGCATCCCCTCTTTTGTAATACTTGAACCATCCCCAGGTACTGATGCTGGCGGAGCAGCTTCCGTCGCCATACCCGCAAAACTGTCTGCTGTTTTATCTGGGGGATAAGCACAACAAATTTCCGTCATCATATCACAAACACCGTTGTAATCCGTAATTTTTGTTTGTCCTTCAGGACATGAAGAAGTGGCACACTCGCCTTTTCTACCTTCTGCATCGACACATGCTTGTGCAAAAACCTCCCCCCCAACACAAAAAAGCCCCACGCTCAGCCACAATCCCAATAATATTTTTTTCATTTTTGTGTCCGTCTAAGAATAGCCAAAAAAATTCAAAATGGGAAATGAAAAAATAATCTCGTCATTTCCTCTCCATCGGCTAAATCCTATATGAGTTTATACAACCACTGGAGTGTGTTGATAAGATTCTTCGTGCTCTTCAATCTTTGTGTCTGCATAAGCTCTTGCTCCATCTGTAAAACCACTCAATTTATCCACTATTTCATTTTCCACCACAATGAATAATTTCTCGTTAAAAGTGGTTTGGTCTTGCATAAAATTCGTAAATTTCCCATTAAAAGTGGTTTGATCTTGCATAAAAGTCGTAAATTTCTCGTTAAAAGTGGTTTGATCTTGGATAAAAGTCATAAATTTTTCATTAAATCCTTCTTGTCTTTCATTAACTTTTTTTTGTTCTGCAATAAAGTTAAGTACGATTTTTTGGAATTCTTGGTCGGTCATATGTTCTTTTTAAAGGACGAAATTTGGTTTGTCAAAAATTTGAAGCCCCTCAACCTCCCAAACCTTCTTCTTCGCAAGTCGAAATATCGGGGATCAAGAGAAGGTGGGCGAACCAGAAACTAAAAAACAGTACAAAGCCCCAGAGCCGGATGAGTTAAAACATCAGGAACCAGGTGCCTTGCAGGACACCTGTTCCGGCGTTTGGGTTCAATTTTGTAAATTTCGGCTGGTTCAATCTTGTAGATTGAACCAAAACGTTTCATTAGTAGAACAAACAAAAAATTAAGAAGCAACCTACAAGGTTGCTCCAGCCAAGCTTCGCAGGACAGGCTAAACCCCGTCCGGCCTAAGGTAAACCTTGCTCCGGCCTAAGGTTTATTATCGCAATAATTCCCCCCACGCTGCCAAAATTGGTTCTGCCTGTTGTACTCGATCAAAACAATCCTGAGATGGTCCACAACTATCTTTGAGTTTTTTGTAATGTACTCCCAATTCCCCTAAACCATCTTTCATCCTGGATTCCAATGATGGATACCCCTCATCGTGGCTCTTAGCCACGTCATAGTACCCCTTCATGCTTCCCAATTTACTTACAAATTCATTACAATCACTAATTGGTAAACCTGCCTCCCTCAGCATGCTCCCACATTGGCTTTTGAAACGATTCCAATGCTTGGCTCCTTCATAATCACTGCCCCCTGATTTTCTAGCACCTATTTCTGCCTGTAGTGCTGTCACCGTTTGTCCCAAATTATCTGCAGCTGCTTTCAATTTATCATGCTCTGCCTGCGTAAATTTTTCTTTTTTTAGATCCATCGCTTGCAAAGCAGCATTCCATCCTTCTAAAGCAGTTTTCATTTTCGCCGTTTGGTCTTTTTGTAGATTTGAAGCATTTTTGGCATACCAGCTTAAATGTTCATTTGGCTTCTTGGTTAACGCCAACATCACATCTCTAGTAATCTCCCCTGATGTTTCTGTTCCTGCTCCTTCCTCTTTCTCTCCTTCTGCACCACCACTTCCACTAGTGGCAGGTTCCTCAGCATTTCCTCCTGATGTAGGTTTGCCACCACTCGAGGGCTCTCCACCCCTTCCTGATGGCTTAGGCTTAGGCTTAGGTTTTGGCTTCGGCTTCTTACTCGTCCCTGTTCCCTCGCTACTCTTCCCTGATACTGTCCCATTCAGCGTCAACGCAATGTCCATCTTTTTATCTCCATCCAGGTCGATTTCTACTTTGCCCCCTTTCTTGGCTTCATATTCTTTGCCCCCGATGGAGAACTTCGCACTGTCGGCCGTCACAGATACCACCTTCACAGAGAAAGACCCGGCAGACGAACTCCCCGATGGCTTCATGGAGAAAGGCAATGATTTCCCTACCGTCCCAATCGTTCGAGCTTTGGCTCCCTTTTTTGCCCCGCCAGTGAATTCTATTTTGTCTTTTTGAGCGGTGAGGGTCTCAGTTGGTTTGCCTGGTTCTATCTTCCCAGAACAATCCCCCTCTTGACAATTACCCGCCGATACAGGACCAAGAGCCGCCTTTGACCCCGAAGTACAATTGCCCTCTCGACAATCACCAGCAGTGGTACCACCTCCCATTTCATTAAATTGTCTACTCAAAGCCCCTACATCAGGACCTCCTGAACCTGTTCCCTGAGGAATATCTGGCATACCAGGTTTTGTAATACCGGAACCATCTCCAGGCACTGACACTGGGGAAGCAGCTTCTGTCGCCGTGTCTAAAAACTGATCTCCTAAAGCATTCGTCTTTTTTCGCCCTTCTTCTCCCAAATGATCATATGGATTATAAGTCGCAAACCCCTCTCCCACAAAACCAAAAATCCCAACGCTTAAAAGCAATAAAAGAAGTATTTGTTTCATTTTTTTCTATTGTATCAGAGATTTAGAAAATCACGCAAACAATTATCATTTGACTTTCTACCTGAAAATAATAGACAAAAATCAGATTTTAAATTCTTTTAATGAAAGGAGCCGTTGAATTAGAAACACAAAGACCAGATAAAAGTTTAGAAATTCCCTGCTCAAAGAAAGGGAAATTTGAGGTACTATCAAAAACTGTAAAAGTAGCCACAGCAGTGTTAATAATAACCATAGCATACATACCTCCTGCTCCTGCTGGCGTCCTCGTAAAAATAGTACCAGAAGAAAAAAAGACGGAAATGGAAAGAAGCATAAACGGAGTAAGGATAAAATTTGTGCGAATTCCTTCTGGAAAAATAGGAAAAAAGGCTATAAAGACTTTTTGGATGGGGCAGTTTGAAGTGACCTGGGAACAATATCAAGCTTGTTTCTCAGGAGTCACTTGGAAACCATTTCGTGATGGAACTATACCCAATAAAAATCACCCAGTCACCAATGTCTCTTGGTTTGATTCCCATAAATTTATTGCCTGCTTAAATAAAAATGACTCACGATATACTTACCGACTTCCCACTGAGACAGAATGGCAACACGCCGCTCGAGGAGATCAGGCCGGGCCATTCCCCTGGAAAACAACATCAAATGCCTGCAAAAAAGCCAACATTTATGACCAAACCTCTAACGAAGTTGAAAAAGTCTTCACACAAGAAGGGGTCCCTTGGAAACCTTTTCCTTGTCATGATGGTTATGTTTATACTGCTCCTGTGGGAACATTCCCAGCAAATGCATTTGGGTTGCATGACATTTTTGGAAATGTACGTGAATGGACAGAAGGAGAAGGAAAAAATAATTTACCAAATTTAAGAGGGGGCAGCTGGACTGAACGTCCAGGAAAAAAGTTTGGATACTACGACAGCTCACCTGCAGACCCCAAAACCACCCAAAACTTCATCGGTTTCCGCCTCGTGGCCATGCCAAAAAAATAATTTTTTAATTTTTTTCCTTGCCACTTTTCACTTTCAAATTCCCCCTGTTTTCCCTTGAAATAAAGCCAAATCTGTGATATAATAAGAAGATGGCATCAGCTCTACCACTCATTCAACGGATAAAAAAACGTGCGATCAACATGGACGCATCAGATATTTTCTTTTCTGCCGGGAGTGTTCCCGCCTGCAAAGTGCACGGAAAAGTGGTGTTTTTTGACGACGAAGAACCCATCAACTCGACCGATCTCGAACACTACCTACTCGAGATCATGAGCGAAGCAGAAAAAAAACAGTTCCTGAACAATATGGAACTTGATTTTTCGTTGAAATCTCCTGGAGAAAAAAGATTCCGGGTGAACGCCATCAGACAACTGAATGGAATCAGCTTGTCTTTTCGGGTAATTCCCAAAGACATTCCGAGCTTCGAAGATCTCGATCTGCCAGAACAACTCAAAAAAATTGCAAACCTTCGATCTGGACTAGTACTTCTCACTGGATCCATGGGATCTGGAAAAACAACCACTCTGGCAGCCCTCGTCGATCTCATCAACAAAAATCACGAAAAAAGGATCATCACCGTAGAAGATCCAGTAGAATTCATACATCAGAATGATAAAGCCCTCGTCGAACAACGAGATCTAAAAATACATACAAAAAGTTTTCACAATGCCCTCCGATCTGCCCTCCGACAAGGAGCCGATGTAGTACTCGTGGGAGAATTGCGGGATCTCGAATCCATTGCTCTAGCGATCACCGCGGCAGAAACCGGCACGCTGGTACTCTCTACGGTCCATACCAACGGAGCGGCCAACACGGTGAATCGACTAGTGGATGTATTCCCATACGATCAACAAAACCAGATCCAGAGTCAACTCGCACAATCTCTCAAGGCCGTCGTCTGGCAAACACTTATCCCTCGGAAAGACAAGGAAGGACGAATTGCAGCCTTTGAAATTCTTTTTCAAAATTATGCTACTTCCAACCTCATCCGAGAAGGAAAATCCTACCAACTCAACTCCGTGATCGAGACTAGTCAGGCAGAGGGGATGATCTCTATGAAAAAAATGCTCGATTACCTGGTAAAAGAAAACTACATCGAAAAAGAAGAACTCTACAAAGCCCTCCCAGAAGC
This sequence comes from uncultured Candidatus Peribacteria bacterium, assembly GCA_964344775.1. GTDB lineage: Bacteria > Patescibacteriota > Gracilibacteria > UBA4473 > UBA4473 > CAYFMH01. Next base: position 51,166 of record CAYFOO010000003.1, read on the forward strand.
GATCCAGGATATGTAAAACAGATTACAAGATAACAAGCCGACAAGACAACGAGCCTGTTTTTCATCGTGTTTAAAGCTTTTTAAAAAAACTTGTAATCTCGTAATCTCGTTAACTTGTGATCTTGTAATTTAGTTCGTTCCCAACACCACCTCAATATCAACCAAATTAGAGGATTTTTTTGGTGAACTGATATCTTCTGGGACTGGACGCAATTCGGCCCCCAGAATCGTACTTAGCATTTTTGCGGTTTTTTCCGTTTTTTTGCCAGAATAGTTACGAACGAAAGAGCGGAAAACTGGCCGATCAGCCTCATAATTACCTGTTTCAATCACATGAAATCCAAACCGTCGAAGTCGGGTCGTAGACTCTCTAGCCATTCCCTGAACCTTGGATCCGTTCAAAACGGAAATTTGGGCACTCTCGAGAAGTATCTCTGGACGAAGGAGAGTCAACTCCATAAAAAGCTGCGTATCTCGCAAATCCTCAGGTAAAAGCACAAATTGCCCCCCGTAAAATTCCCGTGCTGGAGTGTAGAGAAATCCATCTTTTCTGGCTGGATCATCGTTGAGTACCGCTGTGATGGAATTGCTATAATCCACTCCGATAGCAATCTTTGCCAAAGCGATAATCTGAGCCATCCCCAGATCTGTATTCACATTTTTTCGAAAAACTTTGTAGAGTTTTTGGAGTTTTCCCAAGTTTGAAAGAAGGCCTTGATCTTGGGCCTTTTTTCGAATCGCAAAAAGTAAATCCTGCTGACGTCTAGCTCGATCATAGTCGGAAGAGGTTTTCCGCGAACGGGCATATTTGAGGGCCGTATCCCCATCGAAGTGGTTCATCCCCTTGCGAACAACAAACATCTGGTACCCATAATCATCCGCCGGATAAAAAGGATCTTCGATGTCCTGCGGCACAAAAATATCCACCCCATCCAGAGCATCCACCAAGTCAGCAAAAATCCGAAAATTCACGACCGCCGCGTAGTGAATGTCTACATTGGAAAACCGCGAGATAGCATCCTTGATGGCTTCTAGACCACTTCTGTTTCCGTTTTTGTGACGAGCCATGGCGTAGATTTCATTTACTTTTCGGTCCCCTACTTCGGAGGAGACAAAAAGGTCTCGCGGCAAACTCAAAAAAGAAGCTGATGGTCCCTCTGGAGTAACCGAAACAACCATAATCGAATCAGAAAGATTTCCTCCCTCTTCCATTTCTCCTGCCACGCCAAGAAATAACATATTTGTGTGACCGAAATCATCCGTCTTTAGAGGACTGAGAGAAAAGATATTTTGAGTTGGTTTTGGAAGAAAATTAAAATGAAAAGGATTGGCCCCCACCACAAAAATCGCTAATAAAATACCAATAAAAAAAACAAACTTTTTCAAACTAATTCGTTGGATCATCCCACTCAAGAGTGCTTTTGTCTTTGATTTTTTTTTATAAATTTTCCGTGCTTTGAAACTCATCGGGGCAATTTTATAAATAAGTTGCCTTTGTTCAAGAATATCTGGGAGAAATTCTATCAAAATAACAAAGTGCTTGATTTTGAGACAAAAGTTTTTAGAATCGCTCAGCTTTTTTAATTCCCAAAATTCAATCTATAAATTTAAAAACCGGGACAGATTGGATTTTGAGAGGAGACATGACGAAACAGGTGGAGTTTTTGCGGAGCAAAACGGAGCCAGTGAAGTCCATGTCGACGATGGGGCGTCGCCAAGTGGTAAGGCACCAGGTTTTGGTCCTGGCATTCGGGGGTTCGAATCCCTCCGCCCCAGCCAGAATGTACACTAATGGCAGTAAGTGAACTATCTCTAGGAGAGAGATTTATTGCTGTATTTAAATCGCAAGAGTTCTTTTGTGGATTGTGCTTTGGTGATTTTGTTTGAGAGTTTTAGGGGATCAATTTTTGGTTAGGGAGAACGGGCACTAAGGGCAGTTCTATTTTTTTGAATTATAGTTTTCTAAATAGTCCTTTATCCACATCATAGCCGTGCAATCATCTTCATTATAATGTAAAATTCTTTGTAGTTTTTCTGGGTTTTTGTCTTCACGCCATTCATTAAACCACTGAATAGAAGCTGCTCCAGATGGATTTTCATCTCGCCACTGAAAACCTAAATGTTGTGCCAAGGTTTTTACAGAGTAGTTATATGTTGGCCATTCTGTACAAGGTTTTACGACATCAAGGTATAGGTCGATTGAATGTTCTTTATCAAAAAGCCATTCTACATCGTCTAAGTCAGCTATTTTAGGATATTTACGTACTAGGTTTTTATACTGTGTTTTTTCATAAGAACTGTAGTAGTACATCGTCCATTCTTTATCAGGTAACGATCTAATGTAATCCCAAAACTCTTTCCAAGCTTTTTTCTCGGCCTCATTTGAAACTTCATCTGCACAAAAAGCGTGAAATTTACTTGAGGAATTATCTCCATTTTTCCTTTCAACAACTCCATGAAGATAAACAATATCTTGTGTAGGATCCGTTTCGATATCAAAGAAAAGTTCTAGTGAAGTTTTAGGAAAGTGAAAATTTTTTAGAATTAATGGATCTTTTTCTCCAGAAGTGAGTAGTTCTGCACGGCGTTGGAATTTTGTAAGTAAAAGCTCGCCTATTCCGGAGATTCCTGTTTCGCCTTTTTGATTTAAATGATCTGATATCTTTATTTTAGCCAAATCATCAACTATATGAACAATATCTTCGAGAGATTCTTGTCTGGAATATCCTAATTCGGGAACAAGAGACAAAGATCTATCTTTAATACATTGTTTTTTGCAGTCACTATACCATTCGCATTGACCACATTTACTGGAGAGAGCTGGTTTTGTTTGTTTTTTCTTTCCTAGAATATTTTTTACAATCAATAAAGTTTCTTCGTAATAATTCCACCAAGCTTCAGGATTTCTTTTGCTTCGTGGTAGAGTTAGATCATATTCTATCATTTCTCCTCTACTGTCCCAGATAAAACCTTTATGATGACTAGCAAAACCAAGTCTCCTGAGTGCATCTGTATAGAGTGCTAGTTGAAGTGCATAATGTCTTTTTAAGTTTCCTTCTTCTCCACCTTTTACTCCCATTCCTGATTTAATATCAACAGGAACATACTCGCCATCTTCCTGCAAATGAAGTAGATCAGGTTCTCCCAATAAATTATCTACTTCCAAACGTCCATGATAGATGCATGGACATTTTCTTTTCATTGCTTTGATTGTTTCGTTGAATCTTTCTTCCTTTGGAACGATAGATAGGTCCAAAACCTCTACACCTGATTCAATATGACTTTCGATTATTTCTTTTTCATATCGTGTTCCATGTTCCCAGAGTAGTTTAGTGAACTCGTTTACTGGGTCTTTAAGTTTTGGATCATCGTGAGTATCTCGCCAGATGCGGTGGTGGCATTCGGTGTATGAGTAGAGGTGGGAAGCAGTAATTTTCATGTTTTTAAGGAGTCACACAGTCCTTTGTAATAAACTGCTTAGAGTCAATTACTATGGGTGGTAAACCTGGTCCAGTAATTGTTTCTCCTTTCTTTTCTTTTTCTGCCAGCTCTAAATTTAAATTTAGTAAAAACTCTAAAGGATCTTCTTTGGCTTTCATTCCATAAGCATCTTTTACTACTTTATTCAATTTGTCGTGAGCTGTTTTCAAAGGATTTTCTCCCGGTAAATCTAATGTGCGATATAAATCTCTTAAAGACCATTTATTTTCTTGCATAATTTTGTTTCTTAAGTTTCTCAATTCGACAGATGCTTTAGTAATTTTTTCGACTTGTGAAAGAGTTGGATTTTGTGGCCAAGCAAAAGTATCAAAGACAGTATTTGAGGTATACCGGAATCTCTCGGTAAGAGTCGAGCATTTCGCTACAAACCATTGCCAGTGGATATCTGATTGAAGAATCCCAAAAGAATAATCATCTTCATAAACAAATATTTGAAGAGCGTCGCTTGGATGGATAGTTTTATCAATAAACTCAAAAATAGGTCTTTTAGTAACTCGTGCACATACTAAATATTTAGGGACATTTTTTATTTCATTCATTAAATCCTCTCTAGGGTATGATAATAACCACCACCTTTTTAAGAAATTAACATGATGATGGTTGACTCTAGCTTTTGGATTTTCTTTTAGAACTAATTCATTATTTTTTTGTTCTTCTTGTGCTGCTTTTTCTCTTGGGGGAAGTACCAATTCTTTTATCCTTTCGAAAGGTTTTAAAAAGACTTGAGACTCTAATATATTTTTAGGATGAAAATCAATGACATATCTACTTGGTTTTGAAAAAATGTTTGATAATAAATCTTCTCCTGTTAAGTATGGGAACACTATTTCTTTATTTTTAGGATTAGAATTTAGAATTTCTTTTCCTTCTTTTGAAGAAAGTAGAAAGCCTTCATTTCCATGAGTTTGCCCCTGGAAACATTTTCCATTAGAAGCATTTAAATTAAGTTTTTTTGCATTGGTTACATCAATAGTAAAAGATAGTGAAGAATTTATCTTTTTTAATTTTTTACTTTGCCAAGGGCTATCAATTGTATCACCATTTTGTTTATATAATGTTTTTGAATTACTCTCTTCACCTTTTATCCAATTAACGATAGAAACATGTACTGCTGCATCTCCAGACCAAACCTGAGAAGAAACAGCTTCTGTTATGGTTCCATCGTTTTTAACAATGTAGTCAAGGCCACTCTGGATATTCAAAAAATTTGGGGCAACATGAATTAGTTTGATGTAAGATTGAGGGG
>CAYFOO010000004.1:0-54770 GCA_964344775.1 uncultured Candidatus Peribacteria bacterium
TTTTCTCTGAAATCGCTTATTTATGCGGTTAAATGCGATGGGTGTGAAAAATTACTTAAAATCAACTTGACAAAAATAATAAAATAAATTAAAAAATATTTAAATCTGCTATTTGGGGTGGGTTTATCGGCTTTCATATCATCAATCCCCTAGTGACCTGAGACCGCCCACCCCCAAAAAGCGTTTCCCGTTCTAGGTTCACCCTGAACAACTCCGACCGGCTCTCGGGCCGGTCTCTTTTTTACGTAAAAAATAATTAATCTTCTTTTGGCAATACTTGAATATTCTGCTCCTCGACTTGTGCCTCCGGCATCGGAGAGGGAGTTCCGAGCATTACATCCTGACCAGATTGGTTTTTTGGGAAAGCAATCACCTCTCGGATATTCGGCTCGTCCGCAAAAAGCATCACGACACGATCATATCCCATAGCACAGCCCCCGTGTGGCGGACAGCCGTATTGGAAGGCTTTGAGCATGTGCCCAAATTTTATCTGAATTTCCTCTTCGTTCATGCCAAGGGCTTCGAACATTTTGTGCTGGAGATCCTGATCATGGATACGAATCGAGCCTCCCCCAAGTTCTACGCCGTTGAGAACTACATCGTAGGCGTATGACCGGATCTTCAATAAATCTTTTTCGTCTTTTGATCCCAATAAATTCAGATCTTCTGAATGCGGCATCGTGAAGGGATGATGTGCCGCTTGAAGAGAACCATCTTCTTTCTTCTCAAAAAGTGGAAAATCAAGCACCCAACAGTAGGCAAACTCATTCGGATCTTTGAGATTGAATTTGTCGCCCAATGCACTTCGGACTGCCCCGAGACTTTCGCAAACCGTGATGAAGTCATCTGCTCCGAAAAAGATCGCATCGCCTTTTTCCGCTTTAGCCGCTACCATCAGGTCGTCCACTTCTTGATCCGAAAAGAATTTCAAAATCGGTGATTTTTTCTCCCCGGTTTCTTTGTCGATTAAAATATAGGCCAATCCTTTTGCTCCGTGTGTTTTGGCCAATTCGGTCAGATCATCTATCTCTTTTCGGGAGAGTTCGGATCCTCCTTCGGCTTTTAAACATTTTACAACGCCGCCTTTTTTGATCGCATTGGCAAAGACGGCAAATTCTGAATTTTCAAAAACCTTCGTCACGTCCACCATTTCCATCCCAAACCGAAGATCCGGTTTGTCCGAACCATACGTCTCCATGGCCTCCTGCCAGGTGAGTCGGCGGAATTTGCCATTGACCAGGTGTTTTTTCCATTCTTTTTGGGGAGCACATTTTTCGGTCAATACGTGAAAGCTCTGCTCAATCACTTCGATCACGTCTTCTTGCTCGCAGAAACTCATCTCGATCTCGTACTGGGTAAATTCCGGTTGTCGATCTCCTCGCAGATCCTCATCCCGGAAACATTTTGCAATTTGGAAGTATTTATCGATTCCTCCGGCCATGAGGAGTTGCTTCAGTTGCTGTGGAGACTGTGGAAGTACGTAAAATTCTCCATGATGGAGACGACTCGGGACCAAGTACTCCCGACTTCCCTCTGGAGTACCTTTTACCAGAGCTGGAGTCTCAATTTCGAGGAATCCTTCTTTATCAAAAAAATCACGAATGACTTTTCCCATTTTGTGCCTGAGGGTAAGGTTTTTGAGTAGTTGTGGTTTTCGTAGGTCAAGATATCGGTATTCGAGACGTAAATCTTCTCGCACTTCTTCGTCTGAATCGATCTCAAAGGGTGGAGTCTTGGCCTTACTCAATACTTCTACTTCATCGATAAAAACTTCAATATCCCCCGTTGGCAAATCTTTGTTTGCCGCCCCATCAAGTCTTTTTTTGACCGTCCCGGTCACCTGAATCACCCATTCTGGACGAACATCTTCAGCAATCTTATGTGCATTCTTCGAAATCGCTGGATCAAAAACAATCTGGGTCAGCCCATACCGATCCCGCAGATCAATAAAAATCAATCCCCCGTGATCACGACGACGAAAAACCCAACCGGCAAGGGTCGTTTTTTCATTTTCATTTTTGGCCGTGAGGTCGTTGCAGGTATGGGTTCTAAACATTGTTTTTCAATTTAAAATTTAAAAATAAAAATTCAAAATTGTGGAATTTTTTTGATAACCGGGAGGAGTGTAGAAAAAAAAAGAAAGAAGTAAAATCTGCAAAAACTATCCAGCCCGATGAACCGTATTTTCAAACTGATAATTTTTATCCAGTGAACTAAACTCTTTAATCGCTTTTAAAAACACCTCCTTACTTTTTCCGATATTTGCTTCCAACTCACCTGCCGCAATAGCAGCTGTTTCCACCCCATTTACATAATCAATCGTAAAGAGAAGTTGACCGTAGGGAATTTCCAGTTCATTGGCCAAGACCGCCTCAGGACCACAAGTCTGAGAAATAACGGATCCACCTAAATTTTCAAAAAAAGCAGCTTCTGTTTTAGTATTAAAACGAGGTCCATTGGCATGAATGTAAATGGTATCGGTTAATGCTTCCGGAAAAAGTGCCTGCAAATCCTTCTGAATTTCTGAATGAAAAAGCGAACCAAAAATCAAATGCCCGCATTCTGCACCACGCTCCTGAAAAATAGTACAAAGTTCTCCTCCTGGAAGTCGATTTTCTGGGAAGAAAATATCAGAAGGAATTATTGTTGAAGCCAAATTTACTTTTGAATCAAAACTTCCAACGGTAGAAAGGGAAAGTATCGAACTTGCACCCACCTCCTTCAACGCTTGTATATTTCCTAAAAAATTAATGTGACTTGGGAGGTAATCTTGATGATTTTTTCGACGAGGAAGAATCGCTATTTCACTTCCTCCTCCGATATTTCCCAAAAAAACTTCCACCTCTCCATGGTTGGTAGAAACGAGTTTTTTCTCAAATCCCTCTAGATTATCAAAACCGGAACCGACAATAAATGCTTTCATGTGATGTTTATTAAGAATTTACTTTTAGCATTCTAAATTTTTTTAGAAAAAAACAAATCTTTTTATCTAAATTTTGTATCCTAAATCATTTATCCAAAAAACATTCTGATTTGACTTTCCCTTGTGAAAAGATTTAATTCGAGGACTTTAATATCCTCAAAAACATGGATTACACGATTCAAAAAGTTCTCCCCCATCCGAAAGAAGTAAAAGAAAAACTTTCACTGGCCGATGATCTGAAAGCACAAGTAGCACAAGATCAACAAGAGATCTTCGACATCCTGGAAGGAAAAGATGATCGAAAAATCCTGATCGTCGGTCCCTGCTCTGCCTGGCCAGATGAGGCAGTGATCGAATATGCGAAAAAATTAAAACCAATAGCCGACAAAGTAAAAGACAAACTAAAAGTCGTACTCCGAATTTATACGCAGAAACCAAGAACGACCATCGGATGGACAGGGCCACTCAGCCAACCAGATCCTTTTGGCGAACCAGATTATGAGGCAGGAATTTATTACTGCCGAAAGATGATGCTGGACGTTCTAGAAATAGGACTGCCCATCGCAGACGAAGCACTTTTTACACACAATGATGGATATTTTGTGGATCTCATCACCTGGATCGCCATCGGGGCTCGATCGACTGAAGATCAAGAACATCGAATTTTTGCTTCCATGATCCCCCATCCGGTAGGCATGAAGAATCCTACTTCTGGAAATATTCCTATTGCGATTAATTCGATCATCGCCGCACAGCATCCTCATGTTTTTGCTCTGCACGGACGACAGGTAAAAACTTCAGGAAATCCACATGCTCACCTTATCCTCCGTGGAGGAAATGGAACTCCAAATCATGATTTTGAAAATCTAAAAAAAGCTACTCAACTGCTAAAGGAAAAAGAAATTCAAAATCCAAGCATCATCGTAGACCTCTCTCACGACAACTCGATCGATCCGCAGACTGGTAAAAAAGATCCAATGCTCCAACCAAAGATTCTCGACGATGTACTGGAGTCAATGCAAAAAGACCCTGAAATTGAAAAACACGTAAAAGGATTTATGATCGAGAGTTTTCTCGAAGATGGAAACCAGCCACTCAAAGAAGGAGAGCTCAAATTTGGAAAGTCAGTGACCGATGGATGTTTGGGATTTGAGAAGACGGTGGAGTTAGTTGAAAAATTGGCATCGTAAAAAAGGAGAGCGAAGGGACGGATGTTGCCGCCCCCTGCTCGTTTCAGGTTCTTCCGGAGTCAATAGCCGGCCGATTGCCACTGACCATTAACTCGGCAGGCATCACCTTCTCCTTGGTACGCGTGTCCGTCTGCTCCTTCGATGGTGAAGGTGTAATGCCGACAAGGGCTTTCGGTAGTCCCGTAAGCCCGCTGTGGTGTCACATAGCCACCACGGCCAGTATCGGGATTCTGCCAAGCTTGCTGGTATCCACCCCGCCCATACTCCAGGGCTGATGGAATAGCTTGCTGTTGGGCATAGGCCGCATCGGCCCGATCGAGAGACTTCCCGACTTCACCACCCAAATAGGCTCCCAAAAGAGTGCCCACGATGGTCGTAGCGATCTGTCCCTTGCCCTTGCCGAATTGGGCACCAGCAATACCACCACCGATACCACCAAGACCGGTCCCAGCGGTCTGTTTGTTCATCTGGCAGGCTGACAAGATGACAGCCAAAACCAAAATAGGGACAATTCCCCTTAATTGTCTCATTTCACACCTCTTCTATAGTGGACAATCCGAAATCGAGAAAGAACCAAAAAGATCTAATACTCCCCCGCTCGGAGAAACATCAAACCTTTGAGATTCCCACGAATAACGGAAGTTTATTTATTTCTTTAATCTTTTATGAATGATTGTCAATATGGCCAGAGTTTTTTGTATCACAAAAAACAGAACTATATCTGGCCTGTTAGACAAAGTTTCACTTGTACATAACCAGCCCGCCTTCGCCAAGGCTATGGCGGGCAGCCTTCTTATTCCGATTTACGTTGTTCATCGCAAACGAAGGCTGGAGCCATCAACCGGACTTGAACCGGTGACCTGCACGTTACGAATGTGCTGCTCTACCAGCTGAGCTATGATGGCGTCGTCGCTAGAAGACTGCATTGACTTCGTTTCGCTACGCAAAACTTCGTCTACTTCGTCTTCGCCTTGTCCGCCGTCCCGAGTACTCGGGAACGAAGGCGGATCCTCTCAAAATTAGACTTGTCCCTATTTTTTTGCTTTTTAGGTCAAATTTTGGGTTTTAAAAGATCAGTCTTTTTTAAGAAATTCTCGAAGCATAGAACGCAAAGTAGTTTTTCCTTTTGTTGTTTTCAAATATTTTTCTCTTCTAAGTGCGTCATATTTGTTTTGATAAGCCTCATAAAAAATTAATTTAAAAGGGACTCTAGGAGCAGTTGATTGTACTTCCCCATTTTGGTGTTTTTTAAAACGCTCTTTTAGATTTTCAGTAAATCCCACATAAAAATTCATATCTTTTTTACTACGAAGAACATAAACATAAAAAAATTTGGACATGAGTATTTTCCGTTACAAATTATGGCAAAAACAAACACTGTGTAGTTTTTGGTGGAATCACATACCGTATAGTCTCTGGCGGAGCCATGTTCCATGTGAGTCCTGGCGGAGCCAAACACCTTACAAATCCTGGCGGAGCCACATACCGTACGGTATGTGGCGGAGAAGAGAGGATTCGAACCTCCGATACCCTTGCGGGTATACTCCCTTAGCAGGGGAGCGCATTCGACCACTCTGCCACTTCTCCATCCTCGCTGGAAGACTGCACACACTTCATTTTGCTCCGCAAAAATTCCGTGTATTTCGTCTTCGCTCGTCTCAGAATTTCATCTGTCCTTAAGTTTTCAATTTGTAGATAAAATTCTGTTTTTTTATTGATAAAATTTTAGTTTTTATTTTTTTAACTTTTGTCCGCAAAACAAAACTCCAAAGTATGAAAAAGAACCAACTGCGGCCGCGAGTATAAGATTGTCACGCAATGGGGTCAAATAAATTTCTGCTAATAAAATAACACTGGCTAAAATAATGAAAAACAAAGCCTTCGGATTAATGCAAAGGGAAAAATACTTCTTGATTTCGTAGGCCAAAAGCCCTAGAACAATCACTTCACAAAAAACGGTAGAAACTGCTGCCGCAATAATCCCATACATCGGAAGAAAAATAAGATTTAAAATTCCATTGAGTCCGAGAGCCGTAGCATTTACTTTCAGTAAATAATTCTGACGATTAGCCGCCACGAGGGTAAAAGAAAAAAGCTGATTAAAAAAAGCAAAAAACACCGTCGGCACCAAAAGCATGAGAATCTTGTCCGATCCAAAAAATCCTGCAGATGAGAGAAATTCATCGGAACTAAGAATCTGGATCATCTCTGGAGCAAAAGCCACTGTACCGATAACAATCGGAAGCGAAAAAATGAGCAGTTTTTCCATCCCCCAGGAGAGCGTCTGGCTGACTTTTCTCTGGTCTCCTTCTTCGGCGGAAATCTTGGGCAAAATCGCTTGACCAAAAAACACCCCCAAAATCAAAAAGCTCTCCAAAATCCGTGTGGAAATTCCATAAATCCCCACAGCCGAACTTCCGAGGAGGATGGAAATCAAAACTACGTCTAATCTCAAATACAGAGTCTGAAGCACGAGCGAAAGTCCGTATGGCAGTGATTTTTGAAATGTTTCTCGCCACCAATCAAAGTTAAATTTAAACCGGATTTTGATTTCTCGAGCTGCAAAAAAGGTCACTAGCCCACAAAAAATAATATTGGAAGCAACGCCTGCCCACAGCATCGTGAAAAATAGATTATCCTGAAACATCTCAGCGTTTCGAGAAATCCAAAAGATGAATCCAGCCAATAAAATCTTGCCTACGACTAAAGATCCAGAAAAGTACTGGATTTTCATCCTCGCCTGCAAAATCGAACTCAAAGTCCCTGCCACAATCGTCAGTGCCATCGAAAGTCCCGTGATCCAAATACCAATCTTCACCACCGGAGGATAACTGGGAATAAATTGTACCGATACGCCAGCCAAAATAGTGACCGTCACAATGAGCAGCAGCCGCATGGAAAAGATATTCCCGAGAATAAACTCAGAATCAACAGGTTGTAGGTGGGAGGTTGTAGGTGGTAAGGAACTTTTATTTTTCAATTTCTGTTCTCTATTCTCTGTTCTTTGTTCTTTGGCCTTTCTTTCATATTTTGATATCTCCCTCACCGCGATCGCAAAAAGTCCTGCATCAGCCAAGATTCCAAAAAAGGCGAGAAATTCGTAACTGGTCAGATAATTTCCGTAAAATTCCGTCCCAAATCCAGAAACAATCTTGACCACCACCAAGCTCGCGAGCACCGTCAAAACTTTTCCCAGAGCCTGAGAAAAAGCATTGCTGAGCACTTTTTTTTCGGTCGCCATCGGACACAATTATCGATAAATAATGAATAATTAGCAATAAAATTCATTATAATCATTGACTTTTTAATCATATTTTGCAAAAAAATAATTGTTCTTCTACATCTCTTATGTAAAAAACAAAGTTCTCGTGTTTTGAGTATCTTGTTTTTTCTAAGAAATTATCCCATCAACCCAAGCACAGTAAGAAGGAAAGTTACCATGAAAAAGCTTTTTAAAGGTGGTTTCTGGTTGTTGCTCGGAGTGACGTTCTCCTGGACATTTCTTTCAACAGCGGAAGCCGCCGAAAAGAAAATTCAGTTCGAACAGTGTTGGGTCGCCCCGAAGGGACAGACTTTGACGATCGACTGGGGCGGACCGTTCGGAATCACCTACACCAAACACACAATGCGTGGAAAGGTACACATCTTCCACGTCCAGTACGAACGGCCGGGTCAGTACAAAAAGACGATCACGGTCTGGGGCAACGATTCCGGAGCTGAGGAATCCCCCAAATGGCGGATTTCGGCCGGGAATTCTGCCGTTTTCATCTATCGGGTGGACCCTGCCGAACAGGGTCAGATCAAGGTCTGCCCAACGAAATCCATCGGCGAAAACGCTGCGGCGGCGGCAAAGTGACCATATGGGAAGGAAGAACGAAGTGGGCTGTCTTTCGGGGCAGCCCCTTCTTCTTTAAGATATAATTTTCTGCAGTTTTTCCTCATCGATATCCGGACCAATCCCCGCAAATCGAAATTTTTCTGGAACAAAAAGTTCACGAGCCAAATTCTCTACCTCCTCTTTTTTTACTGTTTGAATTCGCTTTTTCCAATGATCAAAGTCTTCTGGCCTGTTATAGAGCAAAAGATCTTTTCCAAAATGATGAGCCACTTCCTCCGTATCTTCCGTCTTAAGATCGGTTTTTCCGATGATGTAATTTTGAGCCTTCTCCAGCTCGGCATCGGAAATTCCATTTTTCACCATTTCGTCGTATTCTTCTCGAATTGCCTCTGCTGCTGGGAGTACATCAGAGAGTTTTACCCCGGCTCGAGTGGTGAGTAACCCTGTGTCAGAAAACTCATCCACCGTCGTCCGAATCGAATAACAAAGGCCTTTTTGCTCTCTAACTTTTTGGAACATTCGCGAACTCATGTTACCCCCCAGGATGATGCCCAGCACTTTGAGGATTGGAAACCTGGGATCTGATTCTGCCAAAGTGCGAACCCCAAAAGAGACATGGTATTGTTCTGTCTTTTTATTTCGAATTTTGAACTTATCGGTGGCGAGTTTGAAATCAAAAGGGTCTGATTCGAGTGATTTTTTTTGCGAATCAAACTTAAAGTATTGTTCCAACTCATCAAAAGTTTTTTCGTTCACAGCCCCAGCCACGGTGATCACCATATTTTCTGGAACGTAGAGGGCGTTTTTGTAGTCAAAGAAATCTTTTTGCTGAACCGATTGGATTACTTCTTTTGTCCCGATCTGATCTCGTCCAAGTGGTTGATCTCCAAAAACCAATCGTTCAAAATCCCAGGAAATCTGGTACATCGGTGCATCGAGATACATCGCCATCTCTTCGAGAATCACGCCTCGTTCTTTTTCGATTTCTGCCTGATCAAAGGTAGAATTAATCAACATGTCTGAAAGCACATCTAGTGCTTTTTCCAGATTTTCTTTTCCAGATTTTACGTAATATCCCGCATACTCTTTTCCGGTGAAAGCATTGAATTCTCCACCGAAGCTATCAATCGCCTCAGAAACCGCCTTGGGCGTTTTGTATTTTTTGGCTCCTTTGAAAAACATGTGTTCGAGAAAATGAGAAATTCCGGTGATTTTGAGATCTTCGTACCGCGAACCAGCTCCCGCGAGAATCAAGGTGGTGATGACATTTGTCCCGGGCATCTCTACTGCCTGAAGTCTGAGTCCATTAGCTAATGTTTTTTGGTGTAATTTCATAAAATTAGAACTTAGTTTTTAGAGCTTAGAGCTTAGATAAATTTCCAAAAACCTCAATCAAATTTAGATTTAAAACAAAAATCCGAAATCTACCCTGTCCGCCGAAGCTTTAGCGAAGTGGGAAATCTAAAATCATAAATTAATCAACTTGCTTAATATCTGCTCCCAAATTCTGCAAATTCGATACAAAATTTTCATATCCCCGATTGATGTATTCGATATTTGTCACCTTGGTCGTGCCTTCTGCGATAAGTCCCGCCAGCACCATCGCCGCCCCCGCTCGCAAATCCCAAGAAGTAACCGTAGCTCCCATCAGCTTGGTCGGCCCAAAAACAAAAGCCTGATGAGCATTGAGAATTTCTATTTTTGCCCCCATTTTTTCCAGTTCGCTCAGATAGGTCAGACGGTTTTCAAACAAAGTCTCAAAAACCTGTGATCGCCCTTCACACTGAGTCAAAAGCACACCAAAAGGACTCTGCAAATCCGTAGAAAAACCAGGGAAAATAGCCGTTTGAACTTTTGGAATGGACACCAACTTTTTGGTCGGTTTTATTTCCAAAATCCCCGGTTTCATTTCAAAATTTGCTCCCGCTCGTTTGAGCACGCCGTAAAAAGAAAAGAGTTCTTCGTGATTTACATTTTTGATAGTTAAATTTCCTCCAGTCAAAATTCCGGCTACGGCGTACGTTCCTACGAGAATCCCATCCGGAGAAACTTCAAATTCCCCTCCCTTTAATTTTTTTGATCCTTCTATTTTGAGATGATGTGTGCCAATTCCAGCAATTTCTGCTCCCATTTTCTGGAGCATCCGAAGTACAGCACAAACGTGCGGTTCTGCAGCCGTGAAATAAAGATCGCATTCGTCGGCCTGGCCGGCCAAAAATATCGCTAAATTTTCTGTCCCCGTGACCGATGCTTCCGGCAGAAGAATTCGATGCCCTTGTAATCCTTTTTTTCCATCAAATTTGAGATGAATGTTTTCTTTGTTTGGAATTAACTTGGCTCCCAAAACTTTCAATCCATCGATGTGGATCGAATTTGATCGGGCACCAATCACGCATCCTCCGGGCTGTGGAATTTTTACTTCTCCGAATCGGGAAAGAATTGGTCCCATCAATAAAATGGTCGCTCGTAATTTTTTCGCTTTTTCGCATTTTGCCAACTTGGACGGATCTAATTTTTTGGCCGTCACTTCCACTTGCTTTTTTTTCTTATCACGATGGACTTCTACCCCGATTTCCTGAAAGATTTCGAGCAAAGTCTCTACATCTCCAATATCCGGAACATTTTTGAAAACACACTTTTCTTCCGTGAGAAGTGCCGCACAAAGCATTGGTAATGTAGCATTTTTGGCCCCCGGAATTTCAATTTCCCCCTTTAGTTTTTTACCGCCGATAATTTCGAAATGACTCATTAGTAATTAAAAATATAAAAGCACAAGCCCAAAATAACCCACATCTCAATAGCTGTCAAAAAACTTTTGAAATCCCGCTTTCTGCTCCCCTTCGTAAGGGGAGATACTATTTTAAAGACTTTTTTAGAGGGGTTTTGGGTTTGGGGGATTTTTTTGCACAACCATCCTTTCTGCACAAAAAACCCTCTCTTTCGACCATGAGTATCAATATTTTAAAGCTCAAGACCGAATGGTAAATCTCCCTTACAAAGGGAGACTTTTAAAGCTACTTCATCACAAACCCCACAATCTTTCCCGGCACAAAAATCTCTTTCACCACCTCACCTTCAGCTAAATATTTTTGCACTTTTTCGATTTCTTTGGCCGCCGTCAGCACTTCATCTTTTCCGGCATCTTTGCTGATTTCGAAGTCTCCCCGAATTTTTCCATTGATCTGTACCGCATACGTCACCATCTCATCTACTACCAAATCCGGATTATATTCCGGCCACGGTTCGTAGGTGATAGTTTCTTTTTTATCCAAAATCTCGTGCCAAATCTCTTCGGCCAAATGCGGTGCAAAAGGAGCAAGTAATTTGCAAAAATTCTCCGCTGCCGGTCGAGGCATTGATTCCCCTTTTTGAGCAAAATTTATGAAAATCATCATCTGAGAGATCGCGGTATTGAAACGAAATCCTTCAATGTCTTCCGTCACTTTTTTGATAGTTTTGTGCATCATCTGCGGCAATCCCTTCGGAGCAATTTTGCATCCTTCTTTTCCACATTCGGTGAGTTCTTTTTCTTGGTAGAGTCGCCAGACTTTGTGGAGAAATTTGTAGATTCCCTCGGTGGCCGTCGTCGACCAAGAAATCGCCTGATCAAACGGCCCCATAAACATCTCATACATCCGCAAAGTGTCCGCTCCGTATTTCTGCACAATTTCATCAGGATTGATCACATTTCCGAGGGATTTCGACATCTTCTGGCCATCTTCGGCTAGGATCATCCCCTGATGCCGAAGCTTGGCAAATGGTTCATCAAAGTCGATCAATCCGGCTCGATGAGCCGCTTTGGTAAAAAATCGAGAATACAGCAGATGAAGCACGGTGTGCTCTGCCCCTCCGACGTACAAATCTACCGGAAGCCAGTCGTTCATTTTTTCGGTATTTCCAAACTTCTTTTCATTTCCAGGATCCGCGTAGCGAAAGAAATACCAACTCGAACAGACAAATGTATCCATGGTGTCGTTTTCTCTTTCTGCTTTTTCTGATCCACATTTGGGACACTTCACGTCGTGAAATGTCTTTGATTGGCCGAGTGGAGATTCTCCCGTCGGCATGAAGTCCACATCGGTCGGTAATTCAACCGGTAATTCTGAAGCGGGTACCGGCACCTCCCCACAATCTGGACAATGAATAATTGGAATTGGAGCTCCCCAATATCGCTGCCGAGAAACGAGCCAATCTCTGAGTTTGTAGGTGGTTTTCCGGGTTCCTAATTTCTTTTTTTCAAGCCAGTCGATCATTTTGGCCTTGGCTTCCGGCGTCCGAAGTCCATCCAAAAAGTCAGAATTGATCGCTGTCCCTTCCCCAGCAAAACAACCTTCGACTTTTTCATCTGGTTTCACCACTTCTGTGATTGGAATCTGATACTTCTCTGCAAATTCAAAGTCTCGATCATCATGAGCCGGCACGGCCATGATCGCTCCGGTTCCGTATCCCATCATCACATAGTCTGCAATCCAAACCGGAATTTTTTCATTATTCACGGGATTTGTTGCATACCCACCCGTAAAAACACCAGTCTTTTCTTTTTCTGCCTGCCGATCCAGATCAGATTTGTGTTTGGTGGTTTCGATGTATTTTTCGATTTCTGATTTTTGTTCTGCGGTGGTTATTTTTTCGACCAAAGGATGCTCTGGGGCCAAAACCATAAAAGTCGCTCCGAAAAGGGTGTCTGAACGAGTGGTAAAGACCGTAATTTTGTATGGTGCCTCAGAAAGAAAAACAGCTAATTCTTCTTTTTCTTTATGAGATCGGAGATATTCATACGCCCGTTCGAGGTCGGCAGCTGTGTTTACTCGGGAGAAATGGTAGCCTTCTCGCCAGAGTCTGTTGCAGTTTTTAGTATCGTTCCACTGATTTGTTGGTGCCAATCCCAACTCTGGAATGAATTCCTGAGTTAAGGAAGAAGGGACATTATTCCTTTTGTACTCGTTCTTAATGGTAGGATTGTCTACATCGTCAGTAATGTCATCTTCCTTCATGCCTTCCTTAACGGTGGAATTCATTCCACCGCTAGTAGCACAAAAATATTGGTAGAATCGACGCGAAGACACACCTTTTAATTTCTTCACCGTTTGAGCCACATCTATATCCTCGCTGATCCAAATGAGAGCATGTACATGATTTTTTGTAGCAACTGCTTCTATGATGCCAAAATCTTCATTAGCATTCAATTCTGCCTCTTGAAGTGCCTGGAGGATGACTTTTGCTTTTTGTTTGGTGTCGATTAATTTTTCGCCTCGGACGAAGGTTTTGTCCTCTGGGTCGTTTGTACCAATCTCATTGTCTCGGGAATGAATTCCCAAGTTAAGAGATGAGGAAGTTGAATCTCCTTCTGGTTGAACCGTATTCCAGGTCACCAATAACACATTTTCTAATCGATCCTCCACTAAAGACATTTCTGCAGCAATCTCCCCGTTTCGTTCGATTTCAAAATCCACTTCGGCTCCTTCGGACTTCCCAATCCAATTCTGTTGAGACAGCTTGGTGGATTCGGGCCAGTCGATCTTGTCTAGACCAGAAATGAGGCCGGAAGTAATATTTTTTGTCACAACGGTTTTGACCTGATCCAATAATTCCGGAAAATCAGTTGTCATAAAATGTTCTGCACTTGGAAAAGTTTTTACACTTTTGGCCAAAACATTCCCATATTTTTGAGCTTCTTCTTGTGATACATACGGATCGTTATCAGACCCCCAAATCTCAAAGTCACTCAGGTTTCGAACAAATTCAGAGACAGGTTGTTTGGTGATATCAGTAATCTCTGGGATGTTGCAATTGGTGAAAGGGGCAGCAATCAAAAAGGCTTTTTTAATCTTTATTTTTCGATCTTCCAAATAACGAGTAATTAAAGTTCCTCCCAAAGAGTGTCCAACGACAACAGTATTTTTATCTAGCTTCAAAGTATCCAAAGCCTTGCTCCACTTTTCCCAATTTGGATTTTCACTATCTGGAAGTGTTGGAACTTCTGCTTCAATTCCTGATTTTTTAAGTTCTTCGGCCAACCATGGAAACCAATTTCCTTCTGGAAATCCGCCCCAACCGTGTAAAATTATCACCCGAGATTTTTTTTCTGAATCCTGTGTTTGATCCTCAATAAAATCAGTAATCTTAAAAAACCATTGATTGAGCTCTTTTTGCTCCACTTCATTTTTGCACCGTTCACACTTCCCATTTTCAACCTGTTCGTTGGCCAGCACGGTTTTGCAATCCTCGCACCAGTTGACCGGAGCTTTCTTTTTGTAGGCCAGCCCCTGCTCGTAGAGAAAAAGAAACCACCACTGCGTCCATCGGTAGTACTCTGGTGAACAGGTAGAAATCTCTCGATCCCAATCGTATGAGAATCCCAGAGATTTGATTTGTCCTCGGAAAGTTTCGATATTTTGGGCGGTTGATTCGGCGGGATGAATTTTGGTTTTGATCGCATAATTCTCTGCCGGCAGTCCAAAAGAATCCCATCCCATCGGATGAAGTACTTCATCTCCTCGCATCCTTCGATACCGAGAAAAAATATCCGTCGCTGTGTATCCCTCCGGATGTCCTACATGCAACCCCGCTCCCGAAGGGTACGGAAACATATCCAGAGCGTAGAATTTTGGCTTTTTCGAGTCGTCTGAAGATTTGAAAGTTTTATTTTTTGCCCAATATTCCTGCCATTTTTTCTCGATTTTTTGGTGGTCGTAAAGTTCCATTTTTAAATAATTTTTAAGACGACAAAATTCTTATAGAGGAAAAACAAAAAAAGAAAAGTTTGATAAAATTTAAAAATAAACTATTTCATTTTTGCCATGGAAAAAATTGAATGGAACCAAATATTGGAATCCTGGAAAGAAAGAGAAGCCGATGAATTTTGGAAAGATTTTTATCAAGCGAGAGGATTTGAAAGTTGGGAAGACTGGAGATGGGCTTACATTCATCTGATGCGACTCCCAAAAAGAGAATGGCGAGTGGAAACTTTAGAAGATCCAGTTGAATTTTTTAGAAATGCTTATTGCAATGCCCTAACCGGATGGAAGAAATTTTACAAAGAACGTTCTCGATCGCGATTTGAAGATCTGGCCGGCCATCCTTTTTTTGAAAAAGATCACGAAAAAATCCAAGGAATCCGATCCAATTTTCCCCCAAATAGCCAAATAATCGCTCTGAAAAAAGGACAAAAAACACTCATTGTGGAAGGTCATCATCGAGCTTACGTGGCCGCAAATACTGCCGGAATATCTGTTCCTCCAATTAATCTTGTTTGGAGTGAAACAGAATTGCATTCCGGTGAGTTTGATGATTTATTCGACCCCAGCACTTATGAAGAAGCACGCAATAAAGCATTAAGAATTTCTGGGCTAGTCAGAGCACAAGTAAAAAAGGTGGTCCCTGGTCTTTTCCAGTCCTAAAAATACTGATCATAAATCTCCGGATGTTTGGCCTTGATCCGAGCCTTGATCAGATCATAAGTATCATCCACCGCATCGATCTTTGGTAGAAGCATGGCAGAAAACTTTTTCTCCTTTTCTTTTTTTGTTTTCTCCAACTTTTCCAATGATTCTTTAAACTTCAAAGCTCTCTTTCTCAGGGCATTTAGAGAAGCCGCACTCAAAATTCCATGAATTTTTTTGAAAATCTGCGGATAAGCCGCATGAATTTCCAGCAGTTTTTTAATCTTTGGCGATTTTCTCGCCCAGACGAGGCGGACCGTTGCTTTTGACATGATTCAGGGGGGTTAGAAATAAAGATTGTTTTGAATGGATTGATCAAAACTTGTTAAAAATTCTCACGCATCTTTCATTAAAACAAGATTAAATTTTCAACTTTTATTTAAAACAAACGTGTACACTGAACAGGAGGTGAAAGTAGGTGTATGATTTTTTCGCTTGGACAAGCGATTTCTCAAGTCAAACAAAAAAACGTTATTTTATAACCTTTTAACGTCTTTAAAAAACATCTCAATGTTCCCCAAAAACATTTTGGTTTCTCAAAAAAATATCCCAATGTTCCAAAATAACAAAAAAAGGTTTTTAAATCTCATCTGAATATTTTTTAAAAACATAAAGGAGAAAGAAAATCACTATTTTCTAAGCTCTATCTGTCCACCATAGTTTGTAATTGTTTTCAAAACTAACGAAGGTGGAAAAACTAAGTTCTAAGTTCTAATTGCTTATTTCCTTGACAGCCAAAACCTTTTTCATACAATCGTCCGGCTTTTTACACAAAAATGCTTGAACCAAAACGTACCAAACACCGAAAGCAATTCCGACTCAGATCTCAAAACAAAGGGATTTCTACTCGTGGAAATACCATCGCCTACGGAGATATTGCAATGAAAGCCACCACAGCTGGTGAGATCTCTGCACGACAGATCGAAGCTGCTCGTCGAACAATCTCCCGAGCGATTAAACGTGGAGGAAAAGTTTGGATTCGAGTGTTCCCAGACAAAGTAATCACGGCCAAAGGGGCCGAGGTCCCAATGGGATCTGGAAAAGGTGCTCCCGACCGATGGGTCGCTCAGGTAAAACCAGGCAGAATTCTTTTTGAAATGTCTGGAGCAGAAATGCCACTCATGCGAAAAGCACTTAAACTTGCTGCTTATAAATTGTGCGTAAAGTGTAAAATTGTTTCTCACGAAGTCTAACTATTTCGGAACGCGGAATGCGAATTTCGGAATTTAAAAATTAAAAATTAAGATTTATTTAAAAATTTGAGCTTAAAAATTAAAAATTTTCTCTCATGAAGGTACAAGAACTCCGACAACTCACGCCAAAAAAACTCTGGGAATTACTCAAAAAAACCAGGAGAGATCTGGCCGTTACTCGATTTCAATCACAAACAGGACGAGAAAAAAACACAGCCGATATCAAAAAACAGAAGAAAACTGTCTCACGAGTGCTCACTATTTTGAAAGAAAAAATGATGTTTAACCCTAGTGAAAAATGATTACCAAAAAAGGAACTGTGACGAAAATTTCCGGCAGCAAAACTATTAAGGTGGAAGTAAACGAGTACCGAGCCCATCCGAAGTATAAAAAAAGATTCCGAGTGACCAAAAATTTCCTCGCACACGATGAAAAAGAAGCCGCAAAAGTGGGAGACGAAGTAATCATTGAACAACACAAACCTATTTCTAAGAAAAAATGTTGGGTTCTAACCAGCAACACAAAGTAAAATGATCCAAATGCAAACACGGCTACGGGTAGCAGATAACACTGGTGCAAAAGAAGTACAGTGTATCAAAGTGCTAGGTGGATCAAAAAGACGATACGCTGGGATCGGAGATGTGATTGTGGTAAGTGTAAAAACGGCCGCTCCAAAAGGCGTAGTAAAAAAGAAATCAGTAGAACGAGCGGTAATTGTCCGACAAAGAAATACAATTCGCCGACCTGATGGATCATCTCTACGTTTCGACGAGAATGCCGTCGTGATCGTAAATGCTGAAAATCAACCAAAAGGAACTCGTGTGTTTGGGCCGATCGCTCGAGAACTGAGAGGAAAAGGATTTCAAAAGATTATTTCGCTCGCACCAGAAGTATTATAAAGGTTGTAAGTTGTAAGAGTTGTAGGTTGTAGGGAGGTTTTTTAGTTTTGGATTGATTGGATAAGGCCATACAACATTCTTCCAACTTTTTCATAATCAGTAATCCTTTTTTGAGCCAAGTCTTCTTTGATGTAACCCAAGTCCTTCAAGAAATTTATGTGAACAATTGTTTCATGTTTTGATCCAACTGCCATCCATAAAAATCGTTTGTAATCTTTTTCGAAAGCTCTTCTCCCATATCCTTCCGCAATATTTGTGGGAACAGATTTTGAAGACCTTCGCACTTGATCTGCTAGATCAAATTGAATTTCTTTTGGAAATTTTAGAGATTCTTTGTGAATTTCTAAGGCTAGCTTGTAAGATAATTGATACACCTCTAATCCTTCGTAATTATTCTTCATTTTGCAAAGGTTGTAAGTGGGAAGTTGTAGGTTGTAAGTAAATTTATAATGAATATAGCTTAATCCCTACAACTTAGCCTACTCCGCCGTCCCGAGTCCTCGGGACGAAGGCCGGACAACCTATAACCTACAACCTTCAAATCTCAATCTCCAATAATACCGGACAATGATCCGAGCCCATCTGATCATTCAGATATTCGATCTTTTTGACGTGTGAAAACAAGGCCTCATCCACAAAAAAATAATCAATCCGCCAGCCGATATTCCGATCACGGGCCCGCGTGATTACATGCCACCAGGAATAAATCACTTTTTCTGGATGTATTTTTCGAAAAACGTCGACCCATTTATTTTCAATCACTTTCGTTACCCAGGCTCGCTCCTCTGGAAGAAATCCAATGGATTCTTCATTTTCTTTTGGTCGAGCGAGGTCAATTTCTTCGTGAGCACAATTCACATCCCCAGCCCAGATCACTTTTTTGCCAGACTCGCGAAGAGAATTTACGTAACCAAGAAACTGCTCATAGAAATCGAGCTTTCCCAGCCAGGCCTCTGGTGATTTCCCGCCATTTGGGAAATATACTCCGAAGATAATGGTATCTCCAAAAGAAACCCCAGCGACCCGCCCTTCGTCATCATCAAAATTTGGCATTCCAGAAAGAAATTCAATATCGGAAAATAAATTATTTTTTACCCAAATTGCCGTCCCAGCATAACCTGGTTTCTCTGCCGGATGATAAAACTGCACGTACTCGGGATGCTCGACGAGAAATTTGGAAAGTTGTTCTTGTTTCGCCTTCGTTTCTTGGATGAGAAAGATGTCCGGATCATGCGTTTCAAGAAAATGATGGAGCTCTTTTTTCCGCTCCACCGCACGAATACCGTTCACATTCCAAGAAATAATCTTCATGTCAAAAAATATTATCTACCAATTCTGGAAAATTTAAAGAGGTGTATTTCCAATTATCTGGTAATTCATGTTTTTGAAAGTTGTAAGCCGTGTAATTGAAATGATTTTCTAAATCTTTTTCGTTTCGCATCACCCGATCGTGAAATGATGGCTGCCATTTGAATTTCGAAAATTGTTTTTGATTTGTTCCATATTTTTTGATGAATTGTTCACGCCCTTTTTTGATTGCCCCCCCAACCTGTAGCCGAGAGCTCGAGCTCTCGGCTACAATGGGATTGTATCCAATAATTTTGTTGGCATCCTGGGAAAAATAACATTTCAAACACTGCATCACTTGCGAAATATTAAACTCCTCTCCCGGTTGCAACAACAAATGAAAATGATCGTAATTCAGGCAAAATGCCAATAATTTAAATTGTTTTAAATCTTTGCAAATCCTCAATTCTTCAATCCATAAATCACAAAAAATTTCTTCTTTGAAATACGGAAAATTCTGGTACGTTTTCCCCGTGACAAAATAAATATAATCTTTATCAAAAAAGCGTTGTATTTTCATTTGCTCAAAAAACTTACCCCAAAACAATTTATATGAAAACCAATTTCTGGGAAAAAATCGAACGTCCCATACTTGTTCTCGCTCCCATGGCGGGCTACACCGAGAGTCCTTTTCGACGGCTGATAAAAGAAATTGAACCTTCCACCGTCCTCGTCTCTGAATTGATCTCGGCCGAAGGTTTACGAAGAAAAGGCGAAAAAACACTCAGAATGTGTGCCTTCACCCCAGCAGAAAAAAAATATTTTTGTATCCAGCTTTTTGGAGCAGATGAAACCGCATTTATCGAAGCGGGAAAAGTAGTGGAAGAGCTCGGTGCGGATGGCATTGATCTCAACTTCGGCTGTCCTTCTCCCAAGGTGATCAACAGCGGCCATGGATCTGCCCTTCTCAAGGATCCGACCAGATCTGCAAAAATGATCGAACAGCTCGTGAAATCATCCAAATTGCCGGTTTCTGTGAAGATGCGACTTGGATTTTTTGACGACAAAGATCTAATCGAAACCGCCAAAAGTTTCGAATCGGCTGGAATATCTGCCCTCGCTATCCACGGCCGAACCACGAAACAGAAATTCACCGGAGAAGCTAGCTGGGAAAAAATTTATGAGGTAAAAGAAAATCTTCGCATACCAGTAATTGGGAATGGGGATGTCACTTCGGCAGAAATCGCGAAAGAACGACTCAAAAATCTCGACGGGATCATGATCGGCCGAGCAGCTCTCACCAATCCCTGGATTTTTGTACAAACTCGAGCGATTTTGTCAGGAAAAAAAGTGCCGCCCAAACCAAATCTCGAGGAGCAGCTTAAATTTTTTCATCGTCATGCCGAACTCGCCACCGAGTTTAAAAATGAAAAATGGGCCATGATTGAGCTAAGGAAGCATTTCGCTCACTTCGTCCGAGGAATCCCACACGCGTCAAAATACCGAGAGCAATTGATTCGGATAGAAAGTTTGGAAGAAATGGAGGGGATTTTTGAAGAAATATTAAAAAGTTGTAAGTGAAAGGTGGTAGGTTGTAGGGCTTAAATCAAATTATTACTTACAACTTACAACCTACAACTTCCCACCTGTAATTTTATACCGCGATTAAAGGAAGTTCCTCTACCGGTGGCTTATTCGCTCCTCGTTCTTCAAACTCTACTTTTTGGAGAAGGTCTTCAGTTACTTCCGGCGTCACATATTTCCCATCGAAACATCCCGTACAGAAATTTTTTGTCTCCGCTTTTTCGAACTTTACTGAATCTACCAAATCTTCCACCGTTTGATAAAAAAGTGCATCTGCTTTCAGAACTTTCTTGATCTCTTCAATATCAAGCCCAGAGGCCACTAATTCCTTTCGGGTGGGCATATCTACTCCGTACACACAAGGATTGATGATCGGAGGGGCGGCACTCGCCACAAAAACTTTTTTCGCCCCCGATTCACGACACACTTCTACAATCCTTTTCATCGTATTCCCACGGACAATAGAATCATCCACCAACAAAACATTTCGGCCACGGAATTCAAGTTCGATCGGATTTAATTTTCGTCGAATAGATTTTTGACGAACAGCATTCCCCGGCATGATAAAAGTTCGGCCCACATAACGATTTTTTATGAGTCCTTCTCGATATTTTATCCCTAATTTTTGTGAAATTTCCAAAGCTACTGGTCGAGCAGAATCTGGCACCGGAATTACAGAATCTATTTCCAAATTGGCTTTTTTTATTTGCTCAGCCAATAAACTTCCCATTCTCAATTGGGCCTTGTACACCGAGATCCCATCCAGCATCGAATCAGGTCGAGCCAAATAAACGTACTCAAAGATACAGGGGGAAAGTTTACCCTTGGCACAATCCTGGGAAATCATCTCTCCGTCTGGAGTAATGAGAATCCCCTCTCCCGGACGAACATCTCGTACCACTTCATAGCCTAGAGCTTTGATGGCTACATCTTCAGAAGCAAACATCCACTCATTTCCTCGAGTTGTTGTTTTTTTACCCAGGACCAGAGGACGAATTCCTGCTGGATCGCGAAAAGCAAAAAGTCCAATCTTGTCGATAATAGTAATAACTGAATAAGCACCACTCACTTCTTTCATTACTTTTTCCGTTGCCTGAAAAAGAACTTTTTGAAACTCCAAATCAGGGTACGCTTTCATCACTTGATAAAGTTGATCCGCCAAAATATTGAGTAAAACTTCAGAATCCGAACCGGTTTTCAAATGACGATAGTACTTACTTTGGATTTTTTCTCGTAAAAACTCAGTATTGGTTAAATTTCCATTGTGTACCAAATAAATTCCGAAAGGGGCATTTACAAAAAATGGTTGTGCCTCCGCTGCATCCAGAGTCCCTGCCGTCGGATATCGAACATGTCCGAGGGCCACAGATCCCTGAAGAAGCTCCATATGTTTTTGTCGAAAAACATCTTTCACAAGCCCATTAGCTTTACGGCTGTGAAAATGTTTTCCATCAAAAGAAACAAGTCCAGCTGAATCTTGTCCACGATGCTGGAGTGTCAAAAGCCCGTCATACACTTCAAATGCAGCATTTCCTTGTGTCTTGGCGATTCCAATAATTCCGCACATGGTTGATTGTTTTTAGTGGGCAGCTAATCATTAGCAAATTTTCATAAAAAAATCCAGTCGGTTTTGCATAATTTCCTACATTTTAAATGTAATCCAAAAAAAGATACTTCTTTCTCTGCGATTTTTTGTTGGGCCGGGGCTTTTTCAAAAATACTTTTTAATTTATCAAAAAAAGCTTCGGCCTCAAAAAATCGCTCTCGACGAAGATCAAGCTTCAAAACAAATCTAATATCCAGAAGTCGGAACAGTACTACTTCATATTTTTATAAGAGCCCTTTTAATAAAAATTTCTTTTTTTTATTTTTATCATTTAGAATTACCCCAAGAAAAAATGAAACGAAAAATATTTTTAATAATTTTTACCTTCCTATTCTTGTTTTTAGCAGGAAATGAAGGTGTCTTTGCGAGAAATGGAGAAGGGGTCGGAGGGCGGACCACAAACCCATTAAATCCCGAATTCCGAACCTGGTTCATGTATGAATTGAAGCCAGGAGAGAGTTATGATGATGTAATAGAAGTGATAAACACAACAGATCAGGCTTGGATGGCTCATGTCTATCCCACAGACAAAGCTTCCGGAAACGGGTTTGGACTAAAACAAAAAGTGGAACCCATGGAAGAAATAGGAGCCTGGATACATTTCCCACTGGACAAAGTCCACCTAGAACCAGGAGAACATCGGTTTTTGCCATTTACGATCACTCTACCAAAAGATGCTACAGAAAAAGAAGTTTGTGGAGGAATTGCGATAGAAAAAAATGATCCGGAAATCACCGGCCCTGGAGTAAGGCTGTACACGAGAAACTCAGTTCGGGTTTATAATAATTATGTAAATGGCGAATGTGCAGACACTAAAGAACCAGAGAAAAAGGTAGATATTTGTCACCTTCCAAAAAAAGTCACCAAAAAAGCCGTAACACTTAATCTTCCCGAATCAGCTGCCAAAAATCACCTAGCTCACGGAGATCTCCCTGGAGCCTGTCCAAAAGATCTTCCTCCAACATTCCCCAAATGCCAAGGACCTAAATGTATAGAAAAAGGAAAAGATATAAAAGAAATCAGCCCACCTCCAAAAAAAGAAGAATCAAAAACAAAGACACCACTCAGACCATCTGCTCCAAAAATAGCTCCTTGGGAAAATAAGCAAGATGGTTTTCGCCCATCCGCACCAAAGCCAACCATCACGCCCCCAAGTGACCCACTCTGTCTGGTACCAAAAGTAAAACTCTGTCTTCCCGCTGAAGAGGGAAAGCCGCAAAAAACTATTTCTGTCTTTGCAACAGAATTGAAAAAATATAAGGGAACCACTCTCGGAGCCTGTGAACCAATGCGACCATCCGCCCCTCAATCATGTCACTATCACCCAACCAATCCTCGGATTATCTCAGACTTCACACCGATCCCAAGGCTAGGAGACACCCCTGGACTGTGTGAGGGAAAGGAAGCCGTAAAAATAAAATCACTACAAAAAAAAGAGGATTTTTCTCCTTCTGCTTGTCACTACCATCCTCGAGCACCAAGGATGACCGCCAATGAAAAATTTAGTCCAAATCAAGAGCTAGGAGACAAAAAAGAACTCTGTGAAGAAACCAAATAAACAATGAGTATAGAAGACGAACCAAAAGAAAAAACACCAAGAGAAAGAGTAATTGAAGGGGTTGAACGTTTTATACAATCTTGTAAATGTGAAATAGTAGAAATAAGACCCACTCCAAAAAAACTTATCATCATCGTAAAAACAGGAGATGAAAAAGCAAGAATTCAAGAAAGGCTCCGAAAGAGTATTTATAATAAAAAGTTTCCCAACATACTTGCCCCCCATTTTGCTGAAATAGTAATCTATACAAAAGAGGAAGATGAAAAATCCAAAGCAACTATTAGTGCCGCAATGACAAAAGTACAAAATAGCACCAGGAGTGCTACTTCTCTTTGATTTTCAACCAAAAATATGGTATAATTAAGAGATATCTCTTAAAGGTTTAAAAATGCTAGAAACCAAACCTATTCCTGAAGGCTCTGAAACTTTATCCGCCGTTGTTCATCTTTACAATGAACAACATGGAAACCAAGATATTACTATTGATGGAGCAACAAACAACGATGAACTAGAAAAAGCAAAAGAAATAGTAAAAAGAAAATCACAAGAAACACCAGATGGCTTTCCTTCTGGTGCTCCAAATCCTGTACTACGAGTAGCACAAATGCAAGCTGCCCAAGTAGAATTAAATTTATCTGATTTAGGACACATCAAACTAGGAATCCAAGAAAACGCTGGAAACGGCTAAAAACTATTCTCCAAAGCTCACCGGTGTATAAATCACCTTCACCATGGTAGTAGCGGTTTTTCCATCTGGTCCGAAAGCCATGATCTCATACACATTCTCTCCTTCTTTGAGATTACTTCGTGTGCCGTAGCGAGAGCTGGCGATGTAGGTAAATTCTTTGTCTCCAACTTTGAATTTTTTCAATTGATATCCATTTACTTTTACTGTGTTTGTTTTCGGATCCACGGTTCCTTTGATCGTTACTACGTCAGCAGAAGTCTCATACGTTTCCCCATTGGCAATGATCGCCGGGCTGGTAATTGCCGGAGGAAGAAAATCAGAAATTGCTGGTTTTTTGGTAGAAATCGGAACCACTGGTGCAGAACTTGAGCTTGGCACTACTGGCTCACTCGGTGCTGAAGGAGATGGAGTATCATTTCCCTCATAAAATATGGTCACTTCGGTCGTGTCTGACTTTTTACCATCTCGTGTCACGGCATAGACCGAGAAATTGTTTTCGCCCGGCACCAAAGTACCAAATCTTTTGGCCGCAAAATACGTCCACTTTCGGTCCCCTGGTTGAAACTTAGTCAAAGTAAATCCGTTTACCACGATCTGTGCGGCTTGTGCTGGAGCGGTTCCCTCAATTTTCACCGCATCCACACCAGCTGAAATTCGTTCTTCATTGGCTGGTTCAAGGATCTCCGGAGCTTCTAATCCATTGTTGATTGGGACCTCATCTATTTTGTCTTTTATGGTCACAGAGAGCTCAATTCTCCGTCGAATTTGAGCGGCTTCTTGCGGGTAAAATTTCTCCAAATTCTGAATGTGCCACTCTGATTCGATAAACTCTGAATCTATGATTTCGAGGATATCTTGATTATTGGCGATGCTTTTGATGGTCTCATTTGAAACCACTAATTTTTGTCCGACACCCATTTTTACATTCTTTGTTTCCTCTTCATCCACTTTCACATCTACTTCGATATTTCCTCGTACCAGTCGAACAGTATCTTGATTTTGGCCACTAGAGATGGCAAAAATCGTCCCTCGCACGTAGGTGGTCAACCGATCTGTTTCTACTTCAAACCGAGATTTCGATTCTCCCCCAAAATCATTTTCAGAAACCTTGGCCCATATCCTTCCTTTTTTTAGACGCAAGAGAATATTTTTTCGACTGGATGATCTTTGCTCAAGTTCGAGGAATTCCAACTCAGAATTCTCTCCAAGAAAAACGGTATTCCCTCCAGTGATCTCCAGAGCTACTTTTGTATTGGCCCCTGTGCGAAGAGAATCTTCAGAAAAAAACTTTTGCTCAGAGTACGCCGGTGTCCAATTTTCATTTTCGGCGAGAGAAAATTCTGCCTTGCCGTCCAAAATCTGAAGCTCAGCACTGATTGACTCAGATGGCCCACCAGAAAAAAGTCCAACAACCGACTTAAAAACAATCCAGAGGATAAATCCGACCACACAAGTCAAGACTAATATTCGTGCCAAACTCCTCTGCGGAGCTCTGCCGTACCGGGATCTTCGTCGTCTTTGAAAAATTCTATTTCTCATTCCAAAAAATACTTTTAAAAAAATTTCAAAACTTGGCAAGTGTTTTTTACACTTTTTTGATTTTTTTCAATAACATTTGACTTTTTCCCGTTGATAAATATCTTCTCTTCACAATTTTCAATAAAAAATAATCGTAAATTTTTAATTTTGCATTTTTAATTTTTAATTGCTTCCCCCATGCCAATTATCAAATCCGCCATCAAAAGAGTCCGATCTTCTGAAAAAAGAAGAAAGCGAAATCTGATCACAAAAGATCGATACAAAGAACTGGTCAAAGAATTTTTGAAACTCATTGAAGGAAAAAAAACAGCAGAAGCAGAAAAACTTTTTCCGCAAGTACAAAAAGCGATTGATATGGCTACAAAAAAAAATCTTCTCCAAAAAAACAACGCCGCCCGAAAAAAATCTCAGTTGGCCAAGATGATGGCTGGAGGTGGTAAAACCACGGCAAAAAAGGTAGCTCCCGCAAAGAAAGAGGAAGTGAAAGTAGAGAAATAAATCAATCGATGCCAGAATCAAAAGAAACACGTTCTCACTTCAAAGATTCCGTTGTCTTGGGGGAAAAGTTCAAACCAGAACAAGCTATAGAAGTATTAGCGACATTTCATGGTGCTCCTCCTGAAAATGTGTTAAAAGCATTTACGAATTTAAGAGGTTTTACAGAAGGGACAATTAGTTTTGTAGAAAGTGTGAATAATGGAAATCCTTGTATTTCTATGAGAGGAGAAAGGCCAGATGGTAGTTTCGCATGGAGCCATCTAATTGATATGTATACTGGACAACCTATGGTAAGGTGCGGATAAGTAAATTTTACTATTTAAATCGCTCCTAATTCAATTTTGAATTTTGATTTTTGAATTTTAAATTCTTTGAAACTTCACTCAAAACAAACACCCCCACTCCCACCGAAATAAAACTATCCGCCAGATTGAATACCGGAAATTCCCAGAAACTGAGGAAATCCGTCACTTTTCCATAGATTATCCGATCGATCAGATTCCCCGCCGCTCCACTGAAAATCAGAATTCCTGCCCAAGTTTCAAGCTTGGTCAAAGTTTTTTCGCACAAAATTCTCCCCAAGAAAAAAAGCACCAGAAATATAAAAGGAATGAGAAAAATAGGTGGTACAGGCAGAGAAAAAGCGATGCCTTCGTTCTCCACAAAAACAATCTGAAAAAAAGAAGTTACCTCGATCGGTGTTTCTAAAAAACGTCGAATCAAAAATTTCAAAAACTGATCCCAAAAGACCAACTCCAGAATAAAAATGATCAAAAAGTGCTTTTTCATGCGGAAAAAGTTTACTTTTTGAGCTAGAAATGTAAAATGGTAGTGTAATTTTTAATTTTGTAATTTTTGAATTTTATAAATAAATCTTAATTTTTAATGTTTAACC
Organism: uncultured Candidatus Peribacteria bacterium; assembly: GCA_964344775.1. Taxonomy (GTDB): domain Bacteria; phylum Patescibacteriota; class Gracilibacteria; order UBA4473; family UBA4473; genus CAYFMH01. Next base: position 27,141 of record CAYFOO010000004.1, read on the forward strand.
ATCGCCATTTAGCGAGGTTACTCCGCTGCAGAGCGACCAGTAAAAATTAGAATTTTAAAAATTATTTAAAAATTTGAGCTTAAAAATTAAAAATTTTTCATGAATACTTTTGGACGTTTACTTAAAATCACGAGCTTTGGTGAAAGTCACGGACCTGCACTCGGTGCAGTGATTGACGGCTGTCCGCCGAACCTGGAACTGTCAGAAGCAGATATCCAAAAAGAACTGGATCGACGTGCTCCGGGACAGAGCAGTATCACTACTCCCAGAAAAGAAGGCGACAAATGTGAAATCCTCTCTGGGGTTTTCGAAGGCAAAACTACCGGAAGCCCGATCGCCGTGATCGTAAGAAACGAAAATCAACAATCCAAAGATTATTCTGATATCAAAGATGTGTTTCGTCCTTCTCACGCAGACTTTGGATTTTGGGCCAAATATGGCATTCGAGATCACCGTGGCGGTGGACGAAGCTCCGGTCGAGAAACAATCGCTCGTGTGATTGGAGGAGCAGTGGCAAAAAAGATTTTAGAAAAAAAAGGCGTACAAATTTTTGGATTTGCTCGATCTATCGGTGGTGAATTTTTTGAAAAAGTGGACGAAAAATTTATCGAAAAAAATTCACTTCGGATGGCGGATGAAGCTGCTTTTGATAAAACTTTGAAAAAAGTAGAAACAGTAAAAAATGAAGGCGATTCTCTGGGGGGAATTGTTGAAATTCGAGTAAAGAATGCACCAGCTGGACTCGGAAGTCCGGTCTTCGGAAAAATAGAATCCGATCTGGCAAATGCTTGCCTCTCAATCGGTGCCGTGAAAGGATTTGAGATGGGAGAAGGATTTTCTTTGGCAGATAAAAAAGGATCGGAAGCCAATGACCCTTTTGAGAGTGATGGCAAAACTTTTCAAACCAAAAGGAATGCTAACGGTGGTGTCCTGGGAGGCATCTCTACCGGAGAAGATATATGGTTCCGTACAGCGATCAAACCAACCTCTTCTATCGCTCAACCACAAAAATCAGCCAATGCGAAAGGAGAAAATGTAGACCTCGCGATCAAAGGCCGACACGATCCGATCATTGTCCCTCGAGTGATCCCGGTACTAGAATCCATGACAGCAATAGTTCTCGTCGATCAAATCATGGCTCAAAAAGCACAGTGTGAAATTTTATAAAATTCTCTTGTTTTATTTTTCCAAAAAGGCAGAATTTTAAAGTACTGATTTTAGAATTTTCTAAGTTCTAAGCTCTAAGTTCTAATAACTACCAAATGTCAGACAAAACCTACGTCGGCTCCGGCAAAGAAATCACCACTCAATTCGGAAAAATACTGAAAATGTCTTTTTCTGAGAAAGATGTAACTACCCTCAAAGACAAGCTCAACGAAAACGGCTGGGTAAATGTAGATATTCTCCCACGTCGAGAACCATCCGAGCGAGGGGCTACTCACTACGGTGTAGTCAATGAATGGAAACCACAGCCGCAGGACGGTGGTGGAGAGAGTGCTCCAGCTCCGAAAAAAACAGAAGCAAAAGAGGAAAGCTCGTCTGAGGCAAAAAATGATGCAGAAGAAGTTTCTGCTGAGGATTTGCCGTTTTAGGCAGCGTTCGAAAGAATTCTAGGCATTCTAAACCTTTCCTTTCTTTCTTCCCTTTTATCAACCACTACTCCTCCAGCCACACTAAGAGTGAAAGTCAAATCGCTGATACGTTCCTTAAGTCCTTCTACTTCAATGATTATTTCAGGAAACAGTCTACCAAAAAATGTTTTTACCTCTCGAAGTGGATATGGAGCTCTTCTCTCTTCCTCGCTTCTACGTTGATAACCGTGGTGCACTTTTAGTATTTTTTGGAACCTTTCTTGTAGATTTTGAAGTCTCTTCTTTTTGCTTTCCCGAGAAATATAAAAACCTACCGTTGCTGATACTGCTCCTGCTGCAACAGCAGCAATCATTGTCTCCATCTTGTAATCAAAACTTTCTGGAAGTGTTTTTGTCAGTCCGATCTCTTCCAATCCCATATAAGCAGTTGTAGCAAAGCTTACAGTTCCAACTGATGCACATGCGATAGTTTTTTTAACCCTCATTCTAATCTCACCCTGTACTGCATCTAGTTTTTCTCGAAGAAAAATGTTAAAAACATAGCCTCCAACTGATGTTTCAACAATGCTTCTAAAACCAATCTCTTCTTCAGAAAATCTCTCGTCACCTCCTTCACCCATTTTAGGAATTAAATGACAAAAAAGATATAAATAAAATGATTAAAAATGACAAATTTCCAAAAAACTGCGAATAAACCGAAGAAATAAGAAAATAAGCAAAACAAAATGGGTAAAAAGACAATCTAAAACATTGCATTTTATATATTTTGCTATATATAAGGATTAATGGAAAGCCTATCAAAAAGCATTGGAATTGATTTTTTAGAAAGCAATTCAGCCTTGGAAACTATGGCAGCGTCTATTAAAAGTACAAAAAAAGGACAAACCATAGTCATAAAAATGCAAACTTGGAGAGCTGATTCAGTCGGTGTCCAAATGGGACAATCTTGTTTGCAGGCCTTAGAAAATGGAGCAAAAATAATTATATTTAAGGACGATATTGGAATCCCATTTGAATTAGGAGAATCAACTGGATATTCTTTTTTTCCTGAAAAACCATCTAAAAACATTGGAGAAGCTTTTTCTAAGCGAGTGCAAAAGGTAAAAGCAAGAGTTATGCGTGGATGGTATGAGAAACCCATCCCAGATGATAGTCTTTTGGAGAAATCAAGTAGAATTTCATATTCTCTTGATCGATTTAGACAGAGTGGCCAGTTCCAACTCATAAAAGAAAAAAGATACGATCACTCTAAACTTGTATTAAAAGTTGATGAAGAAGGGAGGCCATTACGAGCTTTTGTTGGAGGTGTTACTTTTGGAAAAGAATTTAAAAAATGCCCTCATCCAGAAGGATATACTTCAGATAGTTGGGCAGATGGAATGTTAGATATTTCTGATCCCAATACTTTAGGGTTAATAAAAAAATCTTTATGTGGGGAAGAAGCAAGTGATAATGGTTTGGGAATGGAGATAATATCAAACCCTCTAGGTAAAGAAACTCGCTCTTATAATGATGCTGTTATAGAAGCAATGAGAATTTATAGAGAAAGAATTCTCATTGCCTGTCCTTATATGGGAAATATAAGAATAATAGAAGCTTTGGAAGATGCTGAAAATGTTGAAGCTGTTATTCCAGAAGTATCTAATTGGGCAAAAGACAGAACAAGAAATTTCTTTTGGGAGCTAGCCAGAAGAACAAACAAAGGATTTGATAAAGGTTTTCGTGGAGCCTTAGAAGAAAAATCTCTTTTTTCTTATTGGAAAGACTTTATTCTTAAATCTCGAAATGAAGTTCCCTTTAATTTAACCGTAAAATTTTCGAGAAGAATGCTTCATTTAAAAGCAATGGTGTTAAACCGTTCTTGTGCAGTGATAGGGTCAGGAAATTTTTCAGAAACTTATGGTTGGGGAATTTATGATTGGATGGATTCATTAGCTCGTTTTCAAGAATTAGGGGTGATACTGGATGCTAATAAAAATCCAGAGCTAAATCCTATCGTAAAAAAAATTGAGGATTATGTGAACTCGCTTGTTACTCCAGAAAGTCGTTATCCAGCAAGAGCTTTTCATAGAAACTGGATATTAAGAGAAATTGATAGCTCACAAGGTAAAAATGTTTCACATTTTTCTTTATTGTTTGCACAAGTGGAGCACTTAGGGCTTTCTTTTCAACAGTTTATGATGTACTTCGTTCGACAAAAAAAACTTCAGGAACAACGAGAACAAGAAAAAGAAATATTTAAAAGCTTATTTTTAATTTCTGAATAAACTTATTGTTTTAAATTATTCCCAATATGAATTCCCTCCCTCGTTTTCAACGAGGACAAGTTTATGCAATATTCACTCCCCTTGCTTGTAAGTTGGTCGTTCATTTTCTCCAACAAATTTTTAACCAAAATTTTACGACCAATTAGGCGTGAAATTTTGAAAGGAGGAGGATACGCAATAAATGGAGTTTTTTTCGCAATGAAATGTAGAAAAAACGAAATGTCGGAGTGTCCTCCGACATGGTACCCCCGCTAGGAATCGAACCTAGATTTTGACCTTAGAAGGGTCCTGTTCTATCCATTGAACTACGGGGGCTCGTCGTCACAGACGACGCACACTCTATTCTGGATTTCCAGAATTTCGTTAAGCTTTGTCTGCTCCGCCTCTCAAAATTTCATCTGTCCTTATCTTTTCCTAATAGATAAAATTTTGGTTTTTTTAAAAGAACATTGGTTTTACCTGCGTATTCTAGCATATTGAGCGAAGAATGAAAAGTAAAATTCTTATAATTACTCCCGCATTTATTAACCAAAAAACGCATTCCCCATCACCTCTGGCTCTAGCTCCACATCATGCCAGATCCGAAACTGTTCGAGAGCTTGAAAAACCAACATTTGATCTCCCGTGATGGTCTGTGCACCAGATTGTTCTGCGTCAAAAAGAAACTTGGTTTCTAAAGGTTCATACACTGCATCAAAAGCTACATGCCGTGGCAACCAAAAATTCTCCGGAACGAGTGATTTTTTTTCTTTGAGGCCTACAGGCGTCATATTCATAACCAAATCAAGAGCTTCCGAATCTATTTTTTTGAAATCCTCCACGGCCAAACATTCAAACTCTCCAGCCAGTGCTTGAGCTTTTTTGTAATCTCGATTCCAGATGACGATGTTTGCTCCTGTACTTTTGAGTCCAAAAACCGCCGCTCTCGCGGCCCCACCAGCTCCGAGAATCAAAACATTTTTGTCCGTGGGATCCATCACGGTCGAAATAGCTCGCAAAATGCCAATCGTATCAGTGTTCGTTCCTCCCAGCGTATCATTTTCCCAGAAAAGTGTATTGACCGCTCCGATCTGCTTCACAGCCTCGGTTTCAAAATCAAGAAAAGGACGAATCGCTTCTTTGTGTGGAATCGTCACAGCAGCTCCAGCGTAGTTGGGCTTGAATTTCTTCTCGATCCACTCTCCCAGTTTCTCTGGCTTCACATCGACCGCGACAAATTCTGCGTCAATATCCATCTCCGCAAACCCGGCTTCATGCAGTTGAGGAGAACGGGAGTGACTGATTGGATGACCGATCACACAGTATTTTTTCATCGCGGAAGAAAATAATGGAAAGAAGGAAAAAGGGAAATAAAAAGTTGAAAGTTGTAGGTTATAGGTTGTAGGGAGAAATTAAATTATGCCCTACAAATTCCCACTTACAACCTACAACTTTTATTGATAATTCTTAACATCCGTGTTACATTTAACTCACCATATTTAAAAGCTGAATAATGCCCGCACATCTCTGGCCCATCTTACTAACCATCGCCCTAATCTGTTTCATTATTTGGGGCATTGTTTTTTTGATGCGAAGAACTTCCGATTTTTCTCGAACCATAAATTTTGTGTTTTTACGAGTGATGATCCCCAAAAAAGAATCTAAAGAAGATCTAGAACGAGACCGAGACCAAAACGCAGAAATCAGACGTGTGATCGGAGTAGCAGAACATTTTTTTGCAACCCTACATGGAATCAGAGCAGGAGATTTGGGGGCTTTTTTCAAGAACGAAGACTTTCTCTCTCTGGAGTACATCGCTACAGATGGGGAGATTGAACTTTTTGTAGGGTGTCCCCGGAACATAAAGGAAGTGATTGAAAAACAAATCACCACTTTTTACCCAGATGCGGTTGTGGAAGAACTGGAAGCTCCCCAAGTTTTCCATGAAAATACCAAACAGGCTACTGGCTACCTCGCGGCTGACAAAAAGTTTTGGTATCCGTTTAAAACGTATCAAAAGTTCGAATCTGCTGACCCGGTAAACAATATCATCAATGCCCTCTCGAGTGCTTCCGATGAAAAAGGTAACTCTGCCGCAGTACAGATAATGGTGCGTCCAGTAAAAAACAACTGGCAAAAAAAAGCCCGACACTCGGCTAAATTGCTATCAAAAGGAAAATCAGAAGTTCCTTGGTGGAACATTGTTGGTTGGTTGGGGAATATGCTCTCTCTTATGGCTCGAGGTGCGGAGGAAGGGGGACAAAAAGATGATGGAAATAAAGAGTCCGATGAATCACAAGAACTCACCAAATCAATTGAAGAAAAATCAGAAAAAACCGCTTTTGAAACAATCGTACGTTGTATCGCTTCTTCTCCAGAACAGCGAATCGCCAATGTAAACCTCAGTACAATTTTGAATTCTTTTACTCAGTACGGCACTCCGAGTATGAATAGTTTTAAGGTAAAAAAATGGATTTCAAAAAGAAGTCTGATTCGAAATTTTTGTTTTCGCTCTTTTCGTCGATCTTGGAATCCGCAGAATAAAATTGTGCTTTCTGCTGAAGAACTCGCCTCACTTTTTCACTTTCCAAATACAAAATACAACCAAGTCCCGGGACTCAAATGGCAAAATTACAAAATCGTAAAAGCCCCAGCCAATATACCAAAAGAGGGACTTCTCCTGGGACACAATAATTATCGGGGAGAATCCACGCCAGTTTATATGAAAAACGAAGATCGGTTTCGACACTTCTATGTGATCGGTCAGACGGGTACGGGAAAAACGTCGATTTTTCAGAGCATGATCAGGCAAGATTTTCAGAATGGAGCTGGACTCTGCGTCGTAGATCCACACGGAAGCTTGATCGAAGATCTCCTTCCTTTTATTCCAAAATCTAGAGTGGATGATGTAATTGTTTTTGATCCGGCAGATCTAGAACGACCAATGGGACTCAATCTACTCGAAGCAGAAGGAGAAGAAGAAAAAGAAATGATCGCTCTGGATGCGATGAACTTAATGATCAAAATGTTCGATGAAGAAATCTTCGGTCCCCGAATCCAGGATTATTTCCGAAACGGTGTACTCACGCTGATGTCAGATCCCAACGGTGGAGCACTCACCGATGTAGTTCGACTTTTTACCGATGATGCGTTTCAACGGCTGAAAACGAAGCACGTGACCAATCCAGTCGTGAAGTCTTTTTGGAATAATCAAATGGCAAAGACTGGAGCTCGAGAAAAACAAGAAATCATCCCCTACTTTGCTTCGAAGTTTGGGGCATTCATTACCAATGCCATGCTCCGAAACATCATCGGTCAGACAAAATCCTCTTTTGATTTTGCTCAGGTGATGAATGAAGGAAAAATTCTGCTGATGAACCTGTCAAAAGGGGTGACGGGAGAAATTAACTCTAAATTACTCGGACTGATCATTGTGGCCAAGATCCAAGCAGCTACCCTTCGTCGTCAGAAACAGACTAAATCAGAGAGACGAGATTTTTTCCTCTACATCGATGAGTTTCAGAACTACGTGACCGACTCCATCGAATCCATTCTCTCCGAGGCGAGAAAATATCGACTCAGTCTCAATATCGCTCATCAGTACATCAGCCAGATCGATCAATCAAATAAAAAAGACGGGGTGAATCTCAAAGATGCCGTCTTCGGAAATGTGGGAACGATGATGTGTTATAAGATTGGGGCACAGGATGCCGAGGTCATGGCCAAGGAAATGGCCCCAAGTTTTACGGAACAAGATCTCATCAACACGGATAAATACAAAGCGGTGATGAAACTCTCGATTGATACGCAGCCTTCTAAGCCGTTTTCAATTGTCCCGACCAATCCATATCTCGAGGAAGGCGATCCAAAAATTGGCAAAGCCCTCAAACAAATCTCTCGGCTCACCTACGGCCGATCAAAGAAGTTTGTGGAAAAGGAGATTTTTACGAGGTTGGATGTTTAGAATTTAACCTCTTTTTCCTGAACCTGGACAAATTTCCCTGAACAAACAGTCCCAAACCCAGAATCAGTCTCCCTATAACCATTAATAATATCTAACTTTGTGGCAGCACAATAAAAATCACTTTCCTTTATACCCAATTCTTCAATTGCACGGGCAAAGTCAATCCAAGGATGAAAAGGGTTATTTGCATTAAATGCTGACCGAACAATATCATATGTTCTCCACCGATCAATTTCTTCTAAACTTTCTGGGAGGGGATGTACATATTCTTTATCTACATAAGCTCTAGTTTTTATTACTACATCAATTCTTTTAACAAGATTTTTGAATTTCACTAGTGCTCTCCTGGCTACTTCATAATCTTCTACCTGTAAAGACTTCCATAGATCTTTTAAAAGACCTTTCCGGAATAATTCAAAAGCACTCCCTCCTTTTAAATGCCTTTGATATTCTGCTAAAAAACTTTTATCTTGCCCTCTATCAATATCATTCAAAACTCTTTCCGCTTCTCTCAGATCCCCAGGAAGCACTTTCCCTCTTTCAAAATCAAGACTAAGTTCTCTTTCCAAAACTTCAAAAATTCTATCCTTTAATGTATTAATTCTTTTTATTTTTTCTTGATCTTCAATTTCATGATCAAATCTACCCTTTAATTTTTTTATTTCTTCGGAATCACCGTTTACTAAAAAGTTATCAACTGCTGCCACAAGTTCCACAAAACTTAAATCAGAAGAATCAAAAGCTTTTTCTAAAACCTCTAGAGCATCTACTTTTTTGGTTTCCTCAACTCCTGTGGCAAAATCATTTGGATTGATTCCCAAAGAAGTAAGAACTTCTTTATAGGGGATAAATCCTGTATTAGTTATTCCTCTTTTGATACCATCCATTGCAGCGATAGCAACTAAAACTGACATTGCCACCAATCCAATTCTCAAAGCAACTTTAGAATTTACTTTTCCAGATTCATCAAGGAATAATCTTTTTACAATGCCTGATTCGCAATCTGGTTTGTGTCGATCTTGGTTTTTACCTTCATTCATAATTTTAAAATTAAAAATACTGTAATCTTATTTAGTTGTTTTTTTATTTTTGTCAAGCCAAAACACAAATTATTCCCAAAAATAAGCTTGACGAAACAAAAATCATTCCTACACTCCCCGAGCTTTCTGGGCTTCTTGGCATTTTAATCATCTTTTGCATGTACAAAAAAAGCGCCGTCAAAAAAATCAAAGACTTCGACGCCATCGCTCTTTCTATTGCCGCTCCTGAGGAAATTTTGTCCTGGTCCCACGGAGAAATCACAAAACCAGAAACCATCAACTACCGAACCCAGAAACCGGAACGTGATGGTCTTTTTTGTGAAAAAATCTTCGGACCGGTCAAAAACTGGGAGTGTGCTTGTGGAAAATACAAACGAATCCGATACAAGGGAATTGTTTGTGAAAAATGTGGTGTGGAAGTAACAACTTCTATCGTTCGTCGTGAACGAATGGGACACATCAAACTAGCGGTCCCTGTGACACACAGTTGGTTTCTGCGTTCTACCCCTTCGCGAGTGGGACTACTACTTGATCTCCCAGTGAAACAGCTGGAACAAGTGGTTTATTTTGCTTCCTACATCATCGTAGAAGTAGATGAAAAAGCCCGTGAAGAAGCGATGACAGAACTCGAAGAAGAATACAAAAAATTATTGGATACCCAAAAACAAGAAAACGCTGCCAGCCTCAAAGCTGCAAAAGCTGCCGTAAAAAAAGGCGATATGGATGAAAAAGCACTACAAGTGCTAGAAACAGAATTAACCGAAAAGTACGAACAATTAGGTGAAAGCTTCAAAACCGCAAAAGAAGAGATCAATTCTCTGGAAGTAGGAAAAGTAGTGACCGAAACAGACTACCGAAATGTTTCGATGAAATTTGGACATGTTTTCCGAGCAGGAATCGGGGCCGATGCTATCCGAGAAATTATTCAGAAGATCGATCTAGAGAAATTCATCAAGGATATGAAAAAAAATGTGAAGAATTCTACCGGACAAAAACAAAAGAAATTTATCAAACGATTGAAACTTGCTGCTTCGTTTTTGAAGAGTGGAATCCGTCCGGAATGGATGGTACTCACCGTCATCCCGGTCATCCCCCCAGAACTTCGTCCAATGGTGCAGCTGGATGGAGGCCGATTTGCTACCTCAGATCTCAACGATCTCTATCGTCGGGTAATCAACCGAAACATGCGATTGAAAAAATTAATTCAACTCGGTGCTCCGGAAATCATCTGCCGAAACGAAAAACGAATGCTACAAGAGGCCGTGGATATTTTGATTTCGAATACCGTACGAAACACACGTGCCGGGATGAATTATGTCCAAAAACGAAAACTCCGATCTCTCTCCGACATGCTCAAGGGAAAACAAGGACGATTCCGACAAAACCTACTCGGGAAACGTGTAGATTACTCTGGACGTTCGGTAATCGTAGTCGGACCAGAGTTGAAATTGAACGAATGTGGATTGCCAAAATACATGGCTTTGGAACTTTTTAAGCCGTTTATCATTTCCAAATTGATCTTGCTAGAGCTCGCACACAACGTAAAAAGTGCCGAAAAAATAATCCGAGCAAAGGAAAAAATTGTGTGGGATATCTTGGATGAAGTGATTGAAGATCGACATGTGCTGCTTAACCGAGCACCAACACTTCACCGACTAGGGATCCAGGCCTTTCGACCTCGATTGATCACTGGGAAAGCAATTCAATTACATCCTCTCGTTTGTGCTGCTTATAATGCAGACTTCGATGGAGACCAGATGGCAGTCCACCTACCCCTCTCTGAAAAAGCACAAAAAGAAGCAAGGGAAATTATGGTCGCCACAAAAAATCTTCTTAAACCTTCTTCTGGAGAACCAATTGTTACTCCTTCACAAGATATGGTTTTGGGATGTTACTTTCTTACGCAAACTTTTGAGGGGAAAAAGGGAGAAGGACTTCACTTTACGTCAAAAACAGAAGCTATATCGGCTTTTAATCTAGCCCATATTCATCTTCAGGCAAAAATCAAAGTGCTCATAAATGATGAATTAATAGAAACTTCCGTTGGTCGGATTATTTTTAATCAAATCCTTCCCGAAGAATTTCCATTTCAAAATAATTCTTTTGGGAAAAAAGAATTAAAAAATATCTTGTCAGAACTTCACAACAACTACGGCACTGATGCTGTCGTGAGAGCTGCTGATGATATCAAAAAACTAGGATTTAAATATGCCACAGAATCTGGACTTTCTGCTTCTGTTTTTGATTTCTATATCCCAAAAAACAAAGAAAAAATCCTGGAAACCGCCAATGCAATTGTAAACAAAATCAGTCTCCAATATTGGTATGGGCTGATCACTGATGAAGAACGCTACAACCACACGATAAAAATTTGGTCAAAAGTAAAATCTGAGATCACCGAAGAAATGATCCAACAGTACAAAATAGAAAATGATGTTTATTATCAAATCAACTCTGGAGCCCGAGGAAACTGGGGACAAGTAACCCAGATTTCTGGAATGAAAGGATTGGTAGCCAGCCCTTCTGGAAAAACAATCGAACTACCTATCCGTTCTAATTTGTTGGAAGGATTTACAATCCTAGAATATTTTATTGCTACACACGGAGGACGAAAAGGAAAATCAGATACCGCCCTCAAAACAGCAGAAGCTGGATATCTCACTCGACGCCTAGTGGATTCTGTGCAAGATGTTGTTGTACATGAAGAAGACTGTAAAACTAGCAAGTTCAAACTTGTCACTCGAGAAAATTCCGCAGCCTTGAATATGTCTTTTGATTCTCGAATCCACGGCAGAACTTTGGCTGAAGACCTAAAAGTAAAATCAAAAACAATTCTCAAAAAAGGAGTTGTTATCGATGATGAAGCTCTAAAATTAATCAATGAACATCAAGTATCAGAAATTTTAGTAAGATCTGTTATGTTTTGTGAAACTCTCGGAGGTGTCTGTCAAAAATGTTATGGATTTGATCTCGGAAATAATAAATTGGTAGAAATTGGAACACCAGTGGGGATCGTGGCTGCACAATCTATCGGAGAACCGGGAACACAGCTCACCATGCGGACTTTCCACATGGGAGGAGTAGCAACAGAAGGAGAATCAATTACTCAGGGGCTAACTCGAGTAGATGAACTCTTCGAAGCTCGATCACCAAAGCATCCAGCCATCCTATCTGAAATATCCGGAACAGTGAGTGTCAAAAAAGGAAAAAATGACGTAAAAATTGTAGTAACCGCAGAAAAAATTGAAGAGGATAAGCATCTGCTGGGGCTCAATATTGAATCAGTGGCCAAAAAAGGTGAAGAAGTAAAAGAAAAACAAATCATTGCTCGATCTACAGAAGACAAAACCGTGGTACGAGCACGATGTGCCGGGAAAGTAGTAACTGTTTCTTCTGATCACGTGGCTATCCTACCGAGTGAAATGCCGCAAAAAATATATATCACCTCTACTCGAGCAACATTGAAAATAAAAGATAAGGAAAAAATTGAAAAAGGAACTCCAATCACTGCTGGTCATCTTGATTTGCGGGAGCTGATGGAATTAACAACGGCAGAAAAAGTTCAAGAATATATTTTGTATGAAGTACAGGAAATCTATAGTTCACAAGGGCAAGACATCAGTGAAAAACACGTAGAAATTATCGTAAAACAAATGGCTTCAAAAGTCAGGATCTTGGATGGAGGAGATTCTCAATTTTTACCAGGAGATGTAAAAGACATTACCCTTTTCAATCGAGTAAATGCAGAACTAAAAAAGAAAAAGAAGAACTTAGCCGTGGGAGAACATCTTTTGTTGGGGCTAACCAGGATTTCACTCTGGACTGATTCATGGCTTTCTGCTGCCTCCTTCCAAGAAACCATCCGAGTACTAGTCGAAGCTGCTACTACACGAAAGGTCGATACGCTTGACGGGTTGAAAGAAAACGTTATCATCGGCCGGCTTATCCCGGTGGGAGAGCATTATCGTCAAACAAATAAGAGCAAAGAAGTAGCTGCTCAAAGCTAATTTAAAAAATACTTAATCTAGCTATCTGCTAATTGCTATCTGCTAACTGCTAATCCTATGCCAACCGTCAATCAACTCATCCGGAAACCGCGAAAGAAAAAGATTTTGAAATCAAAATCCCCGGCGTTGCAAACTACTTTTAATACAATCAGAAATCGAACAGAAGACTTACCTTCTCCACAAAAACGAGGGGTATGTATCAAGGTAACTACCATGACGCCCAAAAAACCAAATTCTGCGATCCGAAAAATTGCTCGTGTCAGGCTTACAAATGGACAAGAAGTAAATGCCTACATCATGGGAGAAGGACACAATCTTCAGGAACACTCCGTAGTACTTGTGCGAGGAGGCCGAGTAAAAGATCTGGTGGGAGTGCGTTATCACATCGTCCGTGGAACATTGGATACCCAAGGAGTAACCGATCGAGGACAAGGACGATCTCGGTATGGAACAAAGAAAGGAAAAAAATAATCATTGCCATCACGGCAATAAATTAATATGAAAAGTCCCAACGCGGGGCTTTTTTATTTTTATACTCCGCCGCTTTTGAATTTCAGAATTTGTATAATGCACCGAAGCTTTTCTCCATCCTGTCCGTCGAAGCTCCATGAGCGTAGTCGGATGAATCATAGAGAGAAGAATGAACAAAAGCTATGGCCCGTCCGTCGTAATCGAAATTAAATAGAACGATCAAAAGTGAAACTCTGATAAAAGTTGTACTGCATGCTTTTGTTCAGAACTATGGAGGGTGGAAGCATAATACTCATAATCTTTAAAGCGGAGGTGTATATGAAAAACAGATATATGATTCTTATATAATTTTCATATGGGTCCCATATATAATTTCAAAAAACCCAATCACAAAAAAGGCCCCCAAAAATAAAAAATTATCTTCACTTCTTCCTTCTCTCTTTAGCCTTCTAACTTTTCCTTTATTCACACTTCTTCATTCTTTGAGTCAAGAACAATGCTGACAAAAAGATGGCCAAAAACGTCTCCCCTCCCCAAAAAGCCAAAACTTTGTAAGAAACTGGCAATGCTATCCACATAGACAAAAGCATGATCCCAGAAACCATCAACCAATAAAGAATCATGATTTTGGGAACTTTTAACCACTGATTCCATTCACAAGTTCGATATACAGCTCGGAAAAAAATAGGAAAAAGAAAGGCATGTAAAGCACTAATCACTAATGCTACCCAAAAACCATTTGCGGCCCATTTTTTTGTAGCCCAGATCCCAGTGGTGTCATAATAAGGTGTCGTCTGATCTGCAAAAACATATTTCACTCCAAGAAAGATGATAAAAACAATAACAAAACGTAGAATCCACTCCACTACACATTTCTTTTTCATTTTTTATTTTGGTTAAAAGATAAATCAGTTCCTAAAACTTAATTTTTACTGCAGAAAAATCAAGAAAAATTATTAATTTTCATAAACCCCTACCTTTCCAATTTTTTCTGGTAAAACTAACTGTACTCGTCCCCCTCGGACTTTCTTATCATGTTTCATCGCATTGAAAATATCTGCTTCAGAAAAATCACACTCCAAATCAAAATCAAATTTTTCAAAAATGGAACGAATTCTCTGTGCTGTGCCTTCTTCACAAATTCCTTTTTTCAATGCAAAGTCAGCCGCCATGACCGTCCCAATTGCTACTGCATGACCATGAGCCATCTGGAAATCTGAAAGCAGTTCGATCGCGTGGCCAAAAGTGTGTCCGAGATTCAAATGCATTCGTTCTCCAGATTCTTTTTCATCCGCCTCCACTTTTGATTTTTTGATTTCGATCGAGTCTGGTACGAGGGCAAAAATGGCTTCAATGTCTGGATTTTTGTCAGCCAATTTTTCCAGATCTTGGAAATGTGAAGCTGATCCCAAAATTCCATGCTTAATCATCTCCGCCACCCCATTTCGAATTTCGGAAACAGGTAAAGTGCTCATAAATTCTTGGCAACAAAAAATCGCTTCTGGTTGATGAAAGCCACCAATCAAATTCTTTCCAAAACTACAATCGATCCCTGTCTTACCTCCCACAGATGCATCCACCATCGCCAGTAGAGAACTCGGTACTTGAATAAAAGGAATCCCTCGCATAAAAAGTGAAGCCGCAAATCCTACCATATCCCCAATCACACCCCCTCCCACCGCAACAAAAAGAGATGATCGATCAAAATGATTTTCAAAGGCGTGATTCAATATTTTTTCGATGGTGCCCCAATTTTTTTGTGACTCTCCGGGTGGCAAAACGAGCACCTCCTTAAACTGAGTAAAATCAAAACCGGATTTTTCTGCCACATTTTTATCCGTAACCACCAGTGCTTTCCGTCCATTGAGCTGCGTTTTTAAATTCTTCAAAAGTTCGGCAAAATCCTTCGGGAAAGAAATATCATAGCTTTTGGGTTTCTCGGGGATCTGAACGGTGATATTCTTCATTTTTTTAGATTACAAGATTACGAGCAAACAAGATCACAAGTATTTTAAATACAATTAGGGCTTTAAATTTAGGTGCTTCTTGTCTTCTCGTCAACTTGTAATCTCGTTATCTTGTTAAAAAATTAAGTTCTAAATTCTAATAACTAAGTTCTAAAAATCCCCAATACCATTCCCAAATTCGCTGCCCATCATAGAGAAAAATCAAAGTTGCCGGCATGAGGAAAGCACCCATCGGGAGAGCCGATTTCCGAGTGTAATTTTTGAAGACTAAAAAATAAACTGCTACCACCGCTCCTAAAATATAGGCTAAAAAGAGGGCTAAAATTACTAATTTCCATCCCAAAAGAAGTCCCATCAAAGCCCCAAGCCGAAGATCACCAGCCCCAACCCATCGTCCACCAGAAAAATAATATTGGCACCAATAAAAGCCAAATCCAATCGCCCCTCCAATCAAAAAATCTAGAAATGGAAGCTCTCGAAAAACACTCCATACCCCAACAGCCAAAATTGCTGGTAAGACAACCCGGTCGTCAACTTCAGAAAACAAGACATCATAAAAAAACAAAACCAGCAGAAAAAATACGGCCAAAATCAGAGGAATAAATAGATTGGTTCCATAAAACTTCTCTGCAAAAAGGAAAAACGTACCCGCAAAAACCAACTCAATAATTGGATAAAATAAAGATATTTTTGCTCCACAGTGTGAACATTTTCCCTTTTGGAACGCCCAAGAAAAAATTGGAATGAGATTTTTGACCTGCAGTGTTTTTTTACATTTTGGACATCGAGATCGCCCACTCAATATCCCCGGCTCATCAAAATGGAGTCGCCAAATAAGCAAAGAAGCGAAACTCCCCAACATCGCCCCCCCCATGGTTACCAAAATAATGATACCTATTTTTTCCATATTTCCATTCTGCCGAAAAATTACTCTATTGCAAAATTCATCTCGAAAGCTTAAATAAGGGTAATAAATACGATAATTTACTTGACTTTTAATGAAAAATATAGTAAAAACAAATACATGAAAAAGAAAACAGTATCAAAAACCCTCCTACGCCTCACTGTCCCCAGGTTAAATGAACGAGGGCCAATGGCGTTTGAGCAAGTCTTAGCCAGTCTACACGGACTCCTTTCGAAAAATGCTAAAAAACTAGATCGAGAAGCAGTAAGTTTTGAAATCGTACGAATTGCTGGAAAAATCCACTTTTATGTGGTGGTTCCTTCTCACCTGAAAACGCTTCTTTCTTCTCAAATGTACGCACAATACCCAGAAGTAGAAATTCAAGAAGTGCCAGAATATTTCACCAAAAAACTAGTGGATAAAAAAGAAGTAATTATGGCCACCATCCGACCAGCCGAACCAATGGTTTTTCCATTCAAGAGATATCCACAGTTTGAAGACAAAATGTCACAAAAATTTGAAGATCCAATAGGACCAATTACCTCTGCTCTCTCTCATCTGAGTACAAAGGACGATGCGGCTATTTTGCAATTCGTCATCGCCCCAATCAGTCCCTCTTGGAATGCCATTGCCCAAAAAACACTTCGTAGATTTTTTAGCGGCGGTGTCTGGAAATGGGACTGGTTTCGAGCACTGTACCAATGGGCACGCCTTTCTCATAAAAAAAGTGAACGAACCATGCGTTCTCCTATTTGGGCACTACTGATAGCATTTTTTGGATGGACAGGGTTAGCCAATGTCAAAGCTGATGGCCTAGACAACACAGACGATGAACCGGATCTAGATCGAGAAGCACAAACTTCCGGACGACATGACCGAGAAACAGTTTTTTCGGCTTCATACGATAAATTAAATCGGCTCCAATTCGCCACCAATATCCGGACGATCTACATTCATGATGACAAGCTAAATGAACTCGAAGCCGAAGCAAAAATTCGTGAAGTGGCGGGAACATTTCAGCAGTTTTCACTCGCTCAAATGAACCACTTTTCTGTTTCCACGATCGATCGATCTATTAAATCTAACATTTTTAAAAACATTTTTTTCCGACGCCAAAACAAACCCTACGCCCTGTCTCAGGAAGAGCTGGCTACCATGTATCATTTGCCAACAGAAACCGTGACCACCCCCGGAATCCAATGGGTGGACTCCCAAAAACTGGAACCGCCAGTCGATATTCCCACGAGTGAAGAAAAAGGAATCACCATCGTTGGAGAAACAAATTTTCGGGAAAATCAAGTGCAATACGGTCTGAGAGAACTCGATCGACGTCGACATGTCTACATCATCGGAAAAACAGGAATGGGAAAAACTACGCTTCTGGAAAATATGATTTTTTCAGATATCAAAGCTGGAAAAGGAGTGGGGGTGATCGACCCACATGGAGATCTAGCCGAAGCGGTACTTCGATTTGTACCAAAAAACAGAACCAATGACGTGATTATTTTTGATCCGGCAGATCGAGAATTCCCGGTGGCCTTCAATATGCTCGAAGGGAAAAACCCAGAACAACGGGGGTTAGTTGCCTCTGGTCTGGTCGGCGTGATAAAGAAATTAAATATCGATTCCTGGGGACCACGACTCGAACACTTCCTCCGAAATACGATCCTCGCCCTCACGGAAGCACCTGACACCACCATGCTCGGCATCACTCGAATGTTGGTCGATCCCGTTTATCGAAGAAAAATTCTTCACTTCGTGCAAGATCCGATGGTCCGAAGTTTCTGGGAAACAGAATTTTCTGCTCTCGCTCCGCAAAAACTGGCAGAAGCCGTCGGCCCAATTCAGAATAAAGTCGGACAGTTCCTGGCTACTCCCGTCATCCGAAATATCGTCGGGCAGCCAAAATCGACGCTCGATCTAAGATTTGCGATGGACACCGGAAAAATTGTAATCGTGAATCTATCAAAAGGAAAAATCGGAGAAGATAACTCTGCCATGCTTGGATCTCTACTCATTACTAAGTTCCAAATCGATGCGATGGGCCGAGCCGATGTCCCAGAAAAAGATCGACGAGATTTCAATCTTTTTGTGGATGAGTTCCAGAATTTTGCAACCGACTCCTTCGCTACCATCCTCTCCGAGGCACGGAAATATCATCTCAGCCTTACTCTTGCCAATCAGTATGTGGCTCAGATGTCAGAGGAAGTAGAAGCAGCCGTTTTTGGAAATGTGGGGAGTCTTATCTCATTCCAAATCGGTGTAGAAGATGCCAAAGTGTTCTCTGAACAGTTTGATGAAGAAAGAATTCAGCCAAACAACCTACTCAATCTACCAAAATTTCATGTCTACAATAAAATTCTCGTGGATGGAATGCCAACTCCAAGTTTCTCCGGAAAAACACTCCCTCCACCAGAACTGCCTTCAAAGGAAGAAACAGAAGAACGAACCCAAAAAATTGTTAATTTTTCCCGACAAAGATATGCAAAACCCCGAGATCAAGTAGAAGAAAAGATTACCCGATGGGCAAGACCGGAGGAAGACAAGAGGACGAAAAAGGAGTAGAACTCCCAGGAAACAGGGAAGAGTAAAGAGGGAACAGGAAATAAAAAATAGTCTTTATTTAAGTGTTTTTATAAGCCCCCCCAATAACTTGGGAATTTCCAGAGTTAGCTGATAATCTTCATCAAACTCTTGTTTGGTTATGTATTTAAACTTTTTTGCTAAATACAGCATTGATCGAACTTCTCCACAAGAACTTTTAGAAATAAACAAAAAATGTTTAAATTCTTTATTTGAGTTTCTCTCAAAACCTTCAGCAATATTATTCATAACAGAAACTGCAGCCCTCTGAATCTGATCTCTAAATCCAAAATCCTTGCAATCTTTAAGCTGTTGATAAATTTTTGTGGCAAGTATTTCCGCTTTTTGCCAAGCCAAAATATCTTCAAAATTTTTAATCATTTTTCATATTATACTATTTCCTATGACCTCCTCCCTATTCCCTGTGGGACTAAATCTTTTGTTTTTTTGCTTCCCGCTCAATTGAATCCAGCCTTTTTTTATAATCCTTGCTCACCCGGATAGAAGTATAAACAATCGCAATCAAAGCTCCCACAAAGACCAAATAAAGCCACATCCGCATAGAAAATCCCGGCACCCCAGAGAATCTCGCCGCCACCAAGATTAATCCAATCACTCCCAAAAAGATGAATTTCCCAAGTCGATTTTTCATCGATTTTTTGAGGGATTTATTTTGTGCAGCTGATTTTTTTAGGAAAGAAGGAAGAAAAGCTAACCCCAAGAAAAAAAGCAAAAGTGCGTATCCCAGCATGAAGTCCCCACCAGGATCCGAATCAAGGAAATACTCAGAAGTGAGTAACCGTGCAAAATCAAAGTCCATTTTAAATTAATTAAGAATTACGAATTAACAATTATCAATTTTTAGATAATTTTCAACCCTCTAATTTTGAATTTTTCTTTTTGCTTTTTAAATTTTTACAAGTCCGGATCAATCGGCTCCTCATCTTCCTCAGCATAATCCGCACCGAAGAGTCTCTCTGAATTCAATACATCATTACCATAAGATTGATAAAACCAATGATAAACTGCTTCAGCAACTCCATTTCCAGTTCCAAACATTCCCAGAAGAAAAGGGAGCGTCAAAAAACTAACAATCGCCGGAGTTCCCTTAGTCAGCATGGTACCAAAGAAAAAGAAAAGCACGAGTGCCAGAACCGCTCCATAGAGGTGTACCAAAAGATGTTTAGTATTTCGAATAATTTCTAAGACAAAGAACGTAAACAAAGCTAGAATCACTGCATGCAACATTGCACTTGCCGCAATCCCTACTGGCCCCCAGAGTTTCGCTGCTACAATATAAACAGGGATCATAAGAAAAACAAAAAGCAATCCTGCAAAGAAAACATGAGTGATCGCTGTAGCTTTAGCAACGTATCTTTCTTCCAAAGTACTAAAGATAAAAACATAAGCAATGCTCGCCGCCAAAGTCGCTAAAAAAACTGCAAATATCACAATGTAAATAAAAAGCGGATGCATTTTCGGGACACTAAGTTTGATACCAAATTCATTGGTCTGCACATCTGAAGGAGAAAGTACATCTCCTACAATCGACCAAGAAAGAAAAAGAATTAATCCCCAAACAATAGTCCCTACCAATCCAGCACCAAACCCGGATAGAAATCGGAAAACGATCAGGGAGATCGGAAAATGTTCAGTTTTAGCTTCTGGCATTTTTTTGTATTTTAAATTTTCTTCTCTGATTGTATGGATGGGGTAGGAAAAAATCAATTTTTTTTCTGACACATTTTCTTTCGCCATTTCTCAATCTCTGCATGATGTCCAGAGAGCAAAACCTCTGGGACTTTCGTCCCTCGAAAATCAGCCGGACGAGTGTAATGCGGGTATTCACACTGACGATCCAATTTGGCTGAAAAACTTTCTTCTTCGTGACTTTCTGATTTCCCAAGTACTTCTGGACAAAGCCGTGCTACCCCATCTATCACTACCTGTGCAGGCAATTCCCCTCCGGTCAAAACATATTCTCCAATAGAAATCTCCTGATCAACCAAATGCTCGCGAACTCTTTGATCAATTCCTTCGTAATGTCCACAGAGCAAAATAATTCGAGTATATTTTTCGGACATTTCTTCAGCTATTTCTTGTCGGAAAGTTTGACCATGCGGTGTAAGAAAAACAACGGGGGCTTTGTCTTTTTTTAGATTTTTCACATGCTCAATCGCATCAAAAAGTGGTTGCGGAGTCATCACCATCCCTGCACCTCCTCCGAAAGGCACATCATCTACTTTTTTATGTTTGTCTTCTGAAAAATCCCGGATATTAAAAAGATTCACTTCTATTTTTTTTGCCTCAATCGCTCGGCCAATAATCGAAGTGGTGAGAAAAGAATCAAAAAGTTCTGGAAAGAGAGTAAGGACGTCAAATCGCATGAGAATAAATTAGCCAATCTGTTCTACTGAAAAATAATGGTTTCGTAAATAGTCATAAATTCTTTTGACTTTTAAAAATAGGTCTGGGAGAATACGAGAGTACAATTTTTTTATACAAAAATGAAAAAAACATTTATCGCCCTCAGCCTGCTCGGTACTTTTTTGGCAAACAATGTCCTCGCACAAGATTTCCCAGTAGGAGATCCTCAAGTTAAATTTGAAGTGGTGAATGTCTCACAAGATAATCAAAATGCTGAAAGCGTAGGAGCTCGTCCAGGAGATGTCCTCAGGTATTCTTTGACCGCTTTTTCACAGAGTGAAAATGCTGAAAACTTCAGCCCAAAAATAGATATTTCTCAAATTCTTGTCACTACAGAACTGATCGACACCGGAATCGGAGAGGTTTCAGAAAGCAAAGAATTGATTTTTCCGGCTTTTTCCCAAGCGGCTCCGTATGAAAGAAACTTCACTTTCTTTTCTCGCGTGAAACCTGATTGTGGAAACTTTGGAGAGCTGAGTGTGTCAGCACACGGAAAAGTAACACTCGTGAAACTCAACTGTGGACTCACTACTACTGGTCCAGGAACAGAGATGGTAATTTTTTTAGTACTTTTGACGATTGGTGTTTTTGCTCTTTTTCTCTGCTCTCATCGGAAAGAATAGGACTTTTACAAAATAAATCTTTTTATGTGAGAAAGAATCTTGTGATTTTCTCTTTTTTACCTACATTTTCGCTGAAATCATGAAAAAAGTAGGCATCCTGGCTTTTCAGGGCGGAGTGGGAGAACATGAAAAAAAATTTAACGAGTTAGAGATACAAGTAAAATGGATCAAACAAAAATCCGATCTAGAAGGCATCACTCATTTGGTTATCCCGGGTGGAGAAAGTTCGGTAATCGGACGATTTCTCCAGTCTTCTGGGCTGGATCAAGCTATTCGAGAAAAATGTATCAATAGCCAATTAAATATTTGGGGCACTTGTGCGGGAGCTATTTTGTTGGCGGAAAAAGGATCTCCCTATTGCCTCCACTTAGTCGATATCGAAATTGAGAGAAATGCCTACGGCAAACAAATTCATTCCTTTATTGAATCTATTTTTTTACCAGAACTAAAGGATGAAATAGAGGCCGTGTTTATACGAGCTCCCATCATCAAAAAAGTAGGAGGAGATGTTAAAATTCTTGGGGAATATAATTCCACTCCAATAATTTGCAGAAACGACCAGATTCTGATATCTACTTTTCACCCAGAATTAAGTGATTCTGTACTGGTTCATAAATATTTCTTGAGCTTTTAAAACTTAAAGGTTAAAAGTTAAAGGTCAAAACGGAAAATAAGGAGCAAGGAAACAGTTTGAATCAAAAATTAAGAATCATGAATCAAGGTCAAAACACAAAAGTCAAAACTGTGAACTATAAACTAATAATTATCCCGTTAACCGGGTATTTCAATGCCCGGTCCCAATGCAATCGGGAAGTTCGAAACACAAAGGGCAAATCTACAATTATACCTGTCGGCCATAGCTCGGCCTGTCCTCCGAAGCTAGAAAGCGAAGGATGAAAGAGCGAAGGCTGAAATCTAAAATCTGCAATAATCTAAATAACCATGACTAAAAACTACACAAAACTCGGAAAAGATCTCGCTCGCATGCTCAAAGGCGGTGTAATTATGGACGTCGTCACCCCAGAAGAAGCAAAAATCGCTGAAGAAGCAGGGGCCTGTGCTGTCATGGCACTTGAGAGAGTTCCGGCAGACATCAGAAAAGATGGGGGCGTCGCCCGAATGAGCGATCCCAAAATGATAAAAGAAATCCAAGAAGCAGTGAGTATCCCGGTGATGGCAAAAGTTCGAATCGGACATTTGGTTGAAGCTCAAATCTTGGAAGCACTGGAAGTGGATTTTATCGATGAATCAGAAGTCCTCACACCAGCCGATGATGAATTTCATATTGATAAAACAAACTTCAAAGTACCTTTTGTCTGTGGGGCTAGAAATATCGGAGAAGCTCTCCGCAGAGTGGCTGAAGGAGCCTGTATGATTCGAACCAAAGGAGAAGCCGGAACCGGAAATGTGGTAGAAGCCGTCCGACACATGCGAGCGATTCATGAAGGGATCAAAA
Organism: uncultured Candidatus Peribacteria bacterium; assembly: GCA_964344775.1. Lineage (GTDB taxonomy): Bacteria > Patescibacteriota > Gracilibacteria > UBA4473 > UBA4473 > CAYFMH01. Next base: position 50,421 of record CAYFOO010000004.1, read on the forward strand.
AAATTGTTGAAATGGACAAAAAATCCCTTGCAAACTTTGCCCTAGAAATCAGAGTCCCGATTGAATTACTTCAAGAAGTACAAAAACTAAAATCTCTCCCAGTCGTAAATTTTTCTGCTGGAGGCGTCGCGACTCCCGCTGATGCAGCACTCATGATGCAATTAGGTGCAGAAGGCGTCTTCGTCGGATCCGGAATCTTCAAGTCAGAAAATCCAAAGAAAACCGCCAAGGCAATCGTTCAAGCGGTAACATACTTCGATAATCCTAAAAAACTCGCTGAAGTTTCAGAAAATCTCGGCTCCGCTATGCCTGGTCGAGAAATCGAAACCCTCGAAGTACAAATGCAAAACCGAGGAAATTAAAAAAAGTGGGAAGTTGTAGGTTATAAGTTATAAGGATTTTATTTATTCCCTACAACCTACAACCTATAAAACCATGCTCCCTATCTACTCCACTTCAGAAATAAAAAAATTCCTCTGTCTGGATTGTGAATCCCGATTCGAGGAAGAAATTTATGATGAAATTGTGCAGGAATTCGCTTGTTTGAATTGCGGAGGAATCAATATTCTCCCTTTCCCTGAATCTGCCATCGGACAGCACGGATGTAGCTCAAAAAACTGCTCCCGACGAGTAAAAAACACGGGAGAGATTTGGGATTGTACTGAATGTGATGAATCTTGTAATTCTTGTGGAAAATAAAATTTGAAAAAATCCACGTTTTCTGACATTCTGAGTCTGTCTGAAAAGAATGAAAATAAAAATCAAAAAAATCCTTTCGCTGCTACTGGTAAGTGTGCTGACTTTCACCCTTTTTGGTTGTGAAAAAAAATCAGGAACTGGAGTCGCAGTAAAAACAGTAAGATTGCAAATCTGGGCCACAGCTGATGAAGCTAATATTATTAGTGCCATCAGCCGGGAATTTGTTTCTAAATCTGGGAATCCAGGACTTTCTGTACAAACTATTTCTTTTGCCGATGATGCAGAATTGCAAAATTTTTTGGTGGATAAAATGGCTGAAGGAAACCAGCCAGACGTCATCTACACCAGTGGAAACTGGATTGCTGGAAATAGAAAAAAACTAATCCCACTCGAAGGGGATAAAACATTTTCTCCTTTTAAATTTGAAGAAACTTTTGTCAGAGCTGCCATGGATGCCCTTGTTTTTGATAACAAAATCTGGGGAGTCCCGATGGCCATAGATTCTCTAGCACTTTTTTATAATGAAGATCATCTGGCTAATAGCCTTGAAAACAGAAATAAACCGGGAAAAACCTGGGCTGTTTTTCGAAAAGATACAGAAGCACTTAACCGTCAGGATAATTCTTTTGAAAGATTCTCTATTTCTGGAGCGGCCATGGGACGAATGGATAATCTAAATTATGGATTTGAGATTTTAGAAAATTTAATGGTGCAAATGGGAGTTCGATTTTTTTCAGAAGCCGGAGACACCTCTAGAATCTCCAGTAGCAGTGGGTTTTCTAGAGATGGGAAGAGGGAAAATTTTGGTGTTAGTGCGGTGAATTTTTTCACCAGTTTTTCTGACTCCCGATTCAAAAACTTTTCTTGGACTGATCTCCTAGCAGATGCTTATTCCAGCGAAAAAGAGTATGACCCTTTTGTACAAGAAAAAGTTTCCATGGTTTTTGGTTTTGCTAAAGATTTTGAACGGCTTAAAAATTTACGAAAAAAACGAGATAAGGTTGGAGCAAAAATAATTCCAGAGAAGTCTATCCGGGTGGCTTTTTTACCACAGATTGAGGATCCGAATTCTTCTCATACACGAGAAGTAGTAGCAAAAGTAAAAGCTCTAGCCGTCCCGCGTACTGCCAAAAATCCTGAAACTGCTTGGCGGTTTCTGAAGTTTGCCATCAAAGAAGACAATCTTCGAAGTTTTTTTAACGAAACCAACCTTCCCACTCCTCGGCTCAGTCTGATCCCAGAACAAGAAGCCGAACCGGGAATTGGGATTTTTGTGAGACAAGCAAAATTTGCCAGGCCAAACCTCACTCCCATGTCAAAAAAAGAAATCATTCGTGGGCTTAAAGACGTAGTAATACAGGTAAACAATGGAAAAGGGACATCAAATAAAGGGTTACAAAACTTAGAAAGCATCCTCACTGGAAAATTACGAAGAAAAGCTTCTCATGAACGAGCAATAGGACAGAGAAAAAAGAAGGAGGAGGAAAGCAAAAAAAGCGAAGGTGGAATGAAAGCAGAAAAGAAGTAAACAAGATTACAAGTTGACGAGAAAACAAGAAGTACCTAATTTTGAAACACCATTTTTCATTTTCTCGTAATCTTGTTCGCTCGTAATCTCGTTATCTAAAAAACAAATGAAAACCAACTTTAACATTTCTGAAGAATCTATCACCAAAATAAAACTCATATTTCCCACGCTGGGAATTGGATTTTTTTTGCTCACTTTTTGGCTTCCCACGGGAATAACCTTGGGCGGCGATCCTTATTTCTTAGGAAGTTTTCTTTCGGAATTGGAAATTGTTCTCCCTCTTTGCACCATAGGAATTCTATTGGTTCTCATGGTTCAAATCCTGAAAAAAAATTTCAAAATCTCACAATCCAAATGGATATTAATTTCCATATTCCTAGCAGGGGAAGCAATTTTAGCTTTTCTTTCTCGTGATCCACAAATCTCTATTTTATATTTACTCTTGTGGGTATTCGCCATTTGCGGATTCGGACTTCAAGAAATTTTTCATCCAGAGGGGAAAATAAAACGCCTTTTGTTTTTAGTCGGGATCCTTGGCGGATACGGGGCAATGAAATTTTTTCCAAACCTTGGTGTTATTCCAGATCTTCTGGCTATGGCAGCTACTTTGGGAACTGTTTTTGCCTATTTAGAAGGAAAATTCAAAGGACGGTTGGTGCTCATTCTTTTTTACGTATTGATCATTTTTGAGAGTCAAAACCTTGGTTTGATACTCCTTTTTCTAGCTACTTGGTTGAGTGCGAAATTTTGGCTTCCACGAGTACAAAAATCAAAAAATACGAGTCTTTTTATTTTTCCGATCATCTTTTTGATTGGATTAATTATTTGGGGCGGAATTGAAGGGATTCTTACTTTTGAAAAAATAAGTTTGTCTTTGAAAAATTTGGGACAAAATATGATCTGGGGCACAGGAGAAGGCCAAGCCCTCATAGCTCTACAAAACTTATCTGATACCTTCCTCTCTCCGGAAAATTTAAAACTTCCTCCCTATGGTATATTGCACACCTTCTTGGAAAAAGGAATTTTCGGTATAATCTTGACCAGTCTCCTCATTTTTTCCCCAATAATTTTTCGATTAAAAAATGGGATTCTTTTTTCTCTCTTATTTTTTGGATTTTGGTTTTTTAGCTCCGCACTGCTCGGAACAGAAAATGGGATTCTATTTTTAGGAATGTTTCTACTAGGACTAAAAGAAGAAAAATTCAGAACCAGAAAATAACAATTCCGCTAGAACAAAGCATTGACGTACCGCAATTTTTTCATACAATGTCTCCGCTCTTTTTGAGATTTTTAAAAAACAAAATTCAATCCACCCCAAAATTTTATCTATAAAGATAAAGTCGGGGACAGATGAAATTTTGAGAGGAAGGATTTAGAAATACTGGAAGAATTTCGTCAGAAATTTCTGGAAGTATGGATACAATCCTGACGACGTCGCCATCGTCTAGTGGTTAGGACGCCAGGTTTTCATCCTGGTAACGGGGGTTCGATTCCCCCTGGCGATACCATGTCGGAGAATACTCCGACACTGCGTTTTTTCTACATTACATTTCGAAAAAAACTTCATTTACTACGTATCCTCCTCCTTTCAAAATTCAATCTGTCCAGAACTCAAACTAATAGATTGAATTTTGGGGCTTTGTGCATCGGTTTTTGAGAATTCCATTTTTTGTCTTGCAAAAGAAAAGCAAACCTAAATCCTCCAAATTCACCTCGAAAATTTTTGCGAAAAAAACACTTGCCAAAACATCCAAAAATCATAAGAATACTCTCAAACAAAAACCAAACGTTAATTTTTTATTTCTTAATTCTTATTAAAATGGCAGAAAGACACGAAAAACACACTGACTTAGGACATGGAGATGCATGGAAAAAAACACCCCATGCTAGCCCAGAAGCAGCAGAACTAGCTTTTTTTGTTGGTACATGTCGGAAAGTAGAGCAAGCAATAGCAGAGGGAAAAAATTAATCTCTTAAATACAAAAACCTAAACTTCATCTTTGCCTTTCGGCAGATTTTTTGTGTTTCGCAAAATACATCTTTAATTTTCAAAAAAAACATAAAAAAACATGGATATTCAAACAATTTGGGGCAAAAAGTTATGTAAAACAGTGGAGAAGGGA
>CAYFOO010000005.1:0-48821 GCA_964344775.1 uncultured Candidatus Peribacteria bacterium
TGCTGGTCCAACGGGCAATTCCCTTACTGATACGTATTTCATCTAAATATCCAGTAAAATATGAGGATTGAGAATTTCCTCCTAGATAAAGACTATCAGATAAATCTCGAACAGAATTAGTAGAGGTAGTATTTGCTTCAGAAACTCCGTCAATATACAGATCCCACTCATTTCCATTTCTTACTGCGGCAAAGTGATGCCAATCAGTATCAGAACTAAAATCAGTGGTTGATACTAAACTAACAGCGGCAGATCCTGTATCACCTACTGCAAATTGGATTTTTCCACTGGCATAGTAAAAAGCCCATGAAATAGTTGACCAAGCACCATCAACTCCATGAATTAGAGGAAATTGATAGCTGCTTCCTGATGTTGGTTTAGCCCAAAAATCAATCGTAAAATCTCCAGTTCCGAAATTCCAATCTGCATGATCAGCAATACTTAAATAATCCCCGGTCCCATCAAAGTACCATGAAGAATCAAATTTTTTTGTGGTACTATTTTGTGTGGCATCCCCATTTATGGAGACAGAGTGTCCACTCCCTCCATTTCCTCCGGTAGAACTTTCTGTGAATGGACTTCCAGATTCTTCCCCATGAATCAATAGTACCGTATTGCTATCATTCCCTCCGATACCAGCTGCACCGACTGCTTGCCAAGTAGCTCCGTTACAAAATTCAACTTTTTGAGAAATAGAATTATATCGAATAGCTGCTTCTGTGTTTATACCGCAGGTAGATTCTGATCCTAGTTTGATTCCTCCATTTACATCCAGGGTAGTTTGGATGGTCCCAGAGGTATTGATACCGACTCGGTTATTGGTGGTGTCAAATTTGAGCAGTGCACCGAGATTCCCGGCAGATCCTTCTCCGCTAGGAGGAGATGGCCAGGAGATAGCCATGATAGAGCCTCCAAGGAGGCTGAGCGTAATGAGGACGCCGAGCACCGATTTTTTTGAGTTATTCATTTTTATTGGGTATTAATAATTTTTTAGTTTATGAGTTGTTGGGAGGGGAGAGAATTCTGAGATACAACGTAGGAACATGCTTTGGTTTATAATAAAAAGTAAGAGGTATTTTACTGTGTTGGGAAGGCTTCTGTTGGAGGAGTGAAGTTAGTAGTGTATCGAGCGACGCCTTTTGTGATACGAACTTCGTCGATTAACCCGCTAAAGACATGAGTGTGGTCGCCAGAAGAGGCTCCTATTGATATTTTGTTATGAGCATAGATATTTCCAAAACCAGAAATAGTCAGCTCTGCTACTCCATCAACATAACATACATAATCGCTTCCATTTCTAACAAGCGCAACGTGGTGCCATGCATTATCATCAATTGCTGTAGTGGTATCAGCATAATCGTATGTTGTTGCTGTACCATCAGCGTCTACATACACTCTTATAACGCCATCGTTGGTGATATCCATGTACCAGGAACGGTTGTTTCCGTTAGAATCACTAGAATTCAGTAGTGGTTCCCAATCGCTATTTGCTGGCAATTTAAACCAGAGCTCTGCTGTAAAATCTGAAGTAGACATATCAAAATCTGAATGGTTCAAGTCTATGTAAGATGTGGAGTTATCAAATGATCCAGCGTTGTTAAATTTCCCGGCTACAAAACTTACTCCATTGGGTGTTGTCGTATGTCCTTTTACATCTGTAGCATCTTCCATATTCATCAGGAGTACTACATTGTTCCATTCTGGGTCAGTAACTCCAGCAGCTCCTACTTCTCCCCAATCAGATCCATCACAAAACTCAATTTTTTGAGAAGTGGAGTTATATCGGATGGTTCCCTCTGTGTTGGCATCACAGGTGGTGAAGTCTCCGATTTTGACGAGACCGTTTACGTCAAGGACCGTATTAGGAGTTGTCGTATTGATCCCTACACGAGTATTTGTGGTATCTGCGTAGAGGAGGTTTCCGATTTTTCCTCCAGTGGATTCTCCGCTAGGAGGGGTAGGCCAGGAGATGGCCATGATAGAGCCTCCGAGGAGACTAAGTGCGATGAGGACGCCGAGAGCCGATTTTTTTGAGATGTTCATTTTATAGATGTTAATTTTTTGGATTCTGAGGTTTAACATCCTGTCCTATGCTGAAGCTTTGGAGGATACAGGAACGTTGAGCCTGCATAGATTAATCTTTTAGACAACGGACAGATAAACCAACATTTTTATAATCCGTAGTACGATGTACTGTAGAATTCCCTGGAAACAAAATTCTAATCCATGGATATACATCATCCAACACAGAGGACCAAAAATAGCCACCGTTATTTTGATTAATAAACGTCCCTTCACGAGATCGGAAACCTGCCATCAATCCTTCAAAACCAGAACTTCCACCAGATTTGAGAGCTGTTCCAGCAGGATCACAATCCCATGCTCCAAACCTGCTGGCATTACAAGAACCAGTCGCTAAATAAGCATCAAGAGTGTGTTGTTCAGCATCGGTTGGAATATGCCATCCATTTGGACAAATCCCTTGAGCTCCTTCGGTAGTAGTATATCCCATAGCTTCATCCCAGTGGTAGAGCCCTCCTTCGTTTGTGCAATTAGTATCACTGTTGTTATAACACCATTTTTCGATAATTCCATTGTTAGATGGAATTGTTGATGCAGAAGCTAGTTTAGTTCCCACATTCAAATTACTGGCCATCCAACACTGAGTTCCGATTTCTACAGTGTCATAAATATTTCCATCTATATCTTGAATCTGAGTTCCACAAGTAAAAGTAGAACCGATCTCTATCCAGCTAACACTATCACAAAATTCAACTTTTTGAGAAGTGGAGTTGTATCGGATGGCTCCTTCGTTACAAGTTGTGGAACTTCCGAGTTTCATAGCTCCGTTTATATCGAGTGTGGCCTTCGGTGTGGCGGTGTTGATGCCGATATAGTTGTTGTCAGCTTTTACAAGCGAACCTATCTTTCCTCCAGCTGGTTCTGCTGATGGAGGAGCCGGCCAAGTGATAGCGAGCGTAGTACTAATGATAGCCGCAAGGGCTATCCCGGAGACGAGCAATGATTTTTTCATGATTTTCTATAAATTATACCTTGTTAATTGTACCATTCATTTTTTCATCCTGGCTAGTTTTTTTTTGAAAAACGTGTTGATTTTTTTTGGAACATGTTGTAGATAAATAGATCAAAAGCTGACAAGATGACGAGACAACAAGATAGAGTGTGGAGATCTATTTACTCGTGGTCTTGTAATCTCGTTATCTTGCTAAAAAATGTTTCCCTTTCCCCGCGACACCCTCACAAAATTTCATACGAAAGGCATTCTCCTTTCGGAGGAAGGGACAGCAAAAATTTCCAAAGAAATCCCAGGCAAAAAATTACTATGTATTTTTGACTTTAATCACATGGGGTTGCCCAATAAATTTGGGCTTCGAAGGCGTCTCAATGATTTTTTATCCATTTTTCCAGAGATTCAGAAGAAAGTTTTTGATGATTTTCCGCAGGAGATCGTTCGTTTTGGGGGAGATGAATTTTGCATCATCATTCCGGATGAAGCAGCTGCGATTAGCAAACTGAAGTTGTTTTTTACCGAACTTGAAAAACAACGAAAAAAATTCCTGCCAGAGGCAGATGAAAAAGTAAAATTAGTGATGCAATTTGCAAAAATTCGTAGTTTGATGCGGAAACTGCGATCGGATTTTCTTATTATTTGCAAACAGAAAAAAAAGGATTTTGATCTCGAGGGATTTGTCGCTTTTTTGAAAGCAAAATTAGAACATGAAAAACTAACGGAAGAAGTGATTTCTCAAAAATTCCGTTTGGAGCAGCGAATTGGTTTTATGCAAAAACAATTAGCACTTGGTCATGCAAAAAATGAAAAAGAGTCAGTGGTGGTGCCGTCTGGAATAATCTTTGAAATCGATGAAAAATTAACCCCAAGGGATATTTTAAATGCTTTTTTTCAGTCTGATGAAATCATCTCTCAGAGACAGAGAGCCGGGGTGCGAGATATTGATTTCACACCCATTACTCTGAAAAAAGAATCGTTGGCCAGGGAGGCTCTTTTTGAGCTTCAAAACTGGCAAGAATATGAATCGGAATATTTATCACTCAAAAAACAGTTGGAAACTGCTTCTCCACAAGAAAAAGAGGAGCTCCAACAAAAAATTAGATTTTTGCAGTGGAGTGATCCGGTGGTACAGGGGGTATTTCGTCTAAATCTCTGTGCTGGTGCAAAAATCAGAGAAATTTTTCCTATCAAAAAACCAACGGAATATCAGGCATTGATTTTTCGATTGTCTGGGTTTGGGGCGATAAACAACAATCTGGGGTATGAGATGGCGGATCAAATTTTTCGATCTATGACAGAGATTGCACAGGAATATTTTCCAAAGGCTGTTTTTATGCGAAGCAATGGGGGGAAGTTGACGGTTTTTTTGCCAGTAAAAGATTTTTCTGAGTCCGTGTTTGAGACAGTTTGTACCAGAATAAATACCATAATCAAAACAAATCTCAGTGACGTCCGAGTAATTGCGGAAGTGAGTGAGAAGCGGGCCCTAGAGACACTTTTACCGAAAAATAAAGATAAAATGACTCCTGTGGAATGGAGGTTTGGAGAGGTGATTGTTGATGGAGGGAGGATTATTATTGATCCGGAGAAGATTATTGCTGAAATTTAGAGAATGACTAATGATCAAAATCACCCCCTCTTCAGTCTTCGTCTAGTTTAGGATTTGGATTCGGACTTCGGCCGACAGGAGCTCCCCCTCGAAAAGGGGGAGAACATTTGCTTAAAGGTAGTAACAATCTGGCTAATAAAAGTTTGACAGCAAGTCATTTTTGGGATAAAAGTTATAAAATAAAATAATTTGCCTTTTGGGTAAATTGAAAATGGGATATGCAGGCTAGGATTTTCCTGTTGTTTATGCTATAATAATTAGATTAAAATGATTTTTATTGAACATCAGTTTCGAAATTTTGACCTTCGTGCGGGGAGGTTTGTGTTTATGGTGGAAATTGGAGTTGATGATGAAGGAGCGACAAGAACGGAAGCAGACGAAAGAGAAGAACGAAAAACAGAGGATTTTCTAGACCCACTCAGGTTTTCTCTGCAGGGGGTAGAACATCTCAAAAGAAATGTGGATACGCTCAAAAAGAAGCCAGAACTAGCCGCAAAATTTCATGAATTGGTGGTATATCATTGTGAGGCGGTAGAAAGAAGAAAGGACTTTGCAGACAAAGTACCTCCACGGGCTTTGTTTGCTTTGTATGAATCAACAGAACTTCGGAAATTTTTGCCAACCTCTCTGCGAGAAAGGGTTAAAAGGGTCGTAGATAGTCAGGTAAAAAGTGCTCAAAAGATTCTGACAAAGGAGTGTCAGAATTGGACAAAAACTGATGTTTCTAAGCTTTGTGCTCTTTATAAGCATTTTCAGAAACAACCGGAAAGTACGAAAAAAGATTCTCCTTATAACCAAATTGCTGCTGGATTAGCCCAGTGGGTAGCTCAGTTTTTTGTAGATGATGTACTAAAAGATAGTGCCACTACAGCACAAAAAGTACTGATTCTAGAAATCAATCGAATCTTAAAAGGCACAAAATTTGCTCTGAAAGTTGAGTTTGGCGGAGACAAACGAACGATTGATGATCATTTTTCTGATTTAGCGAAAAAACTAGCACGAGATTTATTAGCCAGTAAGGGGAATAGTCCTGATGTGGTACTGGTATGGGAGCTACTTGAGCATTTGGACGAAGAATTAGAAGGTGTTTTTGATGCCACAGAAAAGGAAAATCTGAAAAAACTAGTACAACATGGAAATGCAGCTCGATTGCTTATGTTTTTGAATGGGAAAAATCCAAAAGTTTTTTCTCCGATGGAGCACGAAGCTCTGCAAGAAGTTTTTGGTGCGGAGGGATATGGATTTGAAGAAAAAACAGAAGAACAGAGAAAAATGGAAGAGGAGGATCAGAAAAAAATGGCTAAATTTACAGAAGAACAACGAAAAATAGACCAGGAAATAGCAAGCTTTTTGGAAACTTTGGAAGAAGATAATCCGCTTAGAGAAAATTATAAAAAAGCCAAGGAAGGTGTGGAGACAACATTTTCTGCTTTGTGGGATGTCTATGAACCAGTTCGTGTAGCTCTCACAGAAATGGGGGAATTTGAAAAAAAAGAGATTACTACTGTTTCTAAATCAGAATTTGAGGCAAAAAGTTTCGAAGACCAGATGATTTTTTTAGAAGACTTAAAAAGTGTTGTGGCAAAAATAAAAAAGGATCGAATAGAATCAATCTCTGAGCAATTCCAAAAATTACAAGAAGCTTTTACACCTTTTAATGAAGCAGAAAAAGAATTAAATATCGCCAAAGAGGATATCAAAAACGCTGGAACAGAATCTCTAAAAGAAAAAACAAAGAAACTAAAAGAGTCCGAAGAAGAATGGAAAAAGAAAAAAGAAGAATGGGAGGGAGGTTTTAATGCCGAGAAGGAGCTAGTGGGATATTTTTCTGATTTGGGGAAAAAAGGAAAAGAAATAGATGAAGCTTATATGACTGGATTACAAAAAAGAGTTGACAGTCATGAGCTTTTTTCTGATGACATGCGAATTTTGCTCAGAGATGCTGATCCTGAGAGAGCCCTTGGTAAATTTCGAAGCAAGTTTGGTGAAGTTTTAGAAGGAGATTTCAAAAACGAATTAGCAAGTATTATTGATGGACCAGCTGGAAATAAAGATCAATGGATTAGGGATATTGAGAAATACTTAAACAATAAAGTCGTAGAATCTTTTGAAGCAGTAGGAGGAAAAACAGAATTCTTCACCCCTCCGCAGATCGATCAAGAGCTTATCAATGGTTCTCTTCAACATTTCCGAAAGGAAATTAGTGAAATTATGGAAGCAAAATTGCAAAGTGCTGGTGTGAGCGAAGAGGATCAAATGCAATTTTTTACTCAGATGCGAGAACATTTCGGTGTGAGAGGAGTGGGGTTTGTCGAAGAAACAAAAGGAAAATATGAGACCTTCCGAGCTCGAAATAAAGAAGCTGCTGAAATGATCACCAAAGCCAAAAAAGAGTTGGATGCGGTTTTGGTAGGCATTGAAGATGAAGAAGAAAGAAACAAATTAATTAAAGGTTTTGAGATTCGGTGTGATCAGATTTTACGAGGAAAAAGAACATTTGACGAGAAGGAGTTCCCGCTACCGGGCAAAGAACAACTGAATAATTTCAATGTGCAAACCACCGAGTGGCAAAAAAAAGCCGCGGATATTATTCAGTATTTCAACAATGAATTAGGGGATATTCAAAAAAGCTTTGAACGTGGAGAAGAAGTAGATGAGGCAAGGATAAAAAAGTTTTTTGAAAGATGGAATACCGAAAGCAGTTTCCAATTGGGTTTATTGATCGAAAATATGCGAGCAAAATACGTGGAATTATATGGAGAAACCAAATTTGTAGCAATATTTTTTCACGAATGCACGTGGATGAAGCAGGCGATGGATAAACACATACAGTCATTCGAAGAAGCGTTTGCAGCCGGAGGAGAACTCAGTGGAAAAGAACCATTTTTTGAAGAGCTAGGAAAATTGTTTGGAACCGAGGGGTTGGGGCAATATCTCAATATGGGTGATAGTGGGTTGCTCAGAAAAATGGAGAGAGAGGAAGATCAGGTTTTTGCAAAGTTTTCTGAGACGACTGCCCGACTAAAAAACTGGGAATTTTTTGAAGATCGAGAAAAGGCCAGAAAAAACTTCCAAGAGGTTCAGGACAAATACAATGCTGCTTATCGTAAATACCAAGAAAACCTCCGAGAAATAAAGACGGCAGTAGAAGCAGATTTCAAAATGAAGGATGAGGACTTCATGACCAAATATGGTTCACCGAAGAATTTGATGCAGAGTATGTTAGATTCGTACGATAAGTACGATGCCTATTTCGGAGGCATGTGGAATGAGATAGGAAATCCAGCATTTTGGGGCCAATTTCTCGAAGATTACGACAAAGAAAGCACTCGAGCCACGGCTATGGACAAGCTCGCCGAATGGGAACAAATTGCAAAGTCAGTAGATGATTTTGGGAAATATTCAGACAAAGCGGTGAAATGGATAGAGGAAAATAAAAAATGGGATAAAGATAATAAAACTATGTTCGGAAATGTGAGAAAATCAAAAACAAAAGTAATTTGGTTTTCTCTCCGAGCGATGTACGAAAGTATAAAAAACATTCTCGAAACTCGTGAAAAACGAAGAAAAAGACAAACGGACAAGCAGATGGCCGAGCTGGGGATGGCTATTTTTGGAGAAACCAGTGCGTATGGAAAGGAATTTAAAAGGCTTGCTCGAAGCTCAGAAAAAGAAAGAATCGATGAATGGAAAACGGCGTATGAAAACGTAGCCCCCTGGGATGTCCAAAAAAATATGTACGAATCCAAGGATCAGGATGAGGTCCGAGCCTGTATGGAGATATTGATGGACAAGGGATTCCTCCAGTGGGATGATCCCAAGCTCTGGGAAGTGCTCAATAGACTGCAATCAGCTACCAAATTTAATTTTCCAGGGGATCAGGAATTGACTTATAATGAATTACAAGAAAAGGTAAAAATTGCTTGTGGGGCTATCTGGGGAGAAGATGTTTTTCGGCAGTGGCAGACCGAATTTAATAGCAAGATTGAAAGTGCTGGGAAAGCACACGATACGGACTTTGATAATCGAGAGTTTGAGGGAGAGCGTACAGTGGTCCTACAGACTATGCTCCAAAAATGGCGAAGAGGAGAGATAAAAGATGTAGATCCTTCTAAATATGAGCAGTTTCTCAAAAGAGCTTTTACCGATGGTAAAATGAACGGTCAACCAGATCAGAGATGGTATTTTTTGGTCATGGGACTTACGGTGAAAAATCCCCAGGGAAGGACTATCCTCTCAAAAGATATATTCAATCGATTTCAGACATTGTTGCAGTCAGTCCCTCATATGGAATTCTTTACTGATAAAACTTCACCGAAAAAGAATGGAGAAATTGTGCCTGATGGGATGGGAGAAGAACGGCCTTGGAAACAAGAAGATTTTGAGGCTTGGTATAAATTCCTAGGAGGAGAGGGCGAGAGTACTTTTGACTTTAGCAATGAAAATCATCCTGCTCGTCCGAAAGCTACTGAATTTTTCTATACCTATATTCGGACCTCTCCGATCGTGCAGAGTCGGGTGAGTCGAATGCAAAATAACTCGAGTGGAAATATCGATCATGATGATGGGGCGATGTTTGCGGCGGATTGGAGTTATACCGAAATCAATCAAGCATTGGTATTGCAATCTCATGCGGCGGGTAAATATACTCCGGATTTTTGGCGGAACGCACTTAATTCTTATGACCTGCTCTTCAAGCAAGAGTACAGTTATATAAAGAGAAAAGATCAAGAATGGGGAGAGGATCCGGCCTGGGAAAAAGCAAGAAGAAAAAGATTGGAAAGAGTTGGGGACCGCCTGAAAGCTGCTTTTGCACTTACACAATCTTTGTTGGGAAATTTTCAGGCAGAAGAAAAAGGGGTCCAAACGTTTGACAGGGAAGGTTGGGAAAAGGAAACCCCCTATAGTCGCCCGGCGGTGCCAGCCAAAGAGAAAGTTTTTGACTTTATGGGAAGAGTGCTGGATGAAGCAGGGCGTAAATCAGAGTTTGAACAATTATTTACAGCTAGAGCAGATGAAGCAAGTTTCAAATCTATAAATAGTGCCAATCTTTCTTTGATGCAGAATAGCACTAACGAAGTTATTTTTAGCGATCCAGATCGGATCGAACGAGCACTGGAGGGGTACGTAATGGCTAATGGTGGGCCAAATAAATTTACAGAAACAGATTAGATTTTTTCTTCCCCCGCCTGCACCGTATTCTCAATCAACGAAAAAACCGTCATCGGTCCTACGCCTCCTGGAACTGGTGATATTTTGGCTGCTTTTTTTTCAGCACTCTCGAAGTGCACGTCCCCGCATAATTTCCCATTTTCTTTTTTGTGAATTCCGACATCGATCACGACACATCCTTCTGGGATTTGATCCCCATGGATAAATTCCGGTTGGCCGACGGCTACGATGAGGATTTCGGCTTCTGCAATTTTTTCATCCAGATTTTTTGTTCGAGAATGGCAGATAGTGACGGTAGCATTTTTATTGAGCAGGAGAGCCGCCACTGGTTTTCCCACGATATTTGAACGCCCCACAACGACTATATTTTTCCCAGCGATTTCTGTACCGGAGGCTTCGAGCATCTTGATAATTCCTTTCGGAGTACAGCATTCGAGTGTTGGTTTCCCGAGGAAAAGCTTTCCGATGTTTTCTGCACAAAATCCATCTACATCTTTTTTTGGATCAATCGTCGCCAAAATTTTGTCTACAGAAATATGGTCTGGGACTGGCACTTGCACGATGATGCCGTGCACAGAATCATCTTCATTGAGATTCTTTATGTTTTCGAGCACTTCTCTCTCTGGAGTATTTTCTGGAAGTCGGATGACTTGGGAGAGCACTCCGGCTTTTTCACACATTTTTTCTTTTTGCCCTACATAGACATGTGAGGCCGGATCATCCCCGATGAGAATCACTACCAACTTGGGGGTGATTCCTTTTTCTTTCAAATTCTCTACTCGCGAGATCAAATCAATCTCGATTAGTTTTTCAGCGATTTCTTTTCCAGAAATAATTTCAGCCATTTTTTTGAGGATAATTAATAAGGTTTTTGGATATTTAAATCTTTGCAGATTTTTTGAATAGTCCAATTATTAATTTCGTTATGACGAGGAACAGGAGATTTCTCGCGAGTTTCCATATTTATAAAAATTGAGTGGCTTCGCCCTTCTCTCAAAAGGTGACAGTTGTTCTTTTTGAGATGTTTTTCAAACACGCTTCGTTTCATGTCAGAACTAATGGTTTTGATTCGGGAATAAATCCTTGTTGCTCCATTTCCTCTCGGGCACAAGCCTTCAGAAGTTCAACCACTTCACGAAGATTTTTAACAGCTTCTTCTTTTGTTTTTCCTTGAGCGTGAGCATTGGATATTTCCAAACATTGAGCCACCCACCAGCCATCTTCGGTTTTTTTTACAAAAACGGTGAAATTCTTCATCATCATCTTCATCTTACGCTTTTTTTGGAAATTTCAAATTTTTTGATTCTAAAAATGAGTTTCAATGTTGTAAGTTTGACTTTACAGATATTTGGAATTATAAAGCCCAAATAAAATGGAAACTCTTATTGAAGCAGCTGATCGATTTGGAAGAGTGCAGGCGGAAGTGTGTGATTTTTTACCAACCGAAGCGGTACAAAAAATTGCAAAAGTTGAAAACAATATTTGGGGGGCCGTTCGGCAGACTTTGGCGGTGACAGGAGTGGATGTTTCTCGAGCCAGTATTACAGATCTTCCGGGCAATGTTGTGGGGCAGTTTGATACGAGAGACAAAGGGATTAAATTTGATGAGGAAATAATCACTTCTAATAAATTGGTACACGTAGCGACACACGAGGGTTGGCATGCGGCCAATGATAATAAAGCCGGTGGAGTGAGACTAGATACCAGTTTCGAAGAAGGATTGACCGAGGAAGCGACCAAAGAAACCACAAGGATCTCTATGGCTTATGATCGAGAACAACAGATGGTGGGGGAAGTGGCTCAGGCAGTAGGGGAGACAAAAAGTAAGCTGGTTCGACTTTTTAAAAATGGTGAGAATAGGGAGTTGAATGGGTATTGGGCAGAATATTTGGAGAAGAGGGCGGCATAGAATTTTAGATTGAGAAGCACAACTTTTGTAAATTTGTGATTTTCAACCTTCGTTAGTTTGAAATCATGTTTACAAACTTCGGCTGACAGGTAATTTTTAGTTAGATTTTTTTTATGAATAAAACCGCTACCACTTTCGAATGGCTCTTGTCTCAGTTAAATAAAGCACTTTTTTCCCCCATCAAAAGTATCAAGAAGCGATACATTCCGCTACTTTTGATTTACTTTGCGTATGGAGCGTCTGGATTCACCGCCATTGCGGAGACCTTTTGGGTCAAAGAAAGCTTGAGTCTCACAACAGTCCAACTCATGTCGATCGGTGTGTGGGCGAGTTTGCCGTGGACACTCAAGATGATTTTTGGGCAGATGGTGGATAATCTCACGATCTTAGGATCCCGGCGAAAAATTTATGTCTATATCGGGGCACTTTTTATGGTTTTGGGGACGATATTCCTCGCAGGGCTTGCTGGGAAGCACGAGTGGATCATGCAGTTGGGCGGAGAGTATTCGATTTATTTGTTGTCCTCTATTTTCTTCGTGCTGGGGCTCGTGATACAGGATGTGACAGCGGATACCATGTCGACCGAGGTGGTAGAGCGAGAAGTTATTTTGGATTCTGGTAAAAAAGTCGTCCGGGACGAAAAAGAAGTGCAATCAGAACTCGCGATGGTACAGGTGTTGGGGCGTTTGGCACTGAGCTTTGGGATCATTTCCGTGGTGTGGATCCAGGGAGATTTGGCCAATCTGGTTCGCGAAGCACAGGTGCTGACCTACGAAATGGTTTTTTGGATGATGCTGATTATTCCGGTCATTTCTTGTATTGGAGCGAGTTTTGTCCAGCTTACCGATGAACCACAAAATCAAAAACCATCCTTTGAACCACGGATATTTGGAGGGGGAATTATTCTGGGAATTTTTGTACTCTTCATGGGACTTGGAAAGGGACTACTGGGAGAAGAAAGTTTGATTTTGACTTATTCGGAAGAAATCGTTTTCTTTGTCACGCTGGGGGTGCTCTCCTGGATGATTCGCTCAATTTTACAACATCTAGATCCATCCAAAATCAAGGTTTTGATTCTCACAATGGTAGCTCTTTTTCTTTTTCGTTTGACGCCGGGGGTGGGGCCGGGGCTCTCGTGGTGGTTTATTGATGTACTGGGGTTTGATCCCAATTTTCTTGAGACATTGAGCATCATCAGTGCCATTTTGCCACTTCTAGTGCTCTGGTTTTTTTCAGAATTTATTGCTCGCAGTCCGATCCGTTTGGTACTCCTTTTTTTAATCTTCATGGAAGTACTGATGTCGATGCCGGAGTTGATACTTTTTTATGGGGGAGAAGGAGTACAAGCATATGCGAGAACCATTGCTTTATTTGATACAGCGGTCAGTAGTCCGCTCGTCAATGTCTCGATGGTGCCACTTTTGGCCCTTTTGGCCTTTTATGCCCCGGTGGGGTATCGAGGGACGTGGTTTGCGGTGGGAGCTTCGCTCATGAATCTCGCACTGACGGGAGGAGCTTTGCTCACCAAGTATTTGAACCAAGTTTTTACCGTGACTCGAGAGGTGTTGGATGAGGCTGGAGAGGTTGTCACAGCCCCAAACTATGAATCTCTGGGGATGTTGATGATTATCAAAATTGCTATTGCGTTTGTGATTCCTTTTCTGGCGGTGATGATTTTTCTTCGGAAACCGCCAAAAGGGACGGAAGTAAAAAATTTGGAAGAAAGATTTGCACAGGACCTGCCGGAGGAGGATCCAGTTCCGTCGAAAAAGCAATTTGGGGATAGGGAATAGGAAGAAAAAATAAAAAAATTATTAAAAACGTAGGGGCGTGTCGCGACACGCCCCTACCGGGACCGGGAAAATATTTTTATTTTTTGGGAGTCCCTTTTATGACTGTGTTTTTTGGTGATTATATATGGGTCCCATATATAAATCATATAAGATCCATATATGGATTTGTTTCTTGTAAAGAGGGGGAAAATTATTTATTTTTTAATAGATGGCAAAATCTGTTCCTCAATTTCTCTGTTCCGAATGTGGCGAAACATTTCCTAAGTGGATGGGGAAGTGTAGTAATTGTGGTGGATGGAACACCATCACTGAGTTTCGAGAAGCAAAAATATCTGACGGAAAAGGAAAAAAATTATCTGGAGGCATAGATTTGATCACCCAATCGGATGTTGGCACAAAAGAATCTCCTATTTCAAAAACCCGTATTTCTACTGGGATTGTTGAAGTAGATCGAGTATTGGGTACAGGTTTTTTCCCGGGGAGTCTAGTACTTTTCGGTGGGAGTCCAGGGATCGGGAAGTCCACTCTAGCACTGCAGACTTTTCTTCATTTGGAAGAAGCTTTTTATTTTTCTGGAGAGGAATCTCAGGAACAGATTTCTTCACACATCAAAAGAGTTGGTTCGAAAAGTTCAGAGAGAGGGAATGTTTTTAGCACCAACTCGCTCGAAGATATTTGTGAGACTATTCTCAAAAATAAATCGCCATTAGCCGTGATTGATTCTATCCAGATGATTGCTCGAGAGGATGGAAATATGGGACAGATTTCTCAGTTGCGAGAAAATGCGGAGGTGCTGCTCAAATTAGCAAAGTCAACGGGAACGACGATTTTATTAATTGGCCATGTGACGAAAGCCGATGAGATTGCTGGACCGAAAATCCTCGAACATTTGGTCGATGTGGTGCTCTACCTGGAGGGCGAAAAAACTTCTGAACTTCGGATCCTCCGAACGACCAAAAATCGATTTGGTTCGACCCAGGAAGTAGGAGTTTTTGAGATGACCAATCAGGGACTCAAAGAACTCAAAAATCCATCCGAATTTTTCTTGGCAGAACGAGCAGAAAATGCAGCTGGTTCAGCCATCACAGTAGTACGAGAGGGAGCACGTAATTTTCTCATTGAGATTCAAGCATTGACCGTCAAAACCAACTTCGGTCTGCCGCGGCGAACTTCTCATGGAGTTGATTTATCGAAGTTGCACTTACTTTTAGCCGTGATCTCTAAGTTCACGCCTTTTTCCTCCGAACAAGCCGATGCGTACATAAACATTATTGGTGGATTGAAGGTTCGTGAACCAGCGGCTGATCTGGCGATTTGTGCCGCCATACTCAGTTCCTTTACCGGAAAAGAAATTCCTGCAGACACCATTATTCTGGGAGAAGTAGGATTATCTGGAGAAGTGCGTCGAGTAGCAAATCCTGAATCACGATTAGTTGAAGCAGAAAAATTAGGATTTCAGAGAGCTGTTGTTCCTCGAATTCCGAAAGGAATTTCTATTCCTAAAAAATTAGAAGTAGTGGAAGTGAAGTCGATTTTGGAATTAATGCCTGTGGTTTTTGGGAAAGAAAATAGAACTTAGGTTGATGAAGGCGTTTGTAAAATAATAAAAATACTACAGAATAGGATTAGATGGCAGTGCAAATTTTTTATGATCGGGAGTTTTCAGAGCTTACTTTTTATGGAGTAGGAGGTCCTGTAGATGAGATGTATGAAGTAGATGATATTTTGGAATTTTCTGATATTTGGGCAGAAACAGTATCGCAAAAAATTCCAAAACTAGTGATTGGAAAAGGATCCAACCTGCTTCCAGCCGATAGTGGATTTCGAGGACGGGTTTTTATTCCCAAATTTGAGGCAACTATTTGGAAAGACAATGTGGTGACGGTGGAAGCGGGCAAAAATTTCCAGGCTTTCATTGAGGAAACCAATGAAAAAGGATTTGCAGATTTGTGTAATCTGAGTGGAATCCCTGGGAATGTGGGAGGATTTGTCAGAGGAAATGCCGGAGCTTTGGGGTCAGAAATTTCGGACTTTTGTGTCGGGGTGGAGTATTTGGATGAGAATGGAATTTTGCAAAAATTATCAAACAAAGATTGCCGGTTTGGTTATCGAGAAAGTATTTTTAAAGAAAAACCGGATTGGTGTGTGGTGCGAGGAATTTTTTTGTTGAAAAAAACTGTAGGGACGCATTGTAATGCGTCCCTACAGAAAACAAAAGAAATTCTTGCACAACGTTGGCAAAAAAATCCTGGAGGTAGGTCAGGAGGTTGCCTTTTTAAAAACCCCGAAGGAGAGATTGCGGGGAGACTTTTGGACGAGTGTGGGGCGAAGGGGGATCAGGTGGGGCAGGCACAAATTTCTGAGAAACATGCGAATTTTTTTCTCAATTTAGGAGGAGCCACACAAGCAGATATTTTGGCCCTAGCTCGGAAATGGCAGAAGATTGTTTTGGAAAAAAAAGGGATAAAACTCGAGCCGGAGATTTTTATTTGTGATGAAAAGGGGCAGAAAATTGAGTTATAAAAAATATTCTGTCATTCCTGACTTGATCAGGAATCTATTTGCACCTCTATTTTTTATGTATAATCTGGATTCTCGTTTTCACGGGAATGACAAGAAAGGAATAAAATGAAAAAATTCTCATCATCTGTCGCTTCCAATATTTGGAAATTGTATGTTTTTAATACTCTTCGATGGGCATTTATCATTGTGCCGATCATTGTGCTTTTTTACCAAGATCATGGCTTATCCATGAAGGAGATTTTTATCATTCAGTCAGTTGCTTCGATCATTATTTTGGGAATGGAGATTCCATCGGGGTATTTTTCTGATCGAATCGGACGAAAATTAGCTCTTCTGGTAGGGAGTATTACCTATCTCATGGGTTTTGGGCTTTATTGTATTTCTTTTGATTTTTGGGGTTTTATTTGGGCAGAAATATTTTTGGCACTGGGGATCAGTTTTTTTTCTGGAACGGATTCTGCCATTCTCTATGACACGTTGCTCGAACTCAAAAAAGAAGAAAAATATAAACACTTCGCTGGGAGAATGATCATGGCTGGGAGCTTCGGAGAAGCAATCGCTTCTATTTGTGGAGGATTTTTGGCAGTTGTGAGTTTGCGAACACCTTTTTATGCACAAGTGTTGGTGGCACTATTTATCGTTTTTGTAGTACTAGCCCTACGAGAGCCAACGCTACACAAGCCGCAAAACGGGAAAAAAATGTTAGAAATCTTCAAGTATGCTCTTTTTGAACATGCAGAAATCAGATGGCTTACGATTACCCATGCGATTCTCATGACTTCGGGAATTACGATGTTTTGGTTTACTCAGCCTTATTTCAAAGCCGTAGGTCTGCCATTGGTAATTTTTGGGCTAGTTTTTGCAGCTCTTCGCTTTGGGACTGGAGCCTTTTCTTACTTCGCAGATCCGATCGAACAAAAATTAGGGAAAAAGTTTTCACTAATTTTATTACTCGTTTTACCAGCTATTGGATATTTTCTATTAGGATTTTATCAAACTTTGTGGGCGATTGGATTTTTCTTTATTTTCCAGTTTGTTCGGGGATTCGCTGAGCCAGTGCTCCAAGACTATGTAAACCGCTTGGTTCATTCAGATATTCGAGCAACAGTTTTATCTGTAAGCAGCTTTACTGGGAGATTGTTTTTTGCTTTTTTTGGCCCCTTCATGGGATGGATAAATGACCTTTATTCACTTCAGACTGCCCTTCTGATGGGCGGAGGGATTTTTGCAATTTTGGGAATGATTTCTTTATTCTTTTTGCACCGAAATAGAGTGCTCTAATTTGTTGGAATAGCGGATAGCTGTTGAACAACTGCTGAACAACCACTATTGTTTTTTAGAAACCTTGTCGCATTTTTATCTCCAGCCTCAGCCATCACCTGCATAAATCGAAAAACGACAATATGTTGGAAAACATCCGGTTTCAGAGATGTAAGAGGTGCACCGCTTGTAAGTGCTTTTACCGCTCTTTGAAAATTTTGGATGGAGAAATCTCTTGTTTCTAATCCTTTTTGAGTTCTAATAAGTTCTAAAAACTTGGTAATTCGTTCCATAGAACTAGCTAAAGAGGATTTATCTTCAGCACTAATTTCACCTTTCAAAACTTCATTAGTTCTTGCCAGGAAACCTTTTGCTTCTTCTAGAGCACACTCATAGCCGGCTTTTAGATCTGCAGGAATTGCTTTTGTTTTTTCTTTTGAAAGTTTCAAAGCTTTTTTGCATGCTTGCATCGATTCCAAACTGCCTGGCTCCGTTTGAGGAGAATTTACTTGGGTTGTCATTTTTATAAAAAATTAAAAAATAAATATTGCAATCTTTAAATATCTATAAAATGAAAATTGTCAAATATTTTCTAAGAAATTTGCAATATTATCCCTTTCGATCTAAAAGAAACATCAGAAATGACATCAATCTATCTTGATCATGCCGCTGCAACTCCGACGTACTCGGAAGTTTTATCTGCTATGCAAGAAGCGGCTGAAATTTTTGGGAATCCCAGTTCGGTACATTCTCATGGGCGAGCAGCGAGGGATCTGATCGATGCAGCACGGATCAGTTGTGCGAAGCTATTAGATTGTGAGACTTCAGAAATCATCTTTACTTCCGGGGCCACAGAGAGTGTGAATTTGGCGATGGTGGGGGGGTTTTTGGGACGTTGTACTCAACACCCCTCTACTCCCGATAAAACAAATGTGTCTCCCCTCGGAAAGGGGAGAATTTTTTTGTCTCCGCTGTGTCATGCGTCGATGTGGGGAGCGGCGGAATTCCTAGAAAAACACTTCGGAGCTGAAATTTGTTTACTACCAATTACAAAGGAAGGATTTTTTGCACCAGCAGTTTTTGAAAATGGTTTTTTTGAAGATGCTACTTTGATTGCGGTAGAACACGGGAATTCAGAAATTGGTTTGATTCAGTCCGTAGAAAAAATTGGAGAAACAATTAGAAACTGCAAAAATCCTCCTATTTTTATCGTTGATGCGGCTGCTTCGATCGTTACAGAAGATATTTCATTACAAAAATTAGGGGCTGATTTTATCGCTCTTTCTGGGGAGAAATTTGGTGGACCAAAGGGGGCTGGGATCTTACTCAAAAGCAAAAATGTAAAATTGGAGCCACTTTTTCTAGGAAGTCATGAGTTTGGATTTCGTGGGGGAACAGAGAATGTTCTGGGAATTGTGGGAATCGCAAAATCACTTGAAATTCATGAAAAAAATAAAAATTCTTTAAAAAAGCAATTTTTAGAATTCCATCAATTTGCTCGCAACTTTTTTGAACAGAATTTTCCACAGCTCCAAATCACTACTCCCAAACAAGAATTTCTTCCCCACATTTTTCACTTTCTTTTGGAGACTGGAGATGCACCTACTTTTGTGACAAAATGTGATTTGGCTGGTTTATCAATTTCAGCAGGAAGTGCGTGTGGGAGTGGAAATGTGAGTGGCTCTCGAGTTCTAGAAAAAATGGGTTTTTCCAAAGTAGAATCCCAGAGAGGGGTGAGAATCTCTTTCGGACCAGGAACGACAAAAAAAGAGCTTGAGAAAGCTTGGAAAGTTATCGATAAGAATTTTTAAAATCTAGGCAACCGAAAGAATCTTGTATTCGAAGCTTCCCCCGGGGGCTTCTACTTTTACTTTTTCTTTCGCTTTTTTTCCAATGATTGCTCCTCCCACTGGAGATTCATTGGAAATTCTATGCATAGTAGGATCTGATTCTGTAGTTCCTACGATGGTATACTCATGTTTTTCTCCATTTGGGAGTTCCAATTTTACTGTTGAACCGATTTGGATTGTGTCAGCTTTTTTGGCATTTGATTCTTTGATGATTTCCGCACTTTTTATTTGATCTTCCAACTCTGCGATTCGAGCTTCTACAAAAGCTTGTTGATTCTTTGCTTCGTCATACTCAGCATTTTCTGATAAATCCCCATAAGAAACCGCTTCTGCCAATCTTTGAGCTACTTCCTTTCGAGAAACGGTCTTCAGTTGTTCGAGTTCTTCTTCCAGTTTCTTGAGTCCAGCGGCGGTGACGAGTACTTTTTGATCGGCCATATTTAACAATTTTTAAAAAGTAGAAAGCTGGGCGATCGTATGGAAAAAAAGGCGTAAGTCAAGACCTTTGATTGAGATCATAAATTCAAGTACTAAACCGAACAAAAAGAAGTGTGACAGCTACTCCAACAATTGTAATGAATCCGACGCTGTAGGTGATTTTTTTCAATAACTCTCTTGAACCAAGAATGGCTACGTAGATTATTTTTATGATAGTATTGGTAAAAAGTGCCAAAGCGATAGCATTTCTAGATACTTCAAATTTTGCTACTCCGAGTTTTAGTGATTCTAGGGTAGAAAGTACTATCGCATCTACATCGATTATTCCGGAGAGGGCCGCGGCTGCATAAACTCCTGAATCTCCAAAATATCTTCGTCCAATTTCTCGGGCAAAAAGAATTAAAAGGAAAACAATTCCAAATTGGAGTGCAGGTTTCAATTCAAAAGGACTTTCTAGTTCGATTTTAGGATTTTTTTTCCAAAACCACCGACGTTCGTGACTAGTCTGCCAAAAGAAATAATAGGCCGCAATTAATGAGGCAATTCCCATAGAAATAGGAATAAGAATTAGTTCTTTAATCATTTGTTGAGATCCCAGGAGAACAATTTCAAATACCACTCGAAATTCCATAGTGGCCAATCCGATGAGAATTCCTACAGCAAAAATGTCATTTAGATTTACTTTCTTTGACTGAGCAGCGAGTGAGGTAGTGACAGCAGTACTTGAGATCAGTGCTCCCAAAAGTCCGGTAAGTGGGATCCCTCCTTTTGCCCCAAAATATTTCGTTAAAAAATATCCCACAAATCCGATCCCGGAGATCAACATCACGAGGAGCCAAACCGTAAAAGGAACAAAAACTCCCCATGGATCTACGGGCTCTCGTGGTAGAAAAGGGAGTATTACCCCGGACAAAAGCAAAAGCTGAAGAGCTCCAATCCATTCTTTGTAGTTAAGTGTAGCTACAAATTCGTGCAATTTTTCTTTAAACATGTTTAGGCTCGCGAGTAGCACCGTCAGAATAATGGCTAATATTTGCTGTTCTAATCCTACTAGTACTCCGATCCAAAAAGTAAAAATAGCAGATAACTCGGTAGTTATTCCAATTCTTTTCATCCCAAAGCTTCCATGAGCATAGGCAATACCCACCAGTACCATGAGGGCGGCAAAGAAGGGCAAAGGCATCAATTCATTTCCAAAGAAGGTAGACATCGCTCCCATCGCACAGATCAGTGTCATGGTTCGCATCCCCATAAAACTCTGGTTTTTAAAGGATTCACTAGCCTTCATCTCTCGTCTGATACCCAGGAATGCTCCCAAACAGATAGCGATAACCAGTTCGGCGATTGGATGCGTGAGTGAAAAACTTTCAAGCATATTTATGATATATTCTCTTAATTATACCACAAAATAAGGGGGAAAGAAAGGGGAAATGTGGTGTTTTTGCTTGTTTTGAAAGTTAAAAATGGATTAAATGGAAAAGGGGTAAAAATAAAAATAAAAAAATGCTCGAGAGAGGTGAACCTTGTCATGTGCTTGATTTTGATCAAACATTGGTACCAACTCCAGAGTTGGTTTACAATCATCCTGATTTTTTTGATTTACGATTGCATCGTGGAGACAGTTTTGTTCCTGTTTTACAACGAAAAGGAGCTGAATCTATGGACCGTTTTTTGAATTTATTTTCTCCGTCACAGTTAGAGCCAAGAATTTTGAGGGAAACAGAAAACACACACCGGTTGATTTTGACGGCTGGGGTATCAGAAATACAAAAGGCAAAAGTAGCACGAACCGGTTTGGGAAATAATGAAAACCTATTTGTGTCGGAGGGGGCGATGAAAACCCAGGCTTTAATCGATTATTTTAATAAAAAATTAGCCAATGAAGGAGTTTTGCCTTCGGAAGTACATGTTTGGGAAGATCGTCCAGAACAAATAAATAGACAAATGTTAGAAATCGCTTTGCAAACAAGGTTTGCATTGCATCATGTAAAATTATCCCCTTGAGGAGGACCAACTTTTTCAACTGTAAATTAGGAAACCTTGCTTAAAAACCACTTTTTGCTATCAAGTGGCGGATGCAACTTCCTGAATTACTCATGCCAGCTGGAGATATTGAGAAAGCTTACGTGGCTTTTCGATATGGGGCAGATGCGATTTATTGTGGAGTGCCGATGTTTTCTCTGCGGACACGGGAGAACGTTTTTACTGAGAAAAATATCGAAGAAATCGTAAAATACGCTCACAAAAATGGAAAAAAAGTCTATGTGACGGCTAATGCTTTTCCGCATCAGTACATGGTGAAGTTATTTGAGAACCACCTCAAATTTCTCGAAAAAGTGAAGCCAGACGGGATTATTTTTGCGGATTTGGGAGTTCTCGCTCTCGCCAATGAGCACGCACCTTCGGTTCCCAAACATTTATCCGTTCAAACCTCAACCATGAATATCCCGGCCATGAAAATGTGGCAATCAATGGGGGTGGAGCGGGTGATTCTCGCCCGAGAGATGGCTCTGCGTGAAGTAGCAGAAATTCATGCACAGTTGCCAGATTTGGAGTTGGAGTACTTTGTTCATGGGGCGGTATGTATGGCGTATTCGGGGCGATGTTTGCTTTCTGTTTTTAACTCTGGACGAGATGCCAACTGTGGAGCCTGCAACCACAGTTGTCGGTGGAATTATCAGGTGAGGGATGAGGAAGGGAGAGTGGTAGATGTGCGTGGGCATTATGAGAGTGATCCTGATGTTTGTACTCAAAATCCCTCAGACTCTCCTAACGTCGAGCCAGCTCCCTTCAAAAAAGGGAGCGAAAAAGGAATTCGAGAGTTTGAAAAAGGGAATCTGATCGAGGAAGAGAAGCGAAAAGGCGAACTAATTCCGGTGGAGGAGGACTTCCATGGGGTGCACATCATGAGTTCTCGAGATATGTGTATGATCGAGTATTTGAAAGAGATCCAAGAAGCGGGGATTTGTTCACTCAAAGTGGAAGGTCGAAATAAGACAATTTATTACCTTGCCACGGTGGCACGGGCGTATCGTCGAGCGTTGGACGATTTAGCAGCAGGGAAAGAATTTAATCTCAAACTTTGGGAAGAAATTCATGCCACGGCCAATCGAGGATTTTTCCCAGGATTTGCACAGGGACGACCGACGAAAGGAGATATCCAATACGAAGGGAACAAATCTACGAGCACCAAAGAATTTTGCGGAGTAGTGAAGAAATGGGAAGACGGGAGAATAGAAATTGAGGTGAAAAATAGAATTGAGGCGGGCACAGAATTGGAATTTATTTTTCCGAATATGGAGGATGATTTTTTGATTTCAGCGGAAAATTTGCAGTTTGGAAATGAAAAAGTAGAAATACTGCACGGAGGCGATACCAATAAAAAGGCTTCTCTGAAATGCGAAAAGGAGGTGCCAGCAGGGATTCTCATTCGGCAAAAGACGCAGAATCCGAGTCAGAAAATTGGGGATTAGTACATGATTTTATAAAAAAAACTTGAAATAGTTTGCAGTTTACTGTAAACTGTAAACTATAAAATGACTTCTCCCGAAAAAATATACGATTTTATACAAAAAAACGCTCCCACCAGCGTAAACGATCTGCTAGACCTCGGTCTCAGTCGACAAATGATCCATCGGCACCTCAAAAAGCTCTTGGAAAGTGGTAAAATCATAAAAAAAGGATCTCCGCCAAAAGTTTTTTATTTCCCCAAAAAAGAAATCGAAATTCATACCGATTATGCAAAAGTAGATCCCAAAATCCAAAAATACATCGACGACAATTTCCTCTATTTTTTACCAGATGGAAAAATACTTCCAGGATTCCAAGGATTTTTCGCCTGGGCACTGTCTCACAAGCAAAATATCGAAAAAGCTGCTGAAGAATACCAAATAGTTCAAAAAAAATACCAAGCTTATCAAAACAAAAAAGGGCTTATCGATGGAACCGAAAAAATGAAAAACACTTTCTCAAAAATGTATTTGGAGGGGTGCTTTTATTTTGATTTTTATAGCATCGAACGATTTGGAAAAACAAAACTAGGATCGCTTCTGCTTCACGCAAAACAAGCACAAAACATTCCCCTTATGGAAAAAATAATAAAACTAACCCACCAGAAATTCTTTGATTTTTTAAAATGGAAAAAAATTGATGCCGTGGCCTTTTTGCCTCACTCAATTGACCGAAAAATTCAACTACTCGAAGTCATTGAAAAAAAATTTAAAATCCCACTCCCCTCAATAAAGCTTTTCAAAATCACAGAGGAAATCCCAATCGCCCAAAAAAGTCTTTCAAAAATAGAAGAAAGAATTGAAAACGCTCGGGAAACCATTTTTATAAAACCTCCAGCATTCCCAATAACTTATCAAAATCTCCTCCTCATTGATGACGCGGTAGGATCAGGAGCCACACTCAATGAAGTTGCTCAAAAAATAAAAGATAAAAAAATAGCTAAAAATGTCTGGGGGCTGGCTTTTGTCGGAAGCTTCAAAGGATTTGATGTCATTTCTGAAATATAATTTTTACGTTTGATCTTCTGTCTGGTTTACAGTAAATAATTCACTGTAAACTTTTCTTTATGGACTCTGCTCAAACCAAACTCCAAAACTGGCTCCAAGAAAATTTAAAACATAATGGTATTTGCATCACAAAAAAAGAAAATATCACCTGGCTGACGGGATTTTCTGGAAGTTTTGGGATTTTTATTGGACAGAAAAAAGGCAAAAATTTTCTCATTTCTGATGGGCGGTATGAGGAGCGAGCAAAGAAATATGCAAAAGAAAGTGGAGCTGGATTTATCCTGTGGGATACGGATTTTTCTAAAAAATTTGGTGCCAAAATGAAGGGGGACTTTGCGATTGAGGATTCGATCAGTGTGGGGAAATTGAAGCAACTGAAAAAAGATTTTCTGAACGTTAAGTTTACGCCTCAAAATGGTGTTTTGGAAACTCTACGGAACCAAAAAACGAGAGAAGAAATTGCTAAAATTAAAAAAGCTCAAGCTCAGGTAGATAAAGTTTTACTCCAGGTTTTGCACGATAATTTGCGAGTTGGAATTACCGAAAAAGAGCTCGAATTTAAGCTCGAGATGGCGATACGAGATGGGGGGAAGTTTGATCTTTCTTTCGAATCAATTGTTGCTTTTGGGCCAAATTCCGCGATCCCGCATCATGCATCGGGAAGTCGCAAACTCAAAAAAGGTGATAACATTTTGATCGATTGTGGAGCAAAGTTTGAGGGTTATTGCTCGGACATGACACGGAATTTTGGATTTGGGGATGTTTCTGCTGAGTTTCAAAATAAATATGATTTACTCCGAGATGTTCAAGAAAAAATATTGGCTCAGTACAAAGTTGGAGCCAAACCAAAGGATTTGGATGCGGCATGTCGGAAGCTACTTGGAAAAGAAACAGAATTTTTTACCCACACGCTGGGGCATGGGGTGGGATTGGAGATCCACGAGCTGCCGACTTTGAGTAAAAAATCCAAAATCCCGTTTACCAAAAATGAAGTGGTGACGTGTGAGCCGGGGATTTATTATCCGGGGAAATTTGGAATTCGAATTGAGGATTTGGTGGTAATTGGGGGGGATGAACCGGAGGTTTTATCTACTACGACGAAGGATTTTGTGGTTTTTGATTTTTAATCTATTCACACTTCGCCTGACATTCTTTCAAAGATCCAAACGGAATTTCAGCATCGCATCCAGTCACATTAGCCGACACACATTTATTCCCATCGAACTCAAATCCAATGGCGAGCTTTTCACAATTTCCGATTCCGAGAGATTCGGCTTCACAGCTGCCGGCTACGGTTTCATCTTTTTTACAAAACATCTCGTGCAATATTTCTGCTCCGTGTCTTTTTGCTTCGCATTCATTGAGATAGCCGTTTTTGTTTCTTCCTTTTTTTCCGCAAACGGGAGATCGGACTTCTGGACATTCTGCATCTTTGTCCACCACGGTTTCTACGCAAATTCCTCCAGCATCGAAGTTTTGTGCATCATATTTACACTCGAGGCTGAAAGTACATTTTTTATTTTTGTCACAGTATTCTCCCACCTTGGCCGTTTGTACTTTTTCGGATTGTACTTGTGGGGTATCGCTTTTATTGGTTGGTTGGCAGGCGGTGAGGAGAAAGAAAGCCGGAAGCAAAAATAGTAATTTTTTCATCAAGCAAGATTATAATTATTAAAAATATTCCTTCAACATTTCTATTATTCTTCTGCAGGAGTCGCCTCAGGCGTTGGAGTGGTTTCGGTAGTATTTTCTGCCGATTCTTCGGTTGTTTCCGTTGTTGCAGGGGGTGTTTCAGCAGTGGTTTCTCCGGAGGTTGAAGTTGTGGTAGGAGTTGTTTCTGAAGTAGTTGTTTCAGGCGTTGAGGATGCCTCTGAAGTTTCTTCTGTGGAATTTGTTTCAGAAGTTGAAGTTGTCTCGGTGGATTCTTCCGTAGGAGTTACTTCAGGCGTTGTAGTTTCTTCGGAAGTTGTAGTTGTAGCAGGGGTCTCTGTGGTAGGTTCTGCTGTTGGAGTTTCTTCAGACGCCGAGGTTGTTGCAGGAGCGGTTTCAGTAGTAGTTTTTTCAGAATCTGTAGTTGGCTCAGTAGTTGTAGTTGCCTCAGGGGTTTGTTCAGTTGTTGTTTCTTGAGGAGACTCAGATGTCTCAGTGGATTCTTCCACAGGAGTTTCTTCCGCAGGAGTTTTTTCAGAATCTGTAGTTGGCTCAGGGCCTACTTCTTCAGATGCTTCTTTTGGTTCTTCAGTGATTTCTTCGGCGGTTTCTTTTTTTACCGGTTGTGTATTGTTGATTCGTTCGATGAGGTCTTCTATATTTTCTGTTCCACGGAAAAGATTGACGGCTCGCCAGGGAAAATTTTTCTCCTCCTGTCCCGTGACGAGATAATTTTCATCCGTTAATTTTTCGCTTTCTGTTGGATATTTTTCTCGAACAGATCTGAGAATTTCTTCGGCAAAAAGAGCTCGCTCTCGATCATCAACTCCGAGAAATTTTTCTTGATCATGCAGCCTGAGACCAGCTTGAAAATACGTTCTCCGGAAATTTAAAAATTTGGTATCAAAAAATTCATTGAGTACTTCTTCTACTTCTTCCGTAATTTTGGCCTTGGTCGGAGGCGGGGTTTCAAAGTCTGGTTCGATCGTGGATTTTGGGAACTTTTTTACCGCTGCCAAAATCCTAGTGGCTGTTTCAGGAGCCTGTTCGGTGATAAATTCTTCCACTTCTTTAGCTGCTTTTGATGTTTTTGTGTTTACTTCTGGTTCTGCGGCTAGTACTTCGGCAGCGATTTCTAGATCTTCTTTCGTCAGAATATCCGGTGGTTCGTAGAGCGAAAAAGTAATACTTTCAATTTGATCCGCTTTGACGAGGAGTGTTTTTGGCTTGATTCTTTCTGTTTTGAGTGGAGCAATTTTCTCACTATTAGTTCCTGATTCGATCAATTCTTTCGCGAGTTTCGAAGTAGAACTCAGATAGAGTTCTTTTGTGAGAATCAGCAGGATCCGGTCTCGATTTCGATCAAGGATTCGGACATTGGCCCCGATGGCAAGATTGGAAGTTTCTGAGACAATTTCAAAAGGCAGTTTTTCTTCTTCTACTTCTGTTTCATGAGCAATGAGAGCATTTACTTTTTGAATCGTTTCTTTTTCTCCGATGAGTCGAGCTTCGATTGGTTTCGCTCCTCCAAATCCAGAAGGAACTAGTGGGAAAATATACAATGCGTATACTACGATCCAGGGAATCACAAAAAGAAAAATATCGATTTCCAGGCGGTTCATTTCTTTTTCTCGCTCTTTTTTCGTCGTTTTTTTTGGTTTCTTTTTTGGCCAAAAGAAGGCTTTCAACATCCAAAATATACTGATCAAAATGGCTGTAAAAAAGGCAAAAACTATCCCGCTAAAAACGTATCGAATCTGTAAAAGTTCAAATTCAAAGACGCCGAGAGATCGGAGATAAATATTAAAAATTACCGTTCCTAAAATATAAAACACCATCACCAACGCCATGAAGTGTCGGACCCCTTTGTTTTCGAGATATTCGTTTACTTTTCCTTTTGCCATAGTGATGACAAATTAGACGTTTTTTTAAAAAAATCCAGCCCACTCCCTTTTTTCATTGTGAGTTGGGATAAAACAAAATCTTGCCAAAAACGCTTTTTCGTGCAACAATGGGATGAAGTTTTTGTAGACTTTGAAAAAATTTTTAATTTCCAATTTTTAATTTTTAAATAATTTTAAAATTCTAATTTTTAAAGAATCTATGATTTATGTTCGTTTTAGACATTAAAAATTAAGATTTATTTACAAAATTATAAAATTACAAAATTAAAAATTTCTATCCTTTCCATAATCATTGTTGCTTTCCGAAATGGCTAAATCTTTCAAGTTAGTTTCTGACTTCCAACCGACTGGTGATCAGCCTCAGGCGATTGCCAAGCTTCTGAAGGGGCTCAAAAACGGACTTCGACATCAAACTCTGCTCGGGGCTACCGGGACGGGGAAAACCTTCACGATGGCGAATATCATTCAAGAAGTGCAGAAGCCAACCTTGGTTTTGGCTCATAATAAGACCCTGGCTGCACAACTCTGTGCGGAATTTCAGCAGTTTTTTCCGGATAATGCCGTATCGTATTTCGTGAGCTACTACGATTACTACCAGCCGGAAGCCTACATCGCGAAGACCGATACTTTCATCGAAAAAGAAGCCACGATAAATGAAGAGATCGAGAAATTCCGGCATGCGGCGACCATCAATCTGCTCACTCGGAAGGATGTGATCATTGTTTCCTCGGTCTCTTGTATCTATGGACTGGGAGATGTGGAGACCTACGCTTCTCTTGCTCTGAAAATAAAAGTGGGGGGGAGTTATCCTCGAAAAGAGTTTCTCAAAAGCTTGGTAGATATCCAATATCAGCGAGTAAAAACAGATTTTGATCGGGGGACTTTTGAAGTACTCGGAGACGTGATCACGATCTTTCCTCCCAATGGAGATACGGCGTATCAGATGGAATTCTGGGGGGATGAATTAGACAAGATTACCGAAGTGGATGGATTTACCGGAGAAACGATCACCGGGCTTGATGATGTGAAGATTTTCCCCGCCAAACATTCCGTGACGACTCAGGATCGGATCGATAAATCCCTCGAAGAAATTGAAAAAGATTTGGAAACCCGGCTTGCAGAACTCAAAAAACTCGGGAAAAATCTTGAAGCGCATCGGCTCAGTCAGCGGACTAAGTACGATCTGGAGATGTTTCGAGAAGTTGGATACGTGAGTGGTATCGAAAATTATACTCGTTATCTCACGGGAAAAGCACCGGGGGAACCGCCAGCCACATTGCTTGATTATTTTCCCAAGGATTATCTCTGTTTCATCGATGAATCACATATTTCTGTTCCGCAGGTGGGGGGGATGTACAATGGAAATCTCTCGCGAAAGAATTCTTTGGTCGAGCACGGATTTCGACTCCCCAGTGCACAGGACAATCGGCCACTTCGGTTCGAAGAATTTGAATCAAAAGTGAAACAAGCGATCTACGTCTCTGCTACTCCCGGAAACTACGAATACGAAAACTGTGAAAAAGATGAGATTGTGGAGCAGATTATTCGTCCAACAGGCTTGATTGATCCAGAGATCGAAGTTCGTCCGACCAAACATCAGATCGATAATTTGCTCGAAGAAGTGAAAGCTACCACGGCCAAAAATTTTCGTGTACTCATTACTACCGTGACCAAGAAATCTGCTGAAGATCTCGCTGAGTATCTGATTGAGGCCGGAGTGAAGGCCAAATATTTACACTCAGAAATTGAAACCCTGGAACGAATCGAAATCCTGACCGACCTGCGAAAAGGGAAAATAGAAGTGGTGGTGGGGATCAATTTGCTCCGTGAAGGCCTCGATCTGCCGGAAGTAGCTTTGATTTGTATTCTCGACGCGGACAAAGAAGGATTTCTTCGATCTCGAGATGCACTACTTCAAGTCATCGGAAGAGCAGCTCGGAACTCCGAAGGGCGGGTGATCATGTACGCCAACAGAGAAACCAAAGCGATGAAAGCGGCGATCGGGGAGACTGATCGGCGTCGAAAAATACAAGAAGAGTACAACCAAAAACATAACATTACGCCAAAAACCGTGATCAAAGAGATTGTGGATATTTCTCGAGATCTCTCAGGGGGACAGAAACGAAATTTCAAAAAACTCACGAAGAAAGAAGAAATCCAAAAAATGATCAAAGAACTCAATGCGGAGATGGACATTGCTACGCAGAATCTTGACTTTGAGCGAGCGGCGGTGCTGCGGGATGAGATTTATGAGCTGGAGGAGAAGATGAGGAAGTGAAAATCCGTATCAAGTATCCGCCTACGTTGTTTTTTAAAATATTCTCAAACTACGGCGGACAGGTCAAGTGGTAAGTATCAAGAAAAAATTATTTGGCCGGAACAAGGTTCCCATTCCAAGCTTTTTTTGAAGTAATTCCGGGCAAGCCGGAATGACCGAGGGGTTTTTACAATGCAGAAACAGAATCGGCGATTTCTTTTCGTATGTTTTCGTATGGTTCCGTTTCTTCTGCAGGGAGTTCTTTTACTTTTGCCACTTTTTGGACCACTGGAAGTTCTTCTACCTTAGTAAAGTCAAAGCCTTCTTTCTCCACGAGTTTCATTCCTTCGTGATAGAGCGTGATGATGGTTTTGAGCATCTGATATTGCTTTTGTGGGATGATGTAGGCGTCTTCTGGATTGAAAGAATCCTGGTAGAGATAGTCCTCTCGGATAGATTTAGCCACCAGAAGCACCAGTTTCTCACGAGTAGAGAGGGCGTCCGCTCCTACGAGTCGTACGATTTCTTGGAGTTTTGATTCTTCCTGGAGGAGAGACATGGCCGTTTCTCGCACGTCCCAGTACTCAGAAGAAACATTTTCTTTCATGTATTTTTCAATGTTTGGCGTGTAGAGTGAATAACTCTTCAACCAGTTGATCGCTGGGAAGTGTCGTTGATACGCTAGATTGGCATCTAGTCCCCAAAAAGTCTTGGTCACCCGGAGGGTGTTTTGACTCACTGGTTCAGAGAGGTCTCCACCTGGAGGAGATACAGCCCCTACCACCGTCAGACTTCCTTGTCGATCGTCAGATCCCAGGCATTCCACGGCTCCAGCTCTTTCATAAAATTCCGCCGTCTTTGATCCCAAGTAGGCTGGGTATCCTTCTTCTCCCGGCATTTCTTCCAGACGACCAGAGATCTCACGCATGGCTTCTGCCCATCGAGAGGTAGAGTCGGCCATGAGGGCCACGTTGTACCCCATGTCTCTGTAGTATTCTGCAATCGTAATCCCGGTGTATACAGAGGCTTCTCGAGCTGCTACTGGCATGTTTGAAGTATTAGCGATCATGATGGTTCGTTTCATGAGTGGTTCCCCGGTGTTTGGATCTTTCAAGTGCGGAAATTCATTCAATACTTCCGTCATTTCATTTCCTCGTTCTCCACATCCGATGTAGACGATCACTTCTGCATCACAATATTTAGCAAGCGATTGTTGTGTTACCGTTTTCCCAGATCCAAAAGGCCCCGGAATACATCCAGATCCTCCTTTCACAAGCGGAAAGAACATATCGATGGATCGGCATCCTGTTTTGAGCGGTGTGTCTGGCACTCGTTTGGCTTTTGCTTTTCGTGAAATTCTGATTGGCCAATATTGTCGCATAGCGACTTCGTGTTTTTGCTCTCCAGTATCTAGTACAGCAATCGTATCTTTTACACTGAAGTGACCGGTTTCTATTTTTTCTACTTTTGCATTTTGGATACCTACCGGCACCATTACTTTGTGTAGGATGAGTGTGGTTTCTTGCACGGTTCCGAGAATGTCTCCTTCAGAAACCGTATCTCCGATAGAGACAGTGGCCACAAAATCCCATTTTTTCGTCTGATCGAGTCCATCGGCATCAACTCCACGAGTGAGAAAGTGTCCAGATTTTTCTTCCAAAATTCTAAGAGGGCGTTGAATTCCATCATAAATAGATTCGAGAAGTCCTGGGCCGAGTTCTACCGAAAGCGTTTTTTCGCTCAATTCTACTAGTTCATCTGGTCCAATCCCTCCGGTTTCTTCGTATACCTGAATAGAGGCAAGTCCGTCATTGAGCCGGATTACTTCTCCCATCAATTTTTCGTGTCCGACTCGGACTACTTCGTACATTTTGGCTTTTTGCATGCCGGAGGCGACTACAAGTGGGCCCGATACTTTTACGATTTTTGGTGCGTTTTCGCTCATTTTTTGTTAGAGATTAAAGGGATTTATACCGCACAAAAAGAATTTTTAGAATACTTTGTTTTTGCGGCATGAACTCGTGGATCATGTCCTACAAAAGCGAGTTCAAAAACAAATCGACGGCATTTTTGTAAAAAAACGTCAAAAGTCAACTGAATTGTGAAAATGTTTGACAAAATGTATTTTTAGAATAAAAGGGGATTGTTTTTAACAATAATTTAATGGTTGCCGAAAAAACTACTCGTGAATTAGAATTAGATGAAATTGGAGATTTGATTCCAAAAAAAGGAAAAGAAGTCTTTGTCTTATTTCCAGTGGAAGTTAATGTGCTCCCTGAAATTATTGCTGCCAGGATTGATGAAGTCCTAGATGATAAAAAAATTGAAATTGATCGAGAAGTTCCTGAAGGCAGTACTCCTTATTTGGATATTTCGATTGCGAAGGCTGCTTTTGCAGGAGCAATAGATGAAGTTATTATGGAACCCTTGAGAGCAAGAGTTGGTGCAGCAAAGGAATTTGCTTCCTCTCAAATACAAGAAGACGATACCTTTAGAAAAATTTTAAAAGATGGTTTTTCTACAGAAGAATTGAATGATATTTTATTAGGCGAAAAAATAAGAAAGGTCAGAAAAGGGCCGGATCGATCCTCAAAAAAGAGAATAAAAGGTCCTGAGAAAATTAGAACTATGGATGATCATCTTGCTTATTTGGGGATTGTGATTAAGGAATATTAAAAATCTTAATAACGTCTACTATTTGTATTTTTAAGTGTCCTCAAAACAGGTGATTTTTTTGACAACCAAATTTTTCTGGATACAAAGCAAACCACAAAACTTCCCTTTTGGGGAAAAATCAATAATATCTCTCCAAACAAAAAAGTCCCATGATGCTTCTGACACTGGCCATCTTCGCAATAGCTTTCTTACTGATTGTTTTTGAACCATACGACAAATCTATTATTGCACTTCTCGGAGCTATCTTGATGGTAATCTTTGGAATTCTCTCTCCCCATGAAGCGATCGAGGCTATAGAATTTGAGACCATATTTCTTCTCATGGGGATGATGCTCTTGGTTCACATGGCTGCTCGCAGCGGGATATTGGCTTGGCTCAATGTTCGCATTGCTACCCTTACTCGCGGAAATCCGCTCGCCATATTTTTGTTTTTTTCCCTGGTGACCGCATTTTTCTCTGCTTTTCTCGATAACGTCACGACGGTTATTTTAATCGTTCCGCTCACGATCGAGTTGCTCCGTGGGATGGGGAAAGATCCCAAGATTTACATTCTCGCAGAGATTATCTTTTCCAATGTGGGAGGAGCACTGACGCTGGTGGGAGATCCGCCAAATATCATCATTGGAGGAGCGACAGGATTTAGTTTTTTGGAGTTTGTGATCAATCTCTGGATTCCGATTTTGGCGACCACAATTTTTTTGGTGATCTTTTTCCTTTTCAAAAGTAGATCGCATTTTCAGCCCATTTCAAACAACCTCGTTGATCTTCACACGGCCTACATTTTGATCGAAAAAATTAAGCACAAATTTCTCAAAATCACCCTGCACAAATGGTTTATCATCAATGCCCTGGGAGTTCTGGCCCTCACGATCGTGGGATTTTTATTGCAGGAGGTAGTTCACATTCCGGCTTTTGTCAGTGCTTTCACCGGAGCTATGCTACTCGGGATCATCAGTGCCAAACACGTAAATATCCACGAGTCATTTAGTTCGGTAGAGTGGTCGACGCTCTTTTTCTTTGCGGGGCTCTTCATCATGGTGGCTGGAGTTGAAAAAACTGGAATTCTCGAATCCCTCAGCCACTGGATTGTGAATTCCACAGAAAATATGTTTTATCTCGCTCTCATGGTGCTCTGGATTTCTGGATTTGTTTCTATGATTTTAGACAACATTCCATTCGTCACGGTGATGATCCCGGTGATCATGGGGATGCAGGACAAAATCACCGGAGCCGATACGGATATCCTCTGGTGGGCTCTCTCTCTCGGGGCCTGTCTCGGGGGAAACGGAACCCTGGTCGGAGCTTCTGCCAACGTAGTATCTGTGAATCTCGCTCAAAAACAAGGCGTCAATATCTCGTTTCTCGAATTTACCCGTTTTGGATTCCCACTGACAATCATCATGCTCGGGATCTGCAGTGCTTACCTCTACTTCAAATTAATATAAAAAAACTCCATCATTGATAATTGTTCATTAATAATTGATAATTGAAAAAATGAGCCAACCCAAAGCAAACCTTCTATCTCAACTCCTCCGAGAACTCGAAGAGGATGTGGGATCAAGCGATGTTTTTCATCTAGTAGTTCGATCATTGAAGGATGCGATCAAGGGATTGAAAGTGGAAAATGACGCCGAGCTTATTGAACAATTTGAAAAGCTTTTGGACGTAATTTGTCACACCAATCCAAAGTTTGGAATTATTGATTATTATTTCCGAAATCTAGCCCACGATCTCAAACATACGATCAAAGCCCATGGAAATGTGCGGAAATTTATTCTTCAAAAGCTTGATGAAATGGTAAAAAATGCTCGAGAACAGCGATCAAAAATACTTCAAAATTCGGAGTCGATTAATGTGAAAAAGAAAACCATTTTGATTCATGATCACAGCCATACGGTCCATGCGGTGCTTCGACATCTTCGCAAGAAAAAAGAAAAATTTCGCGTAATTGTGGGGGAACAGGATTACCACAAAACCCATGATAATATTGAGATGTTGCATGCTGAAAAAATTCCTTTTCAGGTAATCCCGGACTACATGATTTCTCATATTGGAGAAAACGTCGATATGGTTTTCTTTGGAGCTCTGACCCTCAAGGATACGATGCATTTCGTCATGGAGCCGGGGGCTTATAGTGTGATTTCTCAGTTCAACATGATGAAAATTCCGATTTATGCCTTCCTCAATACAACCAAATTTAGTCTCTGGAAGTCAAAGCAACGGGGAGAAATTTTCTTTCATCCGCACAAAAGAGCTCATCACAGCAAGCCGATCGAATATGAACGACTTAAATATTCGCATGATCGGGTGCCGGTGAAATATTTTCATCGAATTGTCACCAACGAAGGAATTTTGAGTCCGACACAATTGGAAAAATTATACTTGAAGAAGTTTGAGGTGCACGAGCGGAAGTTGAAGAATGGGGTGAAATAAATAATTTTTGAAGTGTATCCAAAGAAATGTTTGCGAAAAATTACTTTTTTTCTATATTCGTTTTCGTTCTTTTAAAAATTTCCCCAAAATTTTATCTAAATTCCCAAAATTTAATCTAAAAAGGAAAAATTTGGGATAGATTAAATTTTGACCCCGCTCTTCAGCGGGGCAGGGAGGAAGGATTCCGGAATCCCGAGTACTCCGGATGTAGGCAATCCTGACGACCGACAAGGCGAGCGTAGCTCAGTGGTAGAGCAGCGGTTTGTGGTACCGCTGGCCGTGGGTTCGATCCCCATCGCTCGCCCCATCCTACGCTTTGCGATGAGTGAAGCGTATCGGAAATGGCAGGATGCCCTGTGCAGCTTCAGCGAAGCAGGGCTGATAATGAATAACAAAGCTTCCACCTTCACTGCGTTTCGGCGGACAGGTCGGATGGCAGGCCATTTACTAATAAATTTTATAACTAAAGCGAAGGAGGGCTTATGAAGCTTGTATCAGACAGTTAAGTAGATCGAAGATATTTTGAAATTAAAAACAATGGAATATAAATCATTTTTAAACAAAAAGTGGGCGGAGGCTCCTACTCTGGATAAATCAGAGGAACTTTTTGATTTATTACTCCAAGGTCGTGGTTTGAATAATCCAGAAAAAGTGCAGGATTTTATTTCCCCAACTCTGGAGGATTTACATGATCCGATGGAGATGGATGGGATGGAGGCAGCTATGAAGCGAATTGAAAAAGCCATCAAAAACAAGGAACGAATTATTATTTTTGGAGACTTTGATGTCGATGGGATCACTTCTACGGTGATTTTGGTACAGGGTTTGCAGGATTTGGGAGCGAATGTTTCCTACCGGATTCCGGATCGAGGGCGAGATTCACATGGGCTCAAGGATTATCTGATCGATGAAATTGCGACCAAAAATGTAAGTCTCATCATTACCTGTGATTGTGGTGTAAATGATGCCAAAGAGGTGACGCATGCCAAGAATCTTGGGATTGATGTGATCATCACGGATCATCATGATTCAGATTCAGCTCGTTTTCCACACGATGCGGTAGCGGTGCTCAATCCCTCTCTCATGCATTGCCCGTATCCTGAAGAAAATCTTTCTGGTTCAGGGATTGCGTTTAAACTGATTTCTGCGTTGTTTGAACGGCGAGGTTTTGGAACCTCACCTACAGAAATATCGAAATTTCTCGAGATTGCCGCTCTGGGATTGATTGCTGATTGTGTCCCGCTTACGGGAGAAAATCGTATCTTGGCCAAATTTGGCCTGGAAAAGATGAAGGAAACCAAGTGGTCAGGGCTAAAACAACTTCTGGAACAAACTAACACCGAACCAGAAAATCTGGATGAAGAAACGATTGGTTTTACCATCGCTCCACGGCTCAATGCGGCTTCAAGAATTGGAAATGTGATGACCGCTTGTCAGCTTTTTCTGGGCCACGAAGGGCAACATACTCAGAGAATCAGCGAACTAGAAGAACTCAACGAAATGCGGCGGGACCTCACCGAAAAGGCATTTCAGGAAGCTGCTGAGCAGGTAGTGAAGGGAGCTCCTTTTCAATTTTTCATCCATGAGGAGTGGATCCCAGGGATTCTCGGACTTATCGCGGGACGATATGTTGAGCAGCTCAACGTTCCGGTTATTGCGGCTCGGATCTATGAAGGAGGAATCGTGAAAGCTTCCTGTCGGGCACCGGAGGGGTATTCGATCATCACGGCACTTCGGACTTGTGGGAATCTTTTTTCTCAATTTGGTGGGCACGATGGAGCGGCTGGATTTTCTCTAGAGCAGGGAGAATTAGAAGACTTGAAAACCAGATTGAATAAATATCTTGATCAGCTTGAACCACTGGATGCTGCTACTAAAGTGACGGCTTTTTTGTCTGAAAAATTACTAAATCTTGATGTTTTGGATTTTCTCCGGTCTCTTGCTCCTTTTGGGGTGGGGAATGAGATGCCGATTTTTGGACTCAAAAATGTGAAAGTTTTTGAACTTTCGCAGATGGGGAAGAATAAAAATCACCTCCGGATGCAGGCACAAACAGAATCAGGAAAAAAATTAGATTTTGTTGGTTTTTTTCTCGGAGATTTATTTGAAACTTTGCACGGAGGACAAAAAGTCGAGGTGATTTTCACGATGAGTGAGAACTGGTGGAATGATGAGCGGAGATTGCAATTGCGATTAGTGGATGTGAAGAAAATATAAAAACTTTATTTTTTTAATTTCTTCAATACTCTTTTCGTACTTTCTAAGTTCTAAGCTCTAATAACTAAGTTCTAATTTTATGAAAACAGCCCTCATTTCCGTTTCCGAAAAATCTGGCATCGTAGAATTCGCTCAAAAACTTGAAAAATTAGATTTCAGAATCCTTTCTACAGGAGGGACTTACAAATTGCTCAAAGAAAATGGGGTTGGGAATCTGATGGAAGTGGCGGAATTTACGGGTTTTCCAGAAGGGCTTGAGGGACGGATCAAAACCCTCACACCTCAGGTTTTTGGCGGGATTTTAAACCTTCGTGAAAATGCGGAGCATCAGAAGTTTTGTGCAGAAAACAAGATTGAAAACATTGATTTAGTTGTAGTGAATTTATACCCCTTCAAAGAAACTTACGACAACCCGGACAAAGATTTCGAAGAAAAAGTGGAAAACATCGATATTGGTGGGCCATCGATGATCCGTGCCGCGGCCAAAAATTACGAATACTGTGCTCCAGTGGTAGACCCAGCAGATTATGAACCGATTATTTCTGCTCTGGAGGGAGGGGATATCGATTTAGATTTTCGGAAGCGATTGGCGACCAAAGTCTTCGAGATGACGGCTCACTATGATCTCCTGATTGCCAAATTTTGGAAAGAAAATGCAACGGATTATCCACTCCGATACGGAGAGAATCCGCATCAGTCGGCCGTGATTTTGTCCGATCCATTTTCTAGTGGATCCAACCTGGTCAAAGCAAATATTCTCAACGGAAAACCTCTGTCATTTAACAATCTGAACGATGCCAATGCGGCACTTGAGCTTACGATTTCTTTTGATCAACCGTTTGCCACAATTATCAAGCACGCCACGCCTTGCGGTGCTGCGATTGGTTCAAGTATCGAGGAAGCGTTTCAAAAAGCCTATGATGCGGATCAAGTCTCTGCTTTCGGTGGGGTGATCTGTGTCAATCGGGAAGTGACGAAGGAATTAGCTGAAAAAATTACCTCTTTTTTTAACGAAATTGTGATCGCTCCCAAGGTTTCGACTGAAGCATTGGCTGTTTTCCAAGAAAAAAAGAATTTACGGGTGCTCGAGGTACCAAATTTCAATGAAAAAACGAAGGATATTGCTCTGCGAAAAATTCGAGGAGGAACTCTGGTTCAAGATCTCGATACCAAAGATATTGCAGAATCCGATCTCGAAAATGCAGCGAAGGAAGTGCCTTCAGATCAACAAATTACTGATCTGCTCACGGCCTGGAAACTCGTCAAAATCGTGAAATCCAATGCCATCGTGGTGGTGAAAGACGGAGTGATGATCGGGAAAGGCGGTGGACAGACTTCTCGGGTGGAAGCGATGAACATTGCCCTCGATCAGGCAGGCGAAAAAGCAAAAGGAGCCGTGATTGGTTCGGATGCGTTTTTTCCGTTTCCTGACTCGATTGAGTTGGCGGGGGAGGCGGGGATTTCTGCGATCATTCAACCAGGTGGTTCCCGAAAAGACGACGAAGTGATCGAAAAAGCCAACGAGTTGGGAATTTCAATGGTGTTTACTGGGACACGGGCGTTTTTGCATTAAGATTATCTCTTGTTTTTTTGTTCTAGGACATTTTCAGCACATTTTTTGCAGGCTGTAACAGCATCTGTTAGTGCGGATTGAATTGGATTAGGTTCTATGTAATGTGTAGAATTTAGGCCATACGAAGTCTCAACTGTGATTAGATTAGCTAGGCAAGCCATAGCTTCCCCAGTTTTACAATCTTCAGGAGCTCTCTCCTCACAAGGGCCGACACTTTCTCCTTCTGTCATGATTTATTGGTTAAAAAATACTTAGATTTACAAATTATTCACTTCCGCCATCCTCATTTCCATTCCTTTTTGGAGGAGCTTTTATTTTCTTTTCTTTTGCGATTAGAAGCATTGCCCGTCTTGCACAACGATATCCTTCCATCACAACGGCTTTTATCAATTCATCTTCTTCCTCTTGTTGTTCCTTTTCTCCTGGTTTAAGGCTTGGTTTTGGTGGGATTTCAAACCCCTCAGTTAATAGATGCGAATTTTCACGCAGGCATCCAGCTACTTCTTTTTCTGGACAACCACTTGTAGATCCAATTCTACAAAAAGGTTTAAATGCTTCGCTCATAAAATAAAAGTAATTAGATGCTGATTTTTGTCAATTAATTCCTTGCTTTTTGTCTATTTTATAAAAAAACTACAAAAAAGTCTTGTAATTTATTTTTATTTATGGTATTATACTTCATCAGCTGAATTTTTTAGCTGATATACTCCTTCGCTCTTATTGTTCTTGTCGTATTATGCACCGAAGCTATTCGTTGAAATTGTTTCAGATGGTGCTTATGCACAAAAGCTACGGAGCATTATACAAAAGTTCAAAAGCGTAGGTGTATAAAGTGTTCGTTCTTTGACAGATTTGTTCGGTTTTATTCTCGGTTTGAGGCTGTGATGCCTCGGATCTATCTCCCGATGAATCGGGACCTGTACCAAATTAGGGAAAACATTAGTCGGCTTTCTTGGTACGAAGCGTTGAAGGTAAGTATTTCCAGCTTGCTGGGATGAAAAGAAGTACCTCTCATAAGAAAATCTTCTCATCTGAGATTGTCTCGAAAAGATGTAAAAAACATACGTATTGAGTACACAATATAGGTGATAATCCAACTTCTCAATAGGTATC
Source organism: uncultured Candidatus Peribacteria bacterium (assembly GCA_964344775.1). GTDB lineage: Bacteria > Patescibacteriota > Gracilibacteria > UBA4473 > UBA4473 > CAYFMH01. Next base: position 39,926 of record CAYFOO010000005.1, read on the forward strand.
TGACGGTCCTATCGGATTCACGGGCTATCAGGTGTTGGGTCGGTCTGCCCAATGGCAAAAAAATTGGCTACTACAAACTGGTGATTTATTTTCTGATTTGTAGTGAAGGGAATAAAAAGAATGAATTCTGCCAAAGAGTGCACGTTCACTTTCAAAACAAAAATAAAAAAATCGTCGACCTTGGTTGTGCTGGGAAGATGATTTTTTTATATTTCAACTGGTTTAATGTATGAACAAGTCATGGTAGAAAATTGTGAAACGTCTGATGAAGAAACTGAATCAGAATGTGGTTCTCGGATGGTAGTTGTTATGTTTACCAAAAGAACATTAGATGATCCATTTGCAGCAATAGAAGCTGGAGATGAAATTTCTGCGGTAGATATGCAATTATCTTTAGATTGTATAAAAAAAATTGAGCAAGCTAGAGAAAGGGGGGATTTAGTACCGTTTATAACGGAAGATGGGACGATTCGAGTACACCCCAGAAACATTTATTTCAAGGATCAGTAGTAAATTATAGGTTTTTTCCGTGACATTTTTTAAATTTCTTCCCACTCCCACAGGGACAAGGGTCATTTCGGCCGGCACCAGAGTATTTGTCGCCCAATTTTTCAGCTGTGATGGATCGTCCTGGGGTATCATCAGAGGCAAAGTGAGCTTGGCCTTGCACATCAAATTCGCCCGTGTTTTCTAGTTCGGCATCGATTTCAGCTTGGTTCGTCTGTGCTTCAGAATAATCCGCTTCTTCAAACTCCAGACCGGCCTTAAATTCCACTCGGAAAAGATTCGAAATGGCTACCATTTGGACATCTTTCAGCAGCCGCTGAAACATCTCAAAGGCTTCCCGTTTGTACTCCATGATGGGATCTTTTTGGGCGTATCCAGAGAGAGCTACTCGATCTCGGAGATGCGTCATTTGATCGATGTGTTCGAGCCACAATTCATCGATTGATTTTAGGAGGATGTACTTAGCAATTTCATCGACCTTATTTTCTGGGAGAGATTTTTTCTTTTTGTCCCATTCAGCCAGGAGGTAGTTTGAGAGTGATTCGATGAGGTCATCTCGGTGATGGAAATTCTGGATTTCTTCGAGTGTGATGGGATTTTCAGTTGGCAAATGGATCGCATTGATCGTTTCAAAAATCTCCTGTGTATTCCAGAGTGTGCCCGCTTCTTGGGTGGGAGCGTTTACTTCTACGACATGCTTGACGAGATCTTTGATGAAATTCTCCACATCGTCCAAACTAGCTTCTGAACCGAGTAATTTTCGCCTCTGAGCATAAATTTTCTCACGGTGGATATTCATGATGTCATCGTACTGCACGATGTGTTTTCTCGCATCGAAGTGGAATCCTTCGATCTTTTTTTGTGCATTTTCTACGGATTTGGAGATCATTTTGTTTTCAATCGCCTCATCTTCTGGAAGCCCGAGTTTTTCCATGAGTTGGCCCATCTTTTCTCCGCCAAATCGACGCATGAGATCGTCGGCCATTGAAACATAAAACTGGCTGAATCCCGGGTCTCCTTGTCGTCCAGATCGTCCTCGGAGCTGATTATCAATTCGTCGAGACTCGTGTCTTTCCGTTCCCAGGATGACGAGCCCTCCTAGTTCTTTCACCCCTTTTCCCAATTTGATATCTGTTCCTCGTCCGGCCATGTTGGTTGCGATGGTGACGGCTCCTGGTTGTCCAGCATTGGCGACGATTTCCGCTTCTCTTTCGTGGTGTTTGGCGTTGAGTACTTCATGTTCAATTTTTCTCTCAGAAAGTGCATGAGAGAGGGCTTCAGATTTCTCGATACTGATGGTTCCGATGAGCACTGGTTGGCCTTTTTTATTCAGTTTTTCTACCTCATCTGTGAGGGCCTTGAATTTTCCTCGTTCATTTTTGAATATTTTGTCCGGTAAATCCTCTCGGATCATCGTTTTATGCGTTGGGATTACAATCGTGTCCAATCGGTAAATTTTTGCGAATTCTTCAGCCTCTGTTTCAGCAGTACCAGTCATTCCAGCGAGTTTGTCATACAATCGGAAATAGTTCTGAAAAGTAATCGTGGCGAGCGTCTTTGATTCTCGTTGGATTTGTACGGCTTCTTTGGCTTCCAGAGCTTGGTGCAGCCCGTCAGAAAAACGTCGTCCGGGCATCAGTCTCCCCGTAAATTCATCCACGATCATCACTTGTCCGTCTCGGACGACGTAGTCTTTGTCTTTTTCAAAAATAACCTCGGCCTTCAGTGCTTGCTCGATGTGGTGGACTTCCTCAAAGCCACTCTGGGTAAAAATATTCCCAATTCCGAGCCATTCTTCCATCTTTTTGACTCCAGCTTCTGTAAGTGTGGCATTCCGTTGTTTGAGATCAATGTTGAAGTCTTCATTTTCTGTTAATTTTTTTACGAGTTGGGAGTATCGACCATATTTTTCCGTAGATTCTTCTGCGGCAGTGGAGATGATGAGTGGGGTTCGGGCTTCATCGATCAGGATGGAGTCCACTTCGTCTACAATCCCGAAGTTTAGCGGGCGTTGGACGATACTTTCTGGATTTTGGGCCATGTTGTCTCGGAGATAATCAAACCCAAATTCATTATTTGTTCCGTACGTGATATCGTTTTTGTACGCCTCGGCTCGCTCTTGCGTAGTTTTTTCATTGACGATCACGCCCACAGACAAACCACAAAATTCATACAGCGGGGCCATCCATTCCGCATCCCGCATGGCGAGGTAATCATTCACCGTGATCACGTGGACGCCTTTTCCGGTGAGGGCATTCAAAATCACGGGAAGCGTACAAACCAGTGTTTTTCCTTCTCCGGTTTTCATTTCTGAGATCTTCCCCTGATGCAGTACCATCCCTCCGATGAGTTGGACATCGTAGTGGATCATTTCCCATTTCATTGGTTTTCCTCGTACCTCAAAGGTTTGGTCACAGAGGCGTCGAGCCGCATTTTTCACTCCAGCAAAAACTTCTGGAAGTAAACTATCAATTTTTTCGGGATCCTGGGTGAGTGTCTCTTTCCAATTTGCAAATTTTGTTTTTATTTCCGCATCCGAAAGCTTCTGGAATTCTTCTTCCAGGGTATTGATCTGTGGGACTATTTTTTGGAGTTTGGCGACTTGCTTTCGGTTGTAGTTGCCAAAGACTGTATCGAGGACTTTTTGGATCATGAATTGGGGATTGGTATTTGGTATATAGTATATGGGGGAGTTTTGGAACTTCTCTGGGCGGATGGTAGCAAAAAAATTGGTTTTGGGAAGACGGAGTTTTTTGTTTTGATGATAGTGCCATTTTTCCTCATAAACAACTGTGCAATCTGTAAATAAGATCTTCGGAAATAGGCGGTTTTCCCGAGGTTTCGACTCATCTTCGACAAGCTCAGATTCGCTCACCCTCGTGAACCGCCAAATTATCGATCCCGTAGTTAATTTTGCTGGGAGGGTGGTTTTTACTTAAATCCCTTGAAAAAAGCTTTAAAATCAGGTATAATAAGGAGATAGTTATTTAATTTTCTCAAAAAATGAACGATGTAGAACTGATGGGTGCCGTGGTAGGTATCACCGAAGTGGTAAAAAATCTCGGTTTGCCTTCCAAATTTTGTGCCCCTTTTGCCATCCTTCTCGGGGTTGGACTTGCTGTAGTTGCAGAGATTATTTACGGGGGTGGAAACTACTTTCGAGCATTGGTGCGAGGCATAATTTTTGGGACGACTGCTACGGGGATTTATTCTGTGGGGGGAAAAGTCGTAGACAAAGTAAAATCTCAAAATGCAAATCCTCGGGTACAAACTCAGTAGGCAAGAATTTGCCAAATATTTAAAAACCAAAAAGTTCGGGAGTGTCGCTCCCAATGAATTGGTGATACATCATACGTGGAAGCCGACGGTGGAGTCCTGGAATGGCAAAAAAAGTATTGAAGGGCTCAAACGTTTTTATGAAAGGAAAAAATGGTCAGCTGGTCCACATATTTTTATCGCTGAGGATGGGATTTGGCTTTTTACTGATATGGCTGAAGTAGGAGTGCATGCAGGAGAGGGGAATGCCACTTGGGAAAAGGGTGGGAAAATTTATCGAGGATACAATTTCCCTGGAGCAAGGTTGGAAGGATATTCCATCGGGATTGAGGTAGTGGGGAATTATGATGAAAAAGTCTGGGAAGGAGCAACGCTCAAAAATGCACTTTTTTGCATTTCGGCTCTTCGAAAAAATTTAGGTATTTCCCTAGATGACATCCGATTTCATCGGGAATTTTCGAATAAAAGTTGTCCGGGGAATGCAATCACTCGAGAGTGGTTTGAAGACAAATTAACTGAGTTTGAAGCTGGAAAAAAGACTAGCCAGGGATACGAGTTTCAATTTTCTCCAGAAGAAGCCGAAAAAGCGATCAAGCTCGGGTTTCTCAAACAGGTGGATTCAGAGACTCGAGAAATTATTGCGATTGGGCTGGTGCGGGTGTATGAGCGACTGAAGAAGGATTTTGAAAAGAAAAAAGTGGTGAGAAGGGGGGTGAGGAGAAATAAAAAATCATAAAAAAATGAAACCCGGTAGGGATCAGGCATGCCTGATCCCTACCGGGTGGTGAATAATTTTTTATTTTTTTTTCACAAATCTTCGTTTCCCTCGTTCTGGGGCAGCAGCGATGAGTTCTTCACATTCTTTTAGTTCCAATCCTTTTGGCTCTTTTCCTTCTGGGATCTTGGCATTTTTCTTTCCGTCTGTGATGTAGGGCCCATATCGTCCGTTGAGCACCTGAATGTCAGATCCTTTGAAAGTTTTTATCTCTCGATTGGCTTCAAATTCCTTCTTTTCCTTAATCAACACCATCGCTTCTTCGAGGGTGATCTCAAGCGGGTCTTTGTCTTTGATCGAGACAAATATTTTATCCACTTTTACATACGGGCCAAATCGGCCAAAATTGGCGGTGATTTCTTCGCCTTCTGGAGTTTTTCCCACAATTCGTGGTAGATTAAAAAGTTCCAAAGCTTCCTCAAAGGTAATTTCATCCATTTTTTGTCCCGGACGGAGGCTGGCAAATTTTGGTTTCTCCTCATCCTCCTTCGTCCCGATCTGCACGTACGGTCCATATCGTCCGATTTTTACAAAAAGTGGTTTGCCACTCTTGGGATCAGTACCGAGTTCTCGTGTGCTAGCGGCTTCTTCTCTCGTGATTTCATCGGAAGCTTCAATGGTCTGGTGGAATCCTTTATAAAAACTTCCAATCATTTTGTTCCATTTTTCCTTGCCTTCGGCGACTTTATCAAACTCTGCTTCCACATCTGCGGTAAAGTTGTAGTTCACGACATTCTCAAAATTCTTTACCAAAAAGTCGGTAACAATACCTCCAATTGCAGTAGGACAAAGTTTGGCTCTTTCTGCTCCAAAATTTTCTGCTTTTTCTTCTTCGGTGATTTCTGCATTTTCTAGAACCAGTACATGGATCTGCCGTTCTTGTCCTTCCACATCTTTTTTCTCTACATAGCCTCGATCCTGAATTGTCGAAATCGTTGGTGCGTAGGTGGATGGTCGGCCGATGCCCATTTCTTCTAGCTTCTTCACTAGGCTGGCCTCAGTGTATCTGGCTGGGGCTTTGGCAAAATTCTCTTTTCCGGTCATTCGGATAAGTGGAAGATCTTGTCCAACTTCTAATGGTGGGAGCATTTTTTCTTCTCCGGTAGCATCGTCAGCCATGTAGACTTTCAAAAATCCATCAAATTTCACGACTTCGCCCTTGGCTTCCATTTTTTCGTCCATCGTAGAGATGCCGACGGTGGCAATGGTTTTTTCTATCTTGGCTTCAGCCATCTGAGAGGCCATGGTTCTCCGCCAAATTAAATTATAAAGTCTGGTTTCATTACTATCTTTTCCGGCTTCTTCTGTAGCAAAATCCGTTGGGCGGATCGCTTCGTGTGCTTCTTGGGCACCGGCGGATTTGGTTTTGAACTTCCTGGTTTGCAGATACTCTTTCCCGAATTTTTGTGTAATGATATCTGCGGCACTTTTGACCGCTAGATCTGAGAGATTGACCGAATCGGTACGCATGTAGGTAATTTTTCCAGATTCATACAATTTTTGTGCGACTACCATGGTTTGCTTTACCGAAAATCCCAATTTTTGGCTTGCTTCTTGTTGGAGGGTAGAAGTGGTAAAAGGGGCTGAAGGTGATTTTTTCCCAGGTTTTTTGGTCAGGTCTTCGACTTTGAAATCTGCACCCTTTGCTTTCTCCAAAAAATTTCGAGCTTCTTCGAGTGTTTCTAATTTTTTTGGTAGTTCTGCCTGCAAGATTTTTCCACCACCGAGATCAAACTCGGCTGTAACCTTAAAAGTGGAACCTGTTTCAAAAGCATCGATTTCTCGTTCTCGTTCTACAATTAATCGCACAGCGACGGATTGCACTCGTCCGGCAGAGAGTCCAGCTCGGACCTTTTTCCATAGCACAGGAGAGAGTTCATATCCCACGAGTCGATCGAGTACTCGGCGAGCTTGCTGGGCATCGACCAGGTTTTGATCCACTTCTCGTGGATTTTCTACCGCCTTCAGAATGGCTGGTTTGGTGATTTCGTGAAACACAATTCGTTTGGTCTGAGCCTTTTTTAGATTCAGGGCTTCGGCCAGGTGCCAGGCGATAGCCTCCCCTTCGCGATCTTCATCGGAGGCGAGCCAGACAGTGTCGACTTCTTTTACATATTTCTTGAGTTCTGTGACGGTTTTCTTTTTGTCCACCGGGATTTCGTACGTTGGTTCAAAGTTATTTTCGATATCCACAGACATATTTTTTTTCGGTAGATCCCGAATGTGTCCGTAACTGGATTTCACCGTAAAATCTTTGCCAAGGAATTTTTCAATAGTTTTGGCTTTGGCCGGGGACTCAACGATGACGAGGTTTTTACTCATAGTTTAAGAGCTTAGAACTTAGAGCTTAGAACTTAGATTTAAAAATGTTAAAGCTCGGCTAATTATTTTCGGAACAGGACTTTAAGGAAGAAAAAAATTTTTGCAAAAAAAAGAAGTAAAATTGCTAATTATTTTAAAATTAAGATAATCTTGGAGCAATGCACGAAAAAATCATCATCCTCGACTTTGGTGGTCAATACGCCCATCTGATTGCGAGCCGTGTTCGCCGAGAAAATGTTCTAGCAGAAATTTTCAATCCAGATGAAGTTTCTACCAATTTTCTAAAAGATGAGAAAATTAAAGGGATCATCCTGTCCGGAGGGCCGCAGAGTGTTTTTGATGCAGATTCACCAAAGTGCGAAAAAGCCATTTTTGAACTGGGGAAACCCGTGCTTGGGATCTGCTACGGACATCAATTTCTGAATCATGAATTGGGAGGGGAGGTGGTTTCTGGAGAAATTAAGGAGTATGGGCCGGCTGAGTTAGAGTTTGATGGAGAGTGCCCTTTGTTCTCAAAAATCCCAAACCCCTCTGAAACTGATAAATCAAATGTGTCTCCCAAAACCCCTCTATTCCCATCTTCAGACAAGTATCTCCCCTTGTCAGGGGAGACCAGGGGAGAAGGGAAGACAGTTGTTTGGATGAGTCATGGGGATGAAGTGGTGAAGTTGGCACCTGGATTTCAGGTGTGTGGACATACGGATAATTGTGAAAATGCGGCGGTTTGGAATGCTGAAAAAAAGCTTTTTGGAATTCAGTTTCATCCAGAAGTGACGCATTCTGAGCATGGTAATCAGATTCTGAAAAATTTCCTGGAGATTTGTGAAGTCAACTATGATTGGTCAATTGAAAAGTTTCTGAAGGAAGAAAAAGAAAAAATCAGACAAAAAGTGGGGGACAAAAATGTGATTTTATTCGTTTCTGGAGGTGTGGATTCGACCGTAGCTTTTGCATTACTTTCCAAAGTACTGGGGCCAGAGCGGGTTAAAGGTCTCTTCGTCAACACCGGACTACTCCGAGAAGGGGAAGTTGAATTTGTGAAAGAATCACTCGAAAACATTGGGACCCAACTCACCATCCTCGATGCAGAAAAAACGTTCCTCAAAAATCTGGAAGGCGTTTACGAACCGGAGAAGAAGCGAGAAATTATTGGGAATACCTTCCTTGAAGTGCAGCACCAATTTTTCAGCGAAAATGATTTGCATGATGATTGGATCCTCGCCCAAGGGACGATCTATCCAGATACGATTGAAACCGGCGGAACGAAAAATGCTGCCAAGATCAAAACCCATCACAATCGAGTTCCGGAGATTCAAAAACTGATCGATGAAGGAAAAGTGATCGAGCCAATCGCTGAACTCTACAAAGATGAAGTTCGAAATCTCGGAGAATTGCTCGGACTCCCACATCATCTTGTCTGGCGACACCCTTTCCCCGGGCCGGGACTTGGTGTGCGGATCTTGTGTTCGTCCGAGCAATTACAAATGACAAATGACGAATTACAAATGTCGGATGACACGATTAGATTACCGATCAAATCAGTGGGGGTGCAGGGAGATTCACGGACGTATCGACACCCAGAGATTTTGAAACGAAATAATATCACCGATATCCCGGCACTCGAAACTCGAGCCACGATGGACATCAACATCAATCCGGAAGTAAATCGAACGCTGGTACAAATTGAGGAACCAACCTACGCCAAGGCTTCGGCTGGCAGGAAAGAATTTGCAACGGTAAAAGTGGAAAAATCACACATCACCCCAGAACGAGTAAAAAGACTCCAAAGAGCCGATCACATTGTGACACAGACGCTCGAAGAAATGGATCTGTACCAAAAAGTTTGGCAATTTCCGACCGTGTTGGTGCCGATTTCTTTTGACGACAAAGGAAAAGAATCCATCATCCTCCGACCGATTGATTCCATCGATGCGATGAGTGCAAGTGTGGGGAAGCTGCCATGGGATTTCTTCGAAAAAGTAAGTGCAGAAATTCTGAAGGATCCGAACATTTCCG